>JAFLDU010000088.1 GCA_017309145.1 Zoogloea sp. | reverse complement strand
TCTTTTTCGCTGTAGCAATTATACTTAAGTATATATTCGCTTAATATATGTATTTTATAGCCGAATAATTCCGTATCAATATGAGAGCCCATTATCAATATATTGCTTAAACGTACCATCGCCGGTTACGCTCAGCCGGGCGCGCGGGTGCTGCAGCTGGGGGCCGGCTTCATCGGCTGCATCATCATGGAGGCGCTTGCCAAGCGCGGCGTCTCCCTCACTGTGGTGGAGATGGGCGACCGCATGGTGCCGCGCATGATGACTCCCAAGGCGGGGGCGATGATCAAGCACTGGGTCGAGGAGAAGGGCATCCGGGTGCTCACCTCGGCCGGTGTCGAGCGGATCGAGCGGGCCGACGGCGGCGACGCGCCGCTGCGGGTCAGACTGTCCACCGGCGACGTGCTGCCCTGCGACCTGGTGATCGTTGCCGCCGGTGTGGCGCCGAACGTGGCCTTCCTGGATGCGACGCCGGTGCATGTGGCGAAGGGGGTGCTGGTGGATGCACGCATGGAAACCTCGGTGCCAGGGATCTTCGCCGCGGGTGACGTGGCCGAGGCGCCAGACCTGTTCACGGGTGCCCATCTGGTGTCGGCCATCCAGCCCAATGCGGCCGACCAGGCCCGTGTCGCGGCGATCAACATGGCCGGAGGCCAGGCGCGCATGCCCGGGGTGCTGGCCATCAATGTGCTGGACACCCTGGGGCTGATCTCCACGTCCTTCGGGCAATGGTGGGGCGACCCCGAAGGGCAGGGCGTCGAGCAGGTGGATGAGGGAGCCTTCCGCTACCTCAGCCTGCAGTTCAAGGGCGATGTGTTGATCGGTGCGACCTCCATCGGCATGACCCAGCATGTCGGTGCCCTGCGGGGGATGATTCAGGGGCGGCTCAGGCTCGGCCCCTGGAAGGATCACCTGCTCGAGGCACCCCAGCGTTTCTTCGAGGCCTATCTGGCGGCCACCCAGCCGGACGCAACCGCCCGCCGTCACCCGGTGGCCGCCTTCGCATGAGGGTCGTCTTCAAGCTCTTTGCGTCGCTGGCCGATTACCTGCCGGCCGAACGGCGCGGCAATCTCGTGGACATCGACGTGGCCCCCACCACCACGGTGGAAGACCTGATCGTGCGCTACCGCGTGCCCGAGAAGAGTGCCCACCTGGTCCTGGTAAACGGCCATTACATTCCGCCGGCTGCACGCGCCGGGCGGGTGCTGCAGGACGATGACGAGGTGGCCATCTGGCCGCCGATCGCTGGAGGCTAGGCTTGCGGCAGGGTGTGGATGGGCCTGTCGATGGCGGCTTCCTGAGGGAGCTTGGCTCAAGCCCGGCAGAGTTCGAGCGGGGCTTGTACCTGGCGCTGCCTGGTGGTGTCTCCTCGCCCGCGCCACTGGTGTATCGGGCAGAGGATGGCGATGCGGTCCTCGAGGTGGTGCTGACTGCAATGCCCGACCGGCGCGTCGGCCAGTTCTCCATTCCGGTGACCCAGGCTCGCCTGCGCTTTCTGGCCGGTGATGCTGAGGCCTGCCGCCGCCTGCTGTCGCGCATCGATCTGGCCATGCAGCGTGGAGGAGGCTGATCTGCGCTGCGTCCTGATCCCTACCTTCTCTTCGATCCTCCAGTCCGGGCGTCCATGAACGCATTCAGTCTCGCCCTTTCAGAGGCCTTTGCCTTACTGGCCGGCTTCGATCACCGAGTTGCCGAGATCGTCGGTCTGTCGCTGCAGGTGAGTGGTCTGGCGGTATTTCTGGGGACCTTGATCGGGCTGCCGCTGGGCGCCTGCCTGGGGGTGGGCCGTTTTCCGGGGCGCCAGCTGTTGGTGATCGTCCTCAACGGCTGCATGGGCTTGCCGTCGGTGGTGGTCGGGGTGGTGGTGTATCTCCTGCTGTCCCGCTCGGGGCCACTGGGCAGCATGGGGCTGCTGTATTCCCCGACCGCGATGGTTCTGGCCCAGACGGTGCTGGTGGCGCCGTTGATGGCGGCGATCGCACGCCAGACCATCGAAGATGCGTGGCGCGACTACGAGGAGGAGTTCCGCGTGCTGCGTCTGCGCTGGATCGACAGTGTGCGGGTGCTGCTTCATGACTGCCGCCACTCACTGCTGGTGGCCGTGCTCGCCGGCCTGGGCAGGGCCATGTCCGAGGTTGGTGCGGTGATGATCGTGGGGGGCAACATCGACCGCTCTACCCGCACCATGACCACCGCCATCGCTCTGGAGACCAGCAAGGGTGACCTGCCCCTGGCTGTTGCGCTGGGTGTGGTGTTGCTGGCTGTCATCCTGATTCTCAACGGACTTGCATTCGTGGTCCGCCAGTGGGCGATGCGCCGCTATGCCTGAGCCGGGCGCCATGTTCCCGCTGCGGCTGCGTGGCCTGCGCTGGGAGGCGGGCGGGCGGACCATTCTCGATGGTCTTGACCTGGATCTGGAGGCCGAGGGCATCACCATCCTGCTGGGCCCCAACGGCGCTGGCAAGAGCGTGCTGCTGCGCACTCTGTGCGGTCTGATCGAACCCCAGGCCGGTGAGATCGACTGGGGCGGTGGTGGCCGGCCCGACTCCGGGGTGGCCATGGTGTTCCAGCAGCCGCGAGTGCTGCGTGACTCGGTGTGTGGCAACGTGGCGCTGGCGCTGCTGCCGATGCGTCTGGCCGCCGTGGAGCGGCGGCGGCAGGCGCTCATCGTGCTGGAAAGGGTCGGCCTGGCCCATCGGGCTGCGGACAGCGCCCGGGCCTTGTCGGGGGGCGAGCGTCAGCGCCTGGCCCTGGCCCGGGCCTGGGTGACCCGGCCGCGCCTGCTGCTGCTGGACGAGCCGACCGCCAGCCTCGATCCCTCTTCGGTTGACGCCATCGAGCGCATCGTGCGGGAGATCCGCACCGAAGGCACCCGCATCCTCATGACCACACACAATCTTGGCCAGGCCATGCGCCTCGCCGACGACGTGGTTTTCATCGACGCCGGCCGGGTCTGCGAGCATGCCCCGGTCCAGCGTTTCTTCGCCCGTCCGGCCTCCCAGGCCGCGCGGCTCTACATCCAGGGAGAACTACCATGGCGAATGGCCTTCTGAAGTTCATCGGGCGCGCTGTCTGCGGCGTACTGGCGTGGGCATCCTTCGCACAGGCGGGGGAGACCATCGTCCTCGCCTCGACCACCTCCACGGAGCAGTCCGGTCTGTTCAACTTCATCCTGCCGATTTTCGAGAAGGACAGCGGGATCGGGGTCAAGGTGGTGGCGTTGGGGACTGGGCAGGCCCTTGACGTGGGGCGGCGTGGCGACGCCGACGTCCTGCTGGTGCATGACCGCGCCGCCGAGGACAAATTCGTGCAGGAAGGCTTCGGCGTGGATCGCCGAGATGTGATGTACAACGACTTCGTGTTGATCGGTCCGGTCGCCGATGCGGCGGGGGTGAAGGGGGCCCGGGACGCGACCGATGCCTTTGCGCGGATCGCCCGCAAGGGCAGCCCGTGGGTATCGCGGGGAGACCGCAGCGGCACCCACGCGGCGGAGTTGCGCTTCTGGGGAGCGGCCGGTGTCGAGCCCAAGGGGCAGCCCTGGTACAAGGAGGCGGGCGCCGGCATGGGGCCGACCCTCAACATGGCAGCCGGTATGGGTGCGTACACCCTGGCCGACCGGGGCACCTGGGCGAGCTTCAAGAACCGCCAGGATCTGGCCATCCTGTACGCAGGCGACCCCAAGCTCTACAACCCTTACGGCGTGATGCTGGTGAACCCCGCGCGCCATCCCCACGTCAAGAAGGCGGCGGGGGAGCGATTCATCGCCTGGATCACCTCGCCTGAAGGCCGCCGGGCGATCTCGGCGTACCGGATCGGCAACGAGCAGCTGTTCTATCCCCTGACACGCTGACCTCTGCCCGAAAGCCAGGCTAGGGTGGCCGGCGGGGCCGCTCCGGGACTCAGGCCTCCTTCGGCTGGGTGAGGATCGCGTGCTGGTCGGCCAGGCGCTCCACCTGGGCGAGGGTCGCCACCGGTACGTTGAGGGCCTGGATGTGCTCGCGTCCGTGCTTGAAGCACTTCTCGACGATGAAGCCGGCCCCCATCACCTCGGCGCCGGCTTCCCGGGCCATCTCGATCAGCGCGACAGCGGTGCGGCCGTTGGCCAGGAAGTCATCGACGATCACCACGCGCTGGCCCGCGGTGAGATAGCGTCGCGACAGGACCAGGCGGGTGTGCCCGCCCTTGGTGGGCGACGGGATGATCCGGGAGATCGAGGGCGACTCCACCTGCGGAGAGTACTTCTTGGCATACACCAGGGGCACGCTGAGGGTCTGGGCCACCACCAGGGCCGGCGCGATGCCGCTGGCTTCCGCTGTCAGCACCACGTTGGGCTGGAAGTAGGAGAGGCGGCGGGCCAGCTCGTGGGCCATCTCGAAGATGAAGGCCGGCTCGATGCGGTGGTTCAGGAAGTGGTCGATGCGCAGGATCTCACCGTTCTCGACGGTGGCTTCGGTCTCGATGCGGCGGACCAGGGGCGGGTAGGGGGCGGTCAGATCTAGGTGCGGACTCATGATGGAGCTCGTGTGCGGGCCTCGGGGACCAGGGACTGGGGCGTCCCGGTCATGTTGTTGAGTGTAGCGCTTTGACTTTCAATCACCTGTGGCGGTTTCCGCAAGTGACTTGAGACGCTGGCGGACCAGGGCGATGTGCTCGCGCAGGGTGTACAGCTCGTTGGAGAAGGCCAGCGGCAGCTTGCGGTGGCTTGCCCTGTGCTCGATGTGGTCCAGGCGGTCGATGAAGCCTTCGATGGTGGCCAGGTCACGGCGGGTTTCGGGGTTGCGATCAATCTCCGCCTCGAGGAACTTGAGCTCACCGTACCAGCGATACACCCGCGAACGCATGCGCCAGTTGTACAGGGCCGGCAGCACCTTGGTCAGCGGGATCACCACGGCGATCAGGGGCAGCAGCATCACGAACAGCCGGTCGATCAGCACGGCCAGCCAGAAAGGCAGGTAGCGCTGCAGCAGTGGCGGGCCGCTCTCGTAGAAACGGCGCGCGGAGGGGTGCAGCGGCAGGGAGTGATCCTGCTGACTGGGGAAGGCGCCGGGGCCGTTGAGCAGGCCGGGGACACCGTGGATCTCGCGGGCATGCCGGAGCAGCAGGGTCACGATGGCCGGATGGATGTCGGACTTCACCACCAGGTTGGCGGTGGCCGCCACCAGCTGGATGTCCCGGGGCGGGTGGTCGGCCTGGATGTCGATGGCACCGCGGGGCAGGGTGACGGTGACGAGGTGCGGAAAATGGCGTCCGTAGCCCTCCGCCTGGGCAAAGTTGAGCAGCTGGATGCCTTCGCTGTGAAGCAGCGCATCGACCACCGGTGCCTGGGGCGCGCCAACCACGAAGAAGGCGTCCACCTCGCCCTTGCGCAGGGCCTCCACCGCCTCCATGCCGCCCAGCGGCACCAGCCCGGGGTCATTGGTGCTGAAGCCGTTGGCGGCCAGCATCTGAAGGGCGAAGAGCTGGCCGCCGCTGCCATGCACGCCGATGGCGATGCGTCTGCCGCGCAACTGCACGATCCTGTCGAGGTTCTCTGTACCGCGGTAGAAAACCCACACCGGCTCCAGGTACATGGAGCCCAGGGTGGCCAGATCTTCGGACTCCGGCTCGTTGGCGATGCCGCCCTGGATGAAGCCGACGTTGACGGCGTCGTCGGTCTTCAGACGGCGCAGGTTTTCGACTGCGCCGGATGAGGGACGCAGCTCCACCTCGATGCCTTCCTGGGCGAGCTTCTCGCGGTAGCGCTGACCGAAGTAGTCATAGGCTCCGCCTGCCGAACCGGTGGTGATGACGATGCGGCTGGGGGGCGCCGGCTGCACGAACTGCCAGGCCAGCACGAAGGCGGCCACCACCAGCAGCAGGGCGGGCAGGGCGAGGATCAGCAGGTCGCGGCGACCCGGTGAGTCGCTCTTTGGGCGGATCAGGCGTTGCATGGCGCGATGTTCCGGCTGTGGTAGGGACGGGCCGCGCATATTACTCCTGTGCGCTGACCGGGTGCGCCGGAAAGCCCTTTGTTGCGGCGCGAAACTCCGGTAAATTGCGACCCCGGCCCAGGCACCCCGTCTGCTGTGCCGACGGCCTTTCCCGGTATTGCTCGTCTCCCTCTCCGCGTCATGTCCAGCTTGCTTCTCGCCCCCCTCGAAGGTCTCGCCGACGACGTTTTGCGAGAGGTGCTCACGCGTGTGCCTGGCTACGACTACGCGGTCACCGAGTTCGCCCGGGTGTCCGGCTCGGTGTTGCCACGGCGCGCCTTCACACGCATGTCGCCGGAGTTGAAGAACGGAGGCGCAACCTCGTCGGGTACTCCCGTGCGGGTCCAGCTACTCGGCTCGGATCCACCCTGCATGGCCGACAACGCAGCCCAGCTGGTGGGCCTGAATCCCCCGGGGATCGACCTCAACTTCGGCTGCCCGGCCCCAACGGTCAATCGTCACCGGGGCGGGGCAGCCCTGCTCGACGAACCGGAGCTGCTGCATGCCATTGCCCGGGCCGTCAGGGCTGCGGTGCCGCCAAACATTCCCTTCACCGCCAAGATGCGGCTCGGCGTCGAGGACACCGGCAAAGCCCTGGACTGCGGTCGGGCCCTGGCCGAAGGCGGCGTCGATGGCCTGGTGGTGCATGCCCGGACCAAGACCGACGGCTACCGGCCGCCCGCCCACTGGGAGTGGGTGGGGCGCATCGCCGATGTGGTGGCGGTGCCGGTGGTGGCCAATGGCGAGGTGTGGAATGAGGATGACTGGCGGCGGTGTCGGGCGGTGAGCGGCGCTGTCGATGTGATGCTGGGCCGCGGCGCGGTGGCCGACCCCTTTCTGGCCCGGCGGATCCGTCAGGGGGCGGAGGTGGCACCCGATCGTGAGGCCGAATGGGCCGAGCTGCTCCCCCTGCTGGGCGAGTTCTGGTCGCGCGTGCTGGCCAAGGTTGAGGCGCGCCATGCTCCGGGGCGGCTCAAGCAGTGGCTCAACCTGCTGCGGCGCAACTTCCCGCAGGCCGAAGTCCTGTACACCCTGATCCGCGCCGAGCGCGACCCGCTGGTGGTCGCCGACCTCCTGCGCCTTCATGGTGTCCCGCTGCTGCGGGCCGCCGCGTAGAATCCGCCCATGTACGCCAACTCCCGAATTCCCGAAAGCGCCCAGCCGGGCGTGCACGAGCAGCTCGTCGAGCGGGTCGCCAAACACGCCGCGTCCGACTTCCGCAAGCCCTTCCTCGATTACAACAAGGCCGCCTTTGCCGACAGCCTGGCGGGCTGGGATGGCCAGGCCCCACTGATCCTCGACGCCGGATGCGGGGTGGGGCACAGCACCATCCAGCTGGCGAGGGCCTTCCCCGACCACTGGGTGATCGGCGTCGACCAGTCGGAAGACCGCCTCAGCCGCAAGAAGCCCTATCCGGATGCCCTGTTGCCGAAGAACATGGTCTTCGTGCGGGCCGATCTGGTCGATTATTGGCGCCTGATGGCCGAGGCCGGCGTCCGCCTGGCTCGCCATTACATCCTGTACCCCAACCCCTGGCCCAAGATCGGACACCTTGGCCGGCGTTGGCACGCGCATCCGGTGTTCCCCTTCGTGCCGAGGCTGGGGGGGCGCCTGGAGTGCCGCAGCAACTGGAACATCTATGTGGAAGAATTTTCCGTGGCGCTGGGGTTGCTGATCGGCCGTCCCGTGCCCTGGGAGTCCTTCGAGGCGCCGTCGCCCCTGACACCCTTTGAACGCAAGTACCGGGATTCCGGCCAGACCCTTTACCGGTGTGTGGTGGAGCTCGATCCCCAACCGAAAGCGGAGGACACCCCGACATGAATACCCCCCGATCCAAACCCCTGAACGACGACGAACTCGAGCAACTCGAGGAACTGCTGGTCTCCGACGAGGTGCCGGCTGACTGCATGAACCTGGAGATGCTGGACGGCTACCTGGCCGCCATCGTGGCCTCGCCCTTGCCCATTCCGGTGGAAAAGTGGCTGCCGCCGGTGTGGAGCGCCGACGAGGAAGAGCCCGGCTTCGGTGGCGGGGCTTCCTTGCAAAAGGCCATCGAGCTGGTGCTGCGCTACTACAACGACCAGGTCGCGGCCATCGGTGATGCGGAAGGTGACGAGGAGGGCGAGGCCGAGGGCTGGCAGCCTTTCTGTTATGCCCAGGGCGGCGATGATGACCCCCTGATCGGTGAGGAATGGACCGCCGGTTTCGAGCAGGGTTTCGAGATGTGGGCCTCCGACTGGCCGGAGCGGGTGGGGGACACCAGCATCGCCGAGAGCCTGCTGGAGAGCATCTTCGGCCCGGATGAGGAAGACGACCAGCCGGTGAGCACGGATACGGAGGTCCTGCTCGCCGAGCTGGAGCAGAAGGGCATTGCCGTACAGCACCTGTATCAGGCCTGGCGCGCGCTCGGCCTGCCGGCTCCGGAGCAGGTCGAGGTCGGTGCCGCCACCCAGGCGGCAGGCTCGGGCGTCGGGCGCAATGAGCCCTGTCCCTGCGGCAGTGGCAAGAAGTACAAGAAGTGCTGCGGCGCAGCCTGATCCATGGCTGACCCCTGCCTCAGCTGCGGCGCCTGCTGCGCGAGTTTCCGGGTCGACTTCCATGTGTCCGACCTGGCGTCGCAGCCTGGCGGATGCGTCCCGGTCGACCTGACGGTGCCCGTCACGGCGAGCCTGATGCGCATGCGCGGTACCGACGACGGCCCGCCGCGCTGCGTGGCCCTGGTCGGGGAGGTAGGCCGGCAGGCGCACTGCAGCATCTATGCAGACCGGCCGGGCCCGTGCCGGGATTTCGCACCCTATGCGGCCCTGGGGATCGGCGACGAGGGCTGCGCGCGGGCCCGTCGTCGCCATGGCCTGGCGCCGCTTGGAGAGTGACATCCTGCCGCTGGCAAGCGCACTGTGACAGACCGACACAAATCCATGATGCCATTGTCAGCCTGTCGGGCTTAGGCTGGGCGCTCCCTCGTTTATCCAAGGAGTGTTTCATGGGTCTGTTGAGTTTTGTACGGGAAGCTGGCGAAAAACTGTTCGGCCGCAAGGACGTTGAGCAGGCTCAGACCTCGGCGTCAGGCGGCGATGCCAGTGCCGCCGACAGGCTGGCCGAGCTGAATGCCAAGGCGGCCACCTCGATCGCTGCCTATGTGGCAGCCCAGGGCTTCGATACCCAGGCTCTGGCCATCACTTTCGATGGGGCTAGCAGCACGGTGTCGGTGAGCGGTAGCGTGGCGGATCAGGCCACCCGCGAGAAGATCCTGCTGTGTTGCGGCAATGTGGATGGCGTGGAGCATGTGAATGACGGTCTCCAGGTGCTCAATCCGGAGCCGGAGGCCCGCTTCCATACCGTGGTCCGCGGCGACACCTTGTCAGCCATCGCCAAGACCTACTATGGCAACGCCAATGCCTACATGAAGATCTTCGAGGCGAACAAGCCGATGCTGGGCCATCCGGACAAGATCTATCCGGGTCAGAAGTTGCGGATCCCCGCTTGATCCCGCCTGATCCGGGGCTCGCCGGATCAGGATTGGCGGATTGTGCCGGCTCTGACACAATCCGCCGACCTTTTCAGTATTACTTCACTCCCCGGAGCCGCCCCATGACCATCCGTTTTGCCGTTGAAGGTGAATTCATCCAGCTCGATCAGCTCCTCAAGGCCGTGGGCCTGTGCGGTTCGGGCGGCGAGGCCAAGCAGCGGGTGGCCGATGGCGATGTGCAGGTGGACGGGGAGATCGAGAACCGCAAGCGGGCCAAGCTGCGCCCCGGGCAGCGGATCGATTTCGCCGGTGAGACGATCGAACTCGTAGCCCAGGGCTGACGCGGCGGAGGGAGCGCTCAGCCCTTCTTCAGGCCTTCGGCCTCCAGAGCCGCCTGAACGCTCGGGCGGGCTGCGATGCGTGCCGAGAACTCGGCGAGGCTGGGCCAGGCGGAGAGGTCCACCTTGACCATCGGGGCCCAGCCCAGCACCACGAACAGGTAGGCGTCCGCCACCGTGAACTGCTCGCCCACGAGATAGGGGCGGCTTGCCACGGCCGCCGCGGCCACCGGCAGCCGGCGGTTGAGCATGGCGCGGGCCGCATCGATCATTTCGGGGGTGGCCGCGGGGTTGAACAGCGGGCTGAAGCTCTTGTGCAATTCGGTACCGATGAAGGTCAGCCATTCCTGCACGCGCGCCCGCTCCAGGCTGCCCACCGGGGGCAGCAGGCCTTTTTCAGGAGCCTGGTCGGCCAGGTATTGGACGATGGCCGGGCCTTCGGTGAGCAGCTCGCCGTTGTCCAGCACCAGCGCCGGCACGTAGCCCTTCGGGTTGATCGCCGCGAAGTCCTGCCCGGACTCAGTCTGCCGGTTGCGCAGGTTGACCCGCTCGATGGAGAAATCGAAGCCGGCCTCCCGCAGGACGATATGAGGGGAGAGGGAGCAGGCGCCGGGTGAGTAGTAGAGCTTCATGCTGTGTCTTCCTGTCGTTCTTCTTCAGTTGGAGTGGATGTCGCCATCCGTGTAGAGCCAGCGCCCGTCCTCCAGGACGAAGCGGCTGGTTTCATGCAGGCGGTGAGCCCTACCGCCAATCTTGTAGCGGGCCACGAACTCGACGGTGGCGTGATGTGCGTCGACCGGCCGGAACGCCTTGACCTGCAGGCCGAGCCATTTTACCGATGGGTCGTGGCCGAGATCCTGCGGCGCGGGGCGGTGGGCCGCCTGCCAGGTGGCCAGCAGGTAGTCGGTCCGCCCCAGCGTGTAGGCCGTATAACGGGAGCGCATCAAGGCCTCTGCATCAGAGGGCGCGAGGTGCCCGTCCAGATAGCGGCGGCAGCAGAGATCATAGTCTGCGGCGCCGCCGCAGGGGCATGGAGATGGCATTGCGCGGGCTGTGGGCCGTGAGAGGAGCGTCATTCTGGATCGACGTGAGCTCGCTGATCAAGACATGCGTGCATTCCAGCCCTTGAGATTTTCCAGGCCCGGCCGATAGAGGTCCGCGGATCGCGCAAAAAGAATATCGTGGGGCGATCTGTTCGATGTGCACAATTTTTGGCACCCCAAGGGAGGGGGGCCGTCCGAGGACGGGACCATGGGACTCAAAAGCTGGTTGGGTGGAATCCGCGGCAAGCTGATCGCCATCTTCGTTGTGATCAAGGTTGTGCCCTTGCTCCTGCTGGCGATGCTGGCCTGGAGCATGGCGCAGAAGCTCGGCAGTACGGTCAGCAGCCAGGCCGGCGCCATGGCGGAGTCGATGCTCGCCACGATCAAGGAGGTGGGCGATGAAGCGACCGGCGATGCCATCAAGGCGCTGGATGACCGGGCGCGGGAAGACATCGAACGCCTGACTACGGACACCGCCCGGGCGGTGGCTGCCTTCCTCTACGACCGGGATGCGGACATCCAGCAGGCGGCGCAGGTGGAGCCGGCCGAGGCTACCTACAGGAGCTTCCTGCAGTTCCGTACCCGCAACATCTACAAGCATGGGCAGTGGCAGCTGTCCGAGGATCAGAAGCGTTGGCAGCCGGCCGCGCCGGAGAGCTGGGATGAGGCACTTGCCGCCGATCCTGCCCAGGCCTTGCCCGACAATGCGAAGGCCTTCAGCGCCCGTCCGCCGGAGTTCCTCGGTCATGCGGAGAAGCGGCCGCTGTTCGTGGAGATGAGCTTCATCGATCTGCAGGGACGGGAGAAGGTCAAGGTCACCACCGGCGACCTGACCTCGCGTCAGTTGCGGGACGTGAGCAAGCCCGCCGAGACCTTCCTCAAGGCGGAGCGCTACTGGCCCGAGTTGCAGAAGCTCAAGCCGGGGGAGATCTACGTCTCCGAGGTGATCGGCGCCTACGTGGGGAGCAAGGTCATCGGCCCCTACCTGCCGTCCAGTGCCCAGAAGGCCGGAGTGGAGTTCAAGCCCGAAGAGTCAGCCTACGCCGGCACCGAGAATCCGGTTGGCAAGCCGTTCAGGGCCATCGTGCGCTGGGCCACTCCGGTAGTCCGGGGGGGCAGGGTGTTGGGCTACGTGACCCTCGCACTGGACCACGACCACATCCGCCAGTTCACCGACCGGATCAGCCCCACCGATAGCCGCTATACGCCGATCAACGATGCCATCGTCGGGAACTACGCGTTCATGTGGGATCACCGGAGCCGCGCAATCTCCCACCCTCGGGACTACTTCATCCCGGGCTACGACCCGGCCACCGGCGACCCCGTTGTGCCTTGGCTCGATCAGGCGCTCTACGATGCCTGGCAGGCTTCCGGCAAATCGTCCCGGGAGTTCCTGGCGGGCACCAAGCCGTTCGATGACCAGTCCCTGAAGAAGAAGCCGGCCGTCGCCCTGGTCAAGGCGGGCACGGTGGGGCTGGACTGCCGTTATCTGAACTTCTCACCCCAGTGCGCCGGCTGGAACCAGCTGACCGAGAAAGGCGGGTCGGGCTCGTTCGCAATCTTCTTCTCGGGCCTCTGGAAGCTCACCACGGCGGCCGCCATTCCCTATTACACCGGTCAGTACCGCGAGTCGCCGAGAGGCTTCGGCTTCGTCACCATCGGCGCCAACGTGGACGACTTCCACCGGGCGGCCACCGAGTCCGCCAAGCGCATCGGCCTGACCATCGCGGAGCGGGACAAGACCTTCCATGCCCAGCGCCAGGGGCTGCTGGCCTCGATCGAGTCGAACCTGACCCAGACTGCCGGCGCCCTGGCGCTGTCGACGGTGCTGATGATTGCCCTGGTCATCGTCGTCGCGATCTGGATGGCCCAGTTCATCACCCGCCGTATCACCGGCATGATCCATGGCCTGGGGCGCTTCCAGGCCGGCGACCTGGCGCACCGCCTGGATGTCCGCTCGGAGGACGAGATGGGGCAGCTGGCGCGTTCGTTCAACAGCATGGCCGACGAGGTCCAGCTGTCGTTCAAGCGCTCCGAAGAAGCCCGGGCGCGCGCCGAGGAGGCCAACAAGCTCAAGTCCGACTTCCTGGCCAACATGTCCCACGAGCTGCGCACGCCCCTCAACGGCATCCTGGGCTACTCCGAGCTGCTCCAACTGGAGCTGACGGATCCTGCCCAGCAGGAGTTCGCCACCACCATCCGCAGTTCCGGTGAACACCTGCTGGACATCGTCAATGACCTGCTGGACCTGGCGAAGATCGAGGCTGGCCGGATCGAGCTCAAGCTGCTGCCGCAGGAAGTGGCCACCCTCGCCACCGAATTGGTGAACAACCATAAGGTCCACGCCCAGGCCAAGGGGCTGGCCATGGAGCTCGACATCGCCGACGATGTACCGGCGGAGATCGTGACCGACGCTCAAAGGGTGCGCCAGATTCTCAATAATCTCTTGAACAATGCGATCAAGTTCACTGACAATGGGCAGATCGGGCTGAGCATCCGCCGTGAAGGCGATCGACTCGCCTTCGTGGTCTCGGATACCGGCCGGGGCATCCCGCCGGAGGCACTCGAGCAGATATTCGAGAAATTCCGGCAGCTGGACCAGTTCGTGACCCGGGACCAAGGTGGTACAGGCCTGGGCCTGGCCCTGGCCCGGGAGCTTGCCCACCTCCTGTCCGGCGATCTGGTCGTCCAGTCCCGGCCCGGAGAGGGGTCGTCCTTCATCCTTTACCTGCCTGTTGTTGAACAGGTGTCCTGACAGGCCTGCAATCCATGAGTTCTTCCCCGTCGCCCTCCCGAAAACGTGTTCTCGTCGTCGACGACAACGCCATCAACCGCCGCCTTGCCGTGGCCTTCGTGACCCGTCTGGGCATGAGCTCGGAGGAGGCCGAGGACGGCCCGACCGCGCTGGCCCGTCTCGAGGCTGAGCGCTTCGACATCGTGTTGCTCGACATCAGCATGCCCGGCATGTCCGGTGAAGAGGTGCTGGCCAAGCTCCGCGCGGACGTCAAGTTCAATGGCCTCCGCGTCATCGCCTATACTGCCCATGCCTTGCCGGAAGAGAAGCAGAGCCTGGTGGAGGCGGGCTTCGACGATCTGCTGATCAAGCCGATCAACCTCAAGGCCGTCGAGAGCGTGCTCGCCGACTACCTGCAGTCCTGAGCCAGCAGGTGCCCTCCGGTTTGCAGGATTTTTGTGCGCTCGCACAATCTGGGCGGAAATAAAATATAATATATATAAGACTTGGCGCCACCGATTCCACAACAAGGTGCCAGTCCATTCGGGAGAGGCGCTCCGGGCCCGAAACGGCCGGTCGCTCCAGTCAGCAAACACTGTCACGTAACCACCGTCTAGGAAGGATCTACCCATGCTTGAAGCCTATCGCCAGCATGTTGCCGAGCGCGCTGCCCTCGGCATCCCGCCGCTGCCCCTGTCGAAGCAGCAAACCCAAGCCCTGGTCGAACTGCTGCAGAATCCGCCCGCCGGCGAAGAGGCCTTCCTCGTTGAACTGCTGACCTACCGCGTTCCCGCCGGCGTGGACGATGCCGCCAAGGTCAAGGCCGAGTTCCTCGCCAAGGTTGCCAAGGGTGAGCTGGCCTGTGGCCTGGTCAGCCGTGCCAAGGCCACCGAACTGCTCGGCACCATGCTGGGTGGCTACAACGTCAAGCCCCTGATCGACCTGCTGGCCGACGGCGAAGTGGGCACCGTGGCCGCCGAAGGCCTCAAGAAGACCCTGCTGGTCTTCGACTACTTCCATGACGTCGCCGAGCTGGCCAAGGGCGGCAACGCCAATGCCAAGGCCGTGGTCCAGTCCTGGGCCGACGGTGAGTGGTTCACCTCCCGTCCCGAAGTGCCGGCCTCGCAGAAGCTGACCGTGTTCAAGGTGACTGGCGAAACCAACACCGACGACCTGTCGCCGGCTCCGGATGCCTGGTCGCGTCCGGACATCCCGCTGCATGCCCTGGCCATGCTCAAGAACCCCCGTCCGGGCATCGAGGCCGACGAGCCGGGTAGCCGCGGCCCGATCAAGCAACTCGAAGCCCTGGCTGCCAAGGGCAACCTGATCGCCTACGTCGGTGACGTGGTCGGCACCGGCTCCTCCCGCAAGTCCGCCACCAACTCCGTGCTGTGGTTCACCGGCGAAGACATCCCCTTCGTCCCGAACAAGCGTTTCGGCGGTGTCTGCCTCGGCTCCAAGATCGCTCCGATCTTCTTCAACACCATGGAAGATGCCGGCGCGCTGCCGATCGAGATCGACGCCGGCCAGATGGACATGGGCGACGAGATCGAACTGAAGATCGACTCCGCCACCGGCAAGGTCACCGCCACCAAGAATGGCGCGACCATCGCCGAGTCCCAGCTGAAGACCCTCGTCATCCTCGACGAAGTCCGTGCTGGCGGCCGCATTCCGCTGATCATCGGCCGTGGTCTGACCACCAAGGCCCGTGAGGCTCTGGGCCTGCCCCCGTCCACCCTGTTCCGTCTGCCCCAGCAGCCGAACGATCCGGGTACGGGCTACTCCCTGGCCCAGAAGATGGTCGGCCGTGCCTGTGGCCTGCCGGAAGGCAAGGGCATCCTGCCGGGCACCTACTGCGAGCCCAAGATGACCACCGTCGGCTCCCAGGACACCACCGGCCCGATGACCCGTGACGAGCTCAAGGATCTGGCCTGCCTCGGCTTCTCCGCCGATCTGGTGATGCAGTCCTTCTGTCACACCGCGGCCTACCCGAAGCTGGTGGACGTGCGCATGCACCGCGAGCTGCCGTCCTTCATCTCCACCCGCGGCGGCGTGTCCCTGCGCCCGGGCGACGGTGTGATCCACTCCTGGCTCAACCGCCTGCTGCTGCCGGATACCGTGGGTACCGGTGGTGACTCCCACACCCGCTTCCCGATCGGCATCTCCTTCCCGGCCGGTTCCGGCCTGGTGGCCTTCGCGGCCGCCACCGGCGTGATGCCGCTGGACATGCCCGAATCCGTGCTGGTCCGCTTCAAGGGCACCATGGCCGACGCCACCGCGCGCGGCATCACCCTGCGTGACCTGGTCAATGCGATCCCCCTGTGGGCCATCAAGCAGGGCCTGCTGACCGTCGAGAAGAAGGGCAAGAAGAACATCTTCTCCGGCCGCATCCTCGAAATCGAAGGTCTGCCCGATCTGAAGGTGGAACAAGCCTTCGAGCTGTCCGACGCGGCTGCCGAGCGTTCCGCTGCGGCTTGCTCCGTGGCCCTCAACAAGGAGCCCATCGTCGAGTACATGCGTTCCAACATCACCCTGATGAAGTGGATGATCGCGGAAGGCTACGAAGATGCCCGCACCCTGAAGCGCCGCATCAAGTCCATGGAAGACTGGATCGCCAACGGTACCCTGCTGAAGGCCGACTCCGGCGCCCAGTACGCTGCGGTGATCGAGATCGACCTGGCCGAAGTGACCGAGCCGATCCTGGCCTGCCCGAACGACCCGGATGATGTGAAGGTGCTGTCTGAAGTCGCCGGCGACAAGATCGACGAAGTCTTCATCGGCTCCTGCATGACCAACATCGGCCACTTCCGTGCGGCTGGCAAGGTGCTGGACGGCAAGTCCGACATCCCGACCCGCCTGTGGATCGCTCCTCCGACCAAGATGGATGCCCTGATCCTGACCGAGGAAGGCTACTACAGCGTTCTCGGCAAGGCCGGCGCCCGCATGGAAATGCCGGGCTGCTCCCTGTGCATGGGCAACCAGGCCCAGATCCGCAAGGGTTCCACCGCGGTGTCCACCTCCACCCGTAACTTCCCGAACCGTCTGGGTATCGACACTCGGGTGTACCTGGCTTCGGCCGAACTGTCCGCCATCGCGGCCCTGCTGGGCCGTCTGCCGACCGTCGCCGAGTACCAGGAGAAGGTTCAGGCGGTCAACGCCAAGGCGGCTGATGTCTACCGCTACATGAACTTCGACCAGATCCCCGCCTTCACCGAAGTGGCGGATACCGTCGAGATGTAAGCATCATCCACCTGTGGCGGGTCGCGACCCGCCCGGCGTGAAACGAGGCCCCTGTCCGGGAAACCGGCAGGGGCCTCGTTGCATCTGGAGATGCCGTACCACGGGATTCCATGGACATTCCTCCGTTTGCGCCATATAAATGAATCAGCGCATTGAAGGGGGACGTGGATGCTTTCCTTGAAGAGCCGTGCCCGGCGATTCCTCGTCCTTGCCGCCTTGGCATGCCTGTGCATTCCACCGGAGGTGGAGGCCTATTGCACCACGCGGGAGCGTATCCAGCTGCGTAACGAGGGCGTGCCGCCCCTGGAGATCGATCGCCTGTGTGCCGGGCCCGCCCAGCAGGGGATGGCGCCGTCGGTGCCGATGCCCCAGCAGATGCCGAGACCGCGCTTTGCCGCCATGTGCATGACCAGCGCCGGACCCTGTCCGATGGCGGTCGCGATGCCGGTCGGCGCATCCTGCGCCTGTTACACCCCCTGGGGTGTGGTGCCCGGGGTCGCCCAGTAGCGCGGGCCCGATGAAGGAGGGGACATGGCCGACATCTTCCTGAGCTATGGACACACCGACAGGGCCCGGGCAGAGGCGCTGGCGGACGTGCTGTCCGCGCATTTCTCGGTGTGGTGGGACAAGGATCTGGATGCAGCCTGTGCCTGGCGCCAGGAACTGGAAGAGCAGATCGATGCGGCCCGTTGCGTGGTGGTGCTGTGGAGCGAAGCCGCCCGAGCCAGCGACTTCGTGCGCTCCGAAGCAAGCCGTGCGGCCCAGCGCCGGACCCTGCTGCAGGTGAGCCTGGATGGCGAGGATGTGCCGCTGGGGTTCACAGAGTCCCAGTGGATCAACCTGAAGGCCTGGAGCGGAGAGGCGGATGATCCCGGGCTCAAGGCCTTGGTGGTGGCGCCCATCGAGAAGCGGGTGCGTGGCAGCCGCTCGGCCCTGCTGGTCGGCGTCGATGCCTATGCTCACGGCGCGGGTTTCCAGGCTCCGGGGTCGGCCTCCGCCAACGTGGAGGCCCTGCGGCGCCTGCTCGCCGAGCAGGAGGATGCCCATTTCGAGGTGGAGACCCTGGTCAATCCGGAGAAGACCAGCCTGATGAAGAGCCTCCAGAAGGCCTTCAAGGACGCCTCCCCGAACGACACCGTGGTGCTCTACTACTGCGGTCACGCCAAACTCTCGGCGCGGGGAGACCTCTACCTCTGCCCCAACGACGCCGAGCTGGATTACCTGGATGCCACGGCGATCTCCATGGAGTGGATCGCCAAGCGGGCCCTCAACGAGAGCGGGGCCTCGCAGCTGGTGATCCTGCTCGACTGCATCTTCAGTCTGGTGCCGGAGGCCAGCGGGCAGGTGGATATCCCTTCTATCCTGGTTTCCAACCTCGGCCAGGGCCAGGGCAAGTATGTGCTGGCAGGCTGCACGGTGCTCGACAAGGACGTGGCAGAGCGGGGCGCCGGCGTGTCGCGTCTGGTGCGCTGGTTCGTGCACGGGGTGGAGACCTTCGAGGCGGACGATGGCGACAACATCCTGACGGCCGACGAGATCTGCCGTTACGTGCAGGGTCGCATCGACCAGGAGGCGCCTGAGCTGCATGCGCTGAGCAAGGGTTTCAACACCAACTCGAGCCGTGGTGAGATCGCCCGGCGCACCACGGCAGCACCCACGGCGACCGCCCTGCGCGGCAACCGGGAGTTCTTTCTGGCCATCCGCGGGGCACAGGATGAGGGGCGGCTCGTTCCTCTGCTGGGTGATGGCGTGTTCGGCAGCGGGCCGCTCAGTGCCTTCCGCCTGGTCAGCGCGCTGATCGAGACGGCGGGCCTGGAGGCTGGCATGCGCCTCGACGAACGTTATCCGCTGGCGACTGCCGCCGAGTATCTGCTGCTGGTCTTCGGCGGTGAGCGGGGCGCATTCCTGCGCCGTCTCACCGCGGTGCTGAAGGAGCAGAGCGCTGGCTTCGTGCCGACCCAGACCCACCGCTTCCTGGCCGGTCTGGCGAGCCCGTGGATCATTGTTTCCGCCAGCTACGACTGGGTCTTCGAAAGCCTGCTGGAGCAGGCCGGGTTGCCGTTCACGGTGGTCACCCACATCCTTACCGCGGAAGAGGATGGCCTGGATGGCCGCCTGCTGGTGATTCGGCGCGGTGGACAGGCGCCATCCGTGGACATCCAGCTGGCCTGGAATTACCAGTTCCTCGTTGATTATTTCTCTTCCCCAAAAAGTTCGGGATCTAAAAAAGAATCGCCGCAGATCGATCTGAAAGAAATA
>JAFLDU010000087.1 GCA_017309145.1 Zoogloea sp. | reverse complement strand
CTGCTTGGCGGCTTCGCCGGCATGCTTGTGAGCATGGGTGGCCTTGGTCTTGGCGCCATCGACGGCCTTCGCCGTGTCAGCCTTGGCCGCTTCGACCTTCGGGGCTTCCACCTTCTTTTCGAGGGTTGCTGCGGGTTTGGCGACCACGGCGGGGGCGGCGGCTGGACCGGCCGTGGGGCCCGCGGCAGGGCCGGCAGCGGGGGCCTGGGCAAAGGCGGTGGCGGCGAAAGTGGTGGCGGCGGCGACGGCGAAGATCTTGTTCAGCATCTGTGTTCTCCTGGAAGGAATCGGTCTTGGTTGCCGGGCGGCGTTGGTGCCTGCCCTTGCATCGAATAACGCGACCGGATTCCGGAGGTTGTCTGCCGAGATGTAAGACCTTGTTGACGTGTAACGGGCAGTGCGGCTTCAGGGCTGGGGGCCGGCCGGCGCCATGGCTGCCCGTCGCCGCTGCATCTTGTTGTCCCGGATCGACTCGAACGCGGTCGAGAACGGACCGTAACGGGCCACGCCAGGGCCGGGGGGGCCGGCGCAAGCATGACCAGGTCGACGGCAAAGCCGCCATTTGCGGTGCGCTCCACATGGACGGCCATCTCCGCCACGGGGGCTGTGTCGCCGGCCATGCCGGGCATGGGTCGCAGGCTGGCGACCCAGCCTGCGAAGCAGAGTGTCCGGATGGAGGGCGTGCGAATCATGGGGACTCCGTCTCCCTTCGTGGGGACGCGGGATCAAAGCCTGGTGGCTCCCGCCAGACGCTTCAAGGGTGCGAGCGTTTACTGGACGATGAATGACGTGAAGAACACCTGCTTCACCGGCCCCTCGGCGGCGATCCGCTTGCCCTTCTTGTCCGTCCGGGCGGGGGCCCCGACCACGCTGTTCACCGCGTCCCTGATCTCGTCGACGAGGGTTTCACGGCCGGATGTGAGTTTGAGGTCCTCCCCGGTGTGCGACGACAGCACGAGCAGGATGTCGTGCCGGATCTGTGGCATGTAGGCGGTGATGGCGGCCGCAGCCTTGGGGTCGCTGAGACGCAGGGCGATGACGAGTTGGATGAAGCGGGATTCCTTGCCGGTCTTGGAGGCCAGGTTGGTGGTGATGGCTTCAAGGGGGACGATGTCACTTACGCCTCCGCCGCCTTCGTTGGCCGTGGCGTATCCGGTGGGGCCGAGAAGGCAGAGGGCGAGGGCCGCGGCGCGCAGCGCAGGGATGGGATTGAACATGGGTGTGACGGTGTTGGCGGATGGCAGGGCGGGTGACCAATCTAGTCGCTTGGGGCGGGGCCGTGATGATGCAGGTCAAACTTGCTGCCCTGCACAATATCAAGTTCCGTCCGCAGGTTCAGGGTGAGGCCGCGGCTGTGCTCTTGTCCTCGAGGTGTGGAATCAGGATCGGTCCCATCGATTTCAGGATCTGCACCGGCAGGGCCGAGGTGAATTGGTAGCTGGCTGCGTCCGGGCCCATCACATAGGCGGTGAGGGTGCCGAAATGGCGCGGGCCCAGGTAGAAGACGAAGGTGGCCGTACGGTTGAGGGCGACGCCGTGCCCGCGCCCCTGGCTGATGACGATGCGGTTGTCGCCCGTGCCGGTCTTGCCCCCCACCGGGAGTGTCTTGCCATCCGCCAGTTTGAAGGCGCCGGACAGACGTCGGGCGGTGCCACCTTCGACCACCTCGGACAAGGCATTGCGCAGGGCCGCCGCCACTTCGGGGGCCATTACTCGCTCGCCTTCGCCGGTCCGGCGGGCAAAGCGGGTTTCGTAGGGGGTGCCATTGGCAAAGTCGATGCGCTCAATGCGCAGGGTGGGCTGGCGCACGCCGTCGTTGACGATGATGCCCATCAGTTCCGCCAAGGCTGCCGGACGGTCGCCCGAGCTGCCCAGCGCGCTGGCGAGGGAGGGGACCAGGTGGCCGAAGGGGTAGCCGAGGCGGGCCCAGCGGCGGTGGATGTCCACGAAGGCCTCGATCTCCATCATGGTGTAGATGCGCGAATCCCGAGCTCCCTTGTGCCGTGAGCGGAACAGCCAGCGATACACCGCCTGACGCTCGTCGGTGCTGGCTGCCACGACCTCGCTCCAGCGCGCCTCCGGATGGGCGATGAGGTGGCCGACCAGCCACAGTTCGAGAGGATGGACGCGGGCCACATAGCCGCGGTCGGTCAGGTCATAGGCTTCTGGCGCGTTGCGCTCGTGGAGCCTGGCCAGGCTGTCGTCCGAAAGCGCCTTGCCGGGCAGACGTTCGTGCAGGAAGGCGCCGAGCTGTGCTGGCGTGGCCTGGGGCTCCAGGTAGCGGAACACGGCGGCGAGCCGGTCGGCGGTGGGGTGCAGGTCGTCGAGGAAGTCCTCGCGGATCTGCTCCGGGGACTTGCCGTTGTACTTGTGCCAGAAGCGCCGCAGGAAAGTCTGGCCTTCCCGGTCGGCAAAGCGGGCCAGGTAATCGGCGCGTTGCGGGTTGCTGTCGTCCTCGAGGAGATGGGCCGTCTGGCTCGGGCCGTTGTACATCGTGTAGCGCACGATGTCGCGCATCAGGCGCACGAAGGGCAGGTTGATCGAGCCTTGCAGGGCTTCCCGCAGGGTCGGTACGCGCCCGTTGTCCTCGGCACGGAAGTTGTTGAAGGTGTGGGCGCCGCCGCCGGTGAAGAAGCTCTCGGCGGGGCTCGCCGAGTAGTGGCGCTCCAGAGCGGCCTGCAGCATGACGGGCAGGCTGCGATCGGCGGCCTGGGTCAGGTGCTCGACCGCCCACAGGGACAGCCTGTCGCGGGAGTCGACCTTGAGTTTGCGCAGCTCGGCGGGGCTCTGGCCGGAGAGCTTCTGGTGCAGCTCGGCGATGATCTCCAGATAGGTGGTGAGGACCCGCAGTTTGGCGGTCGAGCCGAGTTCCAGCTTGCTGCCTTCGTTGATGTCGAGGGGCTGGTCGGTGGTGTCGGTCTGGACGCGGACTCGATTGCCATCCGGCAAACGCTCGACCAGGTTGAAGCTGTAATGCACGCTTTCCAGTTTGGACGGTACGAGCATGCGCTCGCCGAGCAGGCCCTGCTTGCGAGCGAACTCGGGCGTGTGCAACTGGTTGAGGAAGTCGCTGACCTTCGCCTGCAGTTCCCCGTCGAGGGTCGTGGCCACACTCAGGTCGAGGCGGTCGAGTTCGTAGAGGGACGCGCCGAGCATGCCCGCCAGCCGGTTGCGGATGGCCGTGGTGCCCTTGCTGACATGCGCCGGTTGCAGCGGGGGATCCGCCACCAGGTCGCGGAACTTGAGCGGCTGGGCAAGGGCGGCGTCGCGCAGGGCCGCGCTGATCAGGCCATGTTCGGCGAGCAGCCGGAGGTGACTCTCCGAGAGGCGGGATAGCGCCTCCCGGCCCTTGAAGGGCAGGTAGTAGGTGGGGCGGCGATGGGCGATCAGCAGGGCGACGACCTGATGCAGCACCCGCCCCTGGGCGGCCAGCTGCTCGCCGGTACCCTCCGGGGCGGCCAGCAGGGTGTTGGCCTGCTCGAAGTCGGTGCCGAACCATACCCACAGCCCGTCGCCGATGCCATTGACCTCGCCGTGGCCGGGGGCGGCGGAGAGGGGAACGGTGTTGAGGTAATCGAGGAGCAGGCGGCGGCGCGTGGGCAGGGTCTCCTCGCCGTCGAGGTAGGCGCGCACGCTGGCCGAGGCCATCTGGCGCAGCTTTTCGTTGGCATTGGGGGTGACGCCATCAGGGGAGTGGCGGTATTTCTCGATCTGGGTGGCGAGGGTGCTGCCCCCGGGGGCGTCGAAGTCTTCGCTCACCAGGCGGCCGACACGGCCCAGCACGGCGCGGGCAAAGCGGACCCAGTCGACCGCGGGGTTCATCTTCGGGCGCGTCTCATCCAGGAGGTCGCGGTTCTCGATGAACATCAGGGCCTGGGCCATCCGGGGCGGGATGGCCTCGAAGTCGGGGTAGTGCCGGTACGGGTAGCGGAAGTCGTACAGGGAGTCGCCGCGGCTGTCCACCAGATCGAGCCCGGCCCGGGTCTTTTCATGGAAGGGGACGAAGTAGCCGCGCACGGTGTAATCCATGAGCGCATCGGAAAACCGCGCCTGGCGGACCCGCTGGAAGCCGTACTTGTCCAGGTGACCCATGAAGGCCGGCAGCCGGGTGTAGCCCAGGCGCTCGTCGAAAGGGCCGTGAATCGGGAAATTGACCCTGCCGTCCTGCCCGTCGACCATCTGGTAAGTAAGCTGGGCGGCGTAACGGGTGAGGTGTTCGGCCTGTAGCCGGGAGGTCTGGATCTCCTCGGCGACGAGGAAGCCGCCGCCGATCAGTCCGAGGACGGCCAGGCTGGTCAGGGTCCAGCGCAGGCGATGACGGGGACGGTGGGCCGCAGGGGGCGGAGACGGGATTTCGGTTTGGGTTGGATCGAGTTCGGACACTGCGTGACGGTGGATATTGCGGCGCGGTAAGTATCCTGCATCCCGGAGGGATTCGTTCATCTTTCGGCGCGTGCGATTGAAAAATACATGGCACGGGCCTCGGAATGGGGCTGCTCCGGACGAGTGAGCCGGCCCTCTCGGGGCGGCGGCCAGGAATCAGTCGGGAGACGACTGCAGGTCCTCATCGTTGGCGGCGGTCAGCAGGCGCCGTGCGTCTTCTTCCGACCTGCAGCGGAGCCAGGTTCCCCAGGCATCCCTTGGCAGGATGACCACGGACCGCTTCTCGTCTTCCGGTTTGTGCATGCGTCCCATCAGAGGATGCCCGTCAGCGTTGACGGTCAGCATGCTCATGGACCATTGGGGCAGGCCGTCATCGTGGGGTCGCCTCTCCCAGATGCCGGCAATGCCCATCGGCTTGCCGTCCCGCCGTTCGATCCGCCAGCGCACGGCCCTGCCCGTTTCGTAGCAGGGTTCGTAGATGGCTGCGGCGGGGATGATGCAGAGCTGTCCCCTTAACCAGGCCCGACGGAATGAAGGCTTCTCGCCGACGGTCTCGGTGCGTGCGTTGTAGGTGCTGCGGGTGATCTTGGTGTCCCGGGCCCACGGAGGGATCAGGCCGAAGGTGGCTGGCACCCAGATCCGTGGTGCGAAATTGGTGACGATGGGCACCAGGGAGCCCGGAAAGGCTTCGCCGTAGGCGAAGTCCGGGGGGGGCAGGGGAAAGGCACCCAGATCTGACGGGGATGAGGGGCGATAGTGTGCGCACATGGGTAATGAGCGGGAGGCCAAGCAGGATGTGTGGCTTTTGCCCGTTTTGGGTGGTGTGCCGAGCTGTGGGGCAGGACTGCAGATATAGTAAGGGGCCAATCACGGTGCAGCCAGAAGAATTGAATTGAGCGCCGAGGCAGAGAGAGCAGGATGAAGCGTTCCCGGAAGATCAGTTTCGTCGTATTGGCGCTGTTGGGGGCCTTGATTGGCGCCGACATCTATTTCGAATACGGCAGGACGGCCGCGCGTGAAGAGGAGCGGCTCATGTTCTTGGCGAGCGCCCTGGATGCCAACATCAGTGAGCAATTGCGGGCCACGTCCCGCATGATGGACACCCTCAGGGAGGATCTTCCGGAGCTTCTGGCAGAACGGGACGGCGTCCAGCGTGCCAGCCGGAGGATGGCGATCCTGTCCGAGGCCATGAGCGGCATTCAGGCATTGCTGTATGTTGATCCAGAAGGCGTGGTGGTCGCCAGCAACAGATCCCCGCTCATGGGGGGGCGCATTTGGGAAAGCGAGGGGGTCCTGCTGGACTGGGAGAGCCGTCGGCCGGATACCTTGTACGTGTCCCGGCCCTTCAAGACGCCTCTTGAGGATTTCACGATCAGCCTGGGCAAGACGCTGAGTACCGAAGCTGCGTCGTTCAAGGGGCATCTGCTCGCCATCGTCGACCCGGATTTTTTCGGGGTGCCGATGCGCTCCCTTCTTTATGCGGAGGGAATGAGGTTGTCAGTGGCTCATGCGGATGGGGATGTGGTGTACAGCACGCAGACGGATCCGGACATCCGCGGTGTGTCCTTGTTGCAGCGAGCAGATTCCCCCTTCGTCAAGCATATGCGGAGTGGCCGGCAGGCCTCCTTCATCGCGGATGTGGCGACGGCCACGGGTGACAGGCGTTTTTTTGCGATCCGGACTGTTCACCCTGCCGGCATTCCCTCTGACAAGCCCCTGGTGTTGGCGGTGAGCCGCGATGTGGCCGGGGTGTTCGCTGAGTGGCGTCATTCGACCATTGAATTGGCCGCCCTCTATGTCGTCAGCGTGATCGGCACCTTGGTTGGCTTGAGCATGCTGGGGCGGCGCAAGCGCGCGTTCCGGAACCTGCAGGCAGAGAAGGAGGCCTTGAGGAGGGGCGCCGCGGAGAAGATCCAGGAGACGAACGAGCGGTTCCGGGCCTATTTCAATAATCTCGCTGTGGGCGCGGTGCAGCTCGATGGAGGTGGCTACTATCAATTGGTCAACGACCGCTATTGCGAGATGACCGGCTACACCCGGGAGGAGCTGGTGGGGTGCATGCAGCCGTCCGACATCACCCATTCCGATGACAGGGAGGGTGAGCGTGTTCAGCAGCAGGCGTTCTGGTCCGGGGTGAGTGACGTCCTGGATATCGAGAAGCGTATCGTGAGGAAGAGCGGCGATACGGTCTGGGTGCATGTTTTTGCCCATGCGGTCCGGAATGAGCAGGGTCAGATCAAGTTCTCCTCTGCTGTCGTCGAGGACATCACCCAGCGGCGGGCCCTCATGCATGCCCTCGAAGACGCGCGGGAACGGGCGGAAGCGGCAAACCGGGCCAAGACCTTGTTCCTCGGCAACATGTCCCACGAGATGCGTACTCCCCTGCACCATATCGCCGGTGTGGCGAGTCTTTTCCGGAAGGACCCGCTGACCGACAAGCAGTCCAGACGTCTGGCGATGCTCGAGGCCGGTGTCAAGCGCCTGGATACGGTCATCGGCGGTATCCTGACCCTGGTTGATATCGAGTCGAAATCGACCAGCATTCGCCTCAGAACACTCGACATGCGCCAATTGATCGGGGGGGTTGTCGCGGGAGCCCTCGAGCGTGCGCTACCCAAGGGCCTCCACGTTACCCATGAGATCGATCCTCTCCCCGAGCCCTTGATGGGCGATCCGGCCCACATCACCACGATTCTTGCCTGTTTCTGCAACAATGCCATCACGTTCTCCGAAAAGGGCACGATCCGGATACGTGTCAGATGTGAGAGAGAGGAGGCGGGCAGTGCCTTGGTACGCTTCGAGGTGCAGGACGAAGGGATTGGTGTGGCCAGGGAGCATGTCGAGCGGCTCTTCGAGTACTTCGAACAGATGGATAACTCGAATTCGCGGCGGTATGGGGGGACCGGCGTGGGCTTGGCGATAGTCCGGCAACTGGCCCGGATGATGGGCGGGGAGGCGGGGTGCGACAGTGTGCAGGGAGAGGGGAGTACTTTCTGGGCCAGCGCGATGCTGGTGAAAACCTTTGCGCCGGGGGGGCAGGCGGGGGTGGAGGATTACCAGATCTGACCGGTAGCACGTGTCCATGAAGGGCTGCGCTCAGCCCTTCATGGGGACTGCCAGGTCGGGCTGCCGCAGTGAGTGCAAGTCCGCGGCTACGGCTTCGACCTTCCCTTCCACGCCCGCCCAGTCTTCAGCGATGAGTTTGAGGTGAAAGATCTCAGTCTCGCCGGTAGCGGTGATGGCCCGCCAGAGGACGGTGCCGGACAAGTCGTAAATGAGGGCCATGGTTTCGCTGAAGAGTCATGTCTGTCGACATCCTAGGGGGGTGTGCGGCCAAGAGCTATGACGCGCTTCACTCTTGGGCCGCAACGCTGTTCCGTAGCGTCACATGGCTCCGGGGCATCTACAGGCTCACGTCCGGAAGCGGGAGATGCTGGTCCTGATTTGTGTCGACAGCACTTCCATCTCGCGGGCTGTGTCGGCCGTTACGGTGGCCTGGGTGTGGTTCTGCACGGCCTGCTCGGCGATGGTCTCCACATTGCGGGCGATCTCGCGGTTGGCTGCACTCTTTTCGCGCAGGGCGTCGGAGATGCCGATTACCGCCGTGCTGACCCTGCTCGCAACGGTCTTGATGTCGGCAATCCGGCCCCCTGCCTCACCCGCAAGGCAACGCCTTCGTCCAGCCGGCTCTCGCCATGGATCTGCACGTACTGGCGCTCAGGATATCGGTGAAAGGGTCGAGCGAGAGGTTCAGCCTATGCATGCAGAGGCTGCCTGACCAGGGGGAGACGGAGCGGGCTATGGCTACGATGCGCAACTCTCCCCGCCCGGGCGAAACCTTGCGGGAAGACGAGCTGCAGCGAACCTACACCTACATCATGGCCAAGAAGCCCACAGGCCCAGCCGACGCCGGCCTCTCGTAGCCAGCGGTATCGCGCCTGCAGCACAAAGCAAACGGGCCAGGAGTCACCCCCTGGCCCGTTACTTTTGATACGCCTGCTCAGATTTCACCGGAAATTTAACGGTTCCGCGCCAAATCGGATGCAAATCCGACCATTCCCAGAGCACTTCCGCCCATCCTCGTCGCAAATCCGCCACGCCCCTCAACCCACTGAAACCCAGTCCCGGCGCGGCCTCGCGCGCCTCCTCCCGTCCCTGGTCCCCGTACCAAATGAACAGCTCCCCCACATATGAGCGACACGAACTTGGCACAGTAGACGTGACAAGGACCTAGCCTTTCGGCTAAGTCCTTGATTTTGGTGGGCCCAACAGGACTTGAACCTGTGACCAAGCGATTATGAGTCGCCTGCTCTAACCAACTGAGCTATGGGCCCGGAAAGGGGGTGCGGCCACCTGGGGTGGCCGGAAAGGGGTTAGGCTTCGTTGTCGAGGAAGCTGCGCAGGCGCTCGGAGCGGCTGGGGTGGCGCAGTTTGCGCAGGGCCTTGGCTTCGATCTGGCGGATCCGTTCGCGGGTCACGTCGAACTGTTTGCCGACTTCCTCGAGGGTGTGGTCGGTATTCATTTCGATCCCGAAGCGCATGCGCAGGACCTTGGCTTCCCTCGGGGTGAGGGAGTCCAGGACTTCCTTGGTGGCGTCACGCAGGCTGGAGTACAGCGCCGCGTCGGCCGGTGCCATGGTGGCATTGTCCTCGATGAAGTCGCCCAGATGGGAGTCGTCGTCGTCGCCGATCGGGGTTTCCATGGAGATGGGCTCCTTGGAGATCTTGAGGATCTTGCGGATCTTCTCCTCGGGCATTTCCATCTTCTCTGCCAGGGTCGCTGGATCCGGCTCGTTGCCGGTTTCCTGGAGGATCTGGCGGGAGATCCGGTTCATCTTGTTGATCGTTTCGATCATGTGCACCGGAATGCGGATGGTGCGGGCCTGGTCGGCGATCGAGCGGGTGATGGCCTGGCGGATCCACCAGGTGGCGTAGGTGGAGAATTTGTAGCCGCGACGGTATTCGAACTTGTCCACGGCCTTCATCAGGCCGATGTTGCCTTCCTGGATCAGGTCGAGGAACTGCAGGCCGCGGTTGGTGTACTTCTTGGCGATGGAGATCACCAGGCGCAGGTTGGCCTCGGTCATCTCGCGCTTGGCACGGCGGGCCTTGGCTTCGCCGGTGGACATCTGCTTGTTGATGTCCTTGAGGTCCTTCAGCGGAATGCCGATGCGGTCCTGCAGGTCGATGAGCTTCTGCTGCTCTTCCAGCACGGCGGGCTGCATGCGCATGAGCACGGCAGTGTTGGCGGGGCCGTTGGCGATCTCGGCCTTGAGCCAGTCGAGGTTGGTCTCGTTGCCCGGGAAGCTCTTGATGAAGTGGGGGCGGGGCATGCCGGCCTTGTCCACGCACAGGTTGAGGATCTTGCGCTCGTGGGTGCGGGCCTGGTCGACCATGTGACGCACTGCGTCGCACAGGCGCTCGGTGGTGCGGGCGGTGAAGCGGATGTTCATGAGCTCGTTGGAGATCTGCTCCTGGAGCTTCATGTAGGTCTTGTCCTGGGGCCCCTTCTTCTGCAGGCTGACGACCATCTTCTCGTAGAGGTCGCGCAGGGTGGCGAAGCGCTCCAGCGCCTCGGCCTTGAGCTTGATCAGGGAGGCGGACTGGGCGCCGCCGCCGGCGCCGTCTTCCTCGTCTTCTTCCTCTTCGGCGTCATCCACGTCGAGGTCGTCGCTCTCGGCGAGCTCCTCGATGGCTTCGACGGCGTTCGGATCGATCAGGCCGTCGATCAGCTCGTCGATGCGCATCTCGTCCTTCGAGATCTTGTCGGCGGCCTCGAGGATGTCGGAGATGGTGGTCGGACAGGCCGAGATGGCCTGGATCATGTGCTTGAGGCCTTCCTCGATACGCTTGGCGATCTCGATTTCGCCTTCACGGGTGAGGAGCTCCACGGTGCCCATTTCGCGCATGTACATGCGGACGGGGTCGGTGGTGCGGCCGAACTCGGAGTCGACCGCGGAGAGGGTCTGCTCGGCTTCGGCTTCGGCCTGTTCGTCGTCCACCACCGTGGGGGCGACTTCGGACATCAGGAGGTCTTCCGCGGCAGGGGCCACGTCGAAGACCTGGATGCCCATGTCGTTGAAGGTGGTGATGATCGATTCGATCTGCTCGGCGTCGACGAGGTCGTCGGGCAGGTGGTCGTTGATCTCGGCGTAGGTCAGGTAGCCCCGCTCCTTGCCGAGGGCGATCAGGCTCTTGAGTCGGGTGCGGCGGACTTCCGCCTCTTCAGCCGAGGGGGCCTCGGCAATCATCGGGGCGAGTTTGTCCTTGACCTTCGCTGCTCGCGGCTTGGCAGGCGCTTTGCGCGGTTGTTTGGCTTTTTCCGTGGTCATGACTGTCCTCGATGTGTCGTCCGATTTGGCGTTGATCGTCTCGGCGAGCGAATTGCGCGAAACCGAAAATTATATTACGAATCCGATACTTTGGGTCGTTTTTTGAGCTTTTCTTTCTGTGCCAGCAGCTCCGCCAGGCGTCTGCGGCCTGCTGGATCGAGCCCCCCGTCGCGGGCCTGGGCGTTGAGGGCGAGGAATTCCTGCTCGACCTGGGTGGCCTCGAGCTTGTAGAGCGTGTCGTTGAGCAGGGGTTCCAGAACCGTCTCGTCGAGGGGCATGTCGGCAAGCTGCGCGGCGATGCGGCCGAGGGTGGCGGAGTGCGGGGTGTCCCGGTAATGCTCCAGCAGGGCGCCGATGCCGTGGGTCGGCAGGTCCCCCACGCTCATGGCGTCGGTGATGGCGATCAGCGCACGGCCCTCGGGGGTGTCGTCGGGCAACAGATCGATGGGCATGCGGGCCGCCAGTACGGGGTGCTGCATCACCAGGCGCAACAGGGTCTCGATCGGGGTGAGGGGTGCGGTGCGCGGGGCGAGCCTTGGCAACTCCCTGCCAAAGCCCTTGCGCCCGCGGAAGTTGCCGTTGCTGCGCCGGCCCTCCCCTTCGAAGGGCGTGTCCGGGTCGAAGCGGCGCGGTGGCGGGCTGGTCTTCAGGCCGAAGGCTTGCTCCACTTCGGCCTGGGTGAAGCCAGCTGCCTCGGCGAGCATCTTGATCACCTGCAGGCGCAGCAGCGGCGCGGAGATCCGGGTAACCAGGGGCTTGGCTTCGTGCACCAGGCGGGCGCAGCCCTCGGCGGTGTCCAGGTCGATGTCCTTGCGCAGTTCGGCCAGCAGGAACTCGGCGAGGGGCAGGGCGCGGCTCATGGCGGCGCGGAAGGCGTCCGGCCCCTCGCTGCGTACGAAACTGTCCGGGTCGTGTTCTTCAGGCAGGAACAGGAAGCTGATGGTCTTGTTGTCGGCCAGGTGCTCCAGGCTGACCTCCAGGGCGCGCCCGGCGGCGCGGCGTCCCGCGGCATCGCCGTCGAAGCAGAACACCACCCGGTCCGTGAGGCGCAGCAGTTTCTGGATGTGGTGCGGCGTGGCGGCGGTGCCGAGGGTGGCGACGGCGTTGCCGACGCCGAACTGGGCCAGCCCGACCACGTCCATGTAGCCTTCCACCACCAGTACGCATTCCTGGTCGCGCACAGCCTGCCGGGCCTGGACGAGGCCGTAGAGCTCGCGGCCTTTCTCGAAGATGGGGGTTTCCGGTGAGTTCAGGTACTTGGGCTCGCCTTTGCCGAGCACGCGGCCGCCAAAGCCGATCACATTGCCGCGTTGATCCTGGATGGGGAACATGATGCGATCGCGGAAGCGGTCGTAGCGGCGGGCCTGCTCGTTCTCGAGGACCAGGCCGCACTCGAGCAGCTGCGCGGCGTTGTAGTCGGCGAAGGCCGCCTGCAAGGACTGCCACCCCTCGGGTGCGTAGCCAAGGCCGTAGCGCGCGGCAATCTCGCCGGTGAGGCCGCGTCCCTTGAGGTAGTCCACTGCCACCGGGCTGCGCTTGAGTTGCTCCTTGTAGAAGCGCGCAGCCTGGGCCATGACCTCGGTCAGGGATTGTTCGTGGGCGCGGTCCCGGTTGCTGTTGAAGTCATCGTCCGGGACGGTCATGCCGACATTGCCGGCCAATTCCTTGACTGCGTCGATGAAGCCCAGGCCGCTGTACTCCATCAGAAAGCTGATGGCGCTGCCATGGGCGCCGCAGCCGAAGCAGTGGTAGAACTGCTTGGTCGGGCTCACCGAGAAGGAGGCGGATTTTTCGCCGTGGAAGGGGCAGCAGGCGAAGTAGTTCGCTCCGCCCTTCTTGAGGGGGAGGTAGCGCTCGATGACTTCGACGATGTCGACGCGTGCGAGCAAATCCTGGATGAAGGACTGCGGGATCATGAATGTGCCGACGGCGCCTGTGGCGCCATCCTCATGAATCCTAGTTGCCGAGTCGGGCTTTGACCAGCTTGGAGACCTCGGCCATGTCGGCCTTGCCGGCCAGCCTGGGCTTGAGTTCGGCCATCAGCTTGCCCATGTCGGCGGGGCTGGCTGCGCCGGTGGTGGCGATGGCGGCGTCGATCAGGGTGGTGATCTGCTCGGTGCTCAGGCCTTCGGGTTTGTAGGCGGACAGCACTTCGATCTCGAAGCGTTCGGCGCTGGCCAGGTCGAAGCGCTGGGCGCCTTCGAACTGGGAGACGGAGTCACGGCGCTGCTTCAGCATCTTGTCCACCACGGTCACGATGGCGGCATCGTCCAGTTCGACGCGCTCATCCACTTCCTTCTGCTTGATGGCTGCGAGCAGCAGGCGCAGGGCGGAGAGGCGGGCGGTTTCCTTGGCGCGCATGGCGGCCTTCATGTCATCGTTGATGCGGACCTTCAGCGACATTGCGTGGGGATTCCTTTGTGATGGAGCAGGTTGCCTGCGGTGGCCCGATGAGGGCATCCGTTGGCGCGGAAAAGCGCAAACGCCACGCGCTCGCGCAGTTGCGCGTATCGCGTGGCGATCGGGAAGCGTGTACCTGGGTGTTGCTTAGTACATCTTCGGGGGCAGGGTCTGGCTGCGCAGGCGCTTGTGATGGCGCTTGACGGCGGCAGCAAGCTTGCGCTTGCGCTCGGCGGTCGGCTTTTCGTAGAACTCGCGGGAGCGGAGTTCGGGCAGCAGGCCCACTTTTTCAATGGTGCGCTTGAAGCGGCGGATGGCAACTTCAAACGGCTCGTTTTCTTTGACGCGAATACCCGGCATTGCGTGCTTCCTCGAAAATTCTTGGACGGAAAAAAGAAGAGTATAACCAGTTCGTTCGGGTCTACCAAGTCCACTTTTCGCTTTGTGGGTGGGCTGGGGGTAAAATCCCGTTTTTTCTTGCGGATGCATCATGCGCATTCTGGGTATCGAGTCCTCCTGCGACGAGACAGGGGTGGCCATTTATGACACGGAGCGGGGCCTGCTCGGGCATCGCCTGCATTCCCAGATCGACCTTCATGCGGCCTACGGAGGGGTGGTGCCCGAGCTGGCGTCGCGGGATCACATCAGGCGCCTGCCCATGTTGCTCGGTGAGTTGTTCGAGCAGACCGGACTGAGCCTGGCCGGGATCGACGCGATTGCCTACACCGCGGGCCCCGGGCTCGCCGGAGCGCTGCTCGTCGGATCGAGCGTGGCGGAGGCGCTTGGCGTGTCGCTGGGCATCCCGACGCTGCCGGTGCATCACCTGGAGGGGCACCTGCTGTCGCCGCTGCTGTCGGCCACCCCGCCCGAGTTCCCCTTCGTGGCCCTGCTGGTGTCTGGCGGGCACACCCAGCTGATGCGGGTGACGGGCGTCGGAAATTACACCCTGCTTGGAGAGACGGTGGACGATGCGGCCGGCGAGGCCTTCGACAAGACGGCGAAACTGATCGGCCTGGGGTATCCCGGGGGGCCTGCGCTGGCCCGCCTGGCACAGGCCGGGGCGCCGGGGCGCTTCAAGCTGCCGCGGCCGATGCTGCACAGCAAGGATTTTGATTTCAGTTTCAGCGGCCTCAAGACCGCGGTGCTCACCGCGGTCGGGGCGCCGGGCTTCTGCGAGGCCGACAAGGCGGATCTGGCGGCCGAGTTCCAGGCCGCGGCGGTGGAGGTCCTGGTCGCCAAGTCGATGGCGGCCCTGCGCCATACCGGGCTCAAGCAACTGGTGGTGGCCGGCGGGGTGGGGGCCAATCTGGCCCTGCGCAGCGCGCTCGACCAGGCCGCGTCGCGGCGCAAGGCGAGGGTGTTCTATCCGGAGCTGGAGCTGTGCACTGACAACGGTGCCATGATCGCCTTTGCCGGTGCCCTGCGTTTCATGGCCGGGGAGCGAGGTGGTGGCGCGGATGGATGCTTCGCGGTCCGGCCGCGCTGGAACCTGATGGACATCGCCGCGCCGGCGGTAGCCGGGTAGTTCCCGGCTGGCGTTCAGGCGTCCTTCTTCTTGCTGCCGATGCGGCTTTCCTGGCCGCCCAGCAGGCGCTTGATGTTGTCCTTATGCCGCCACACCAGCAGGCCCGACATGACGCTGATGGATAGGATCCATTCCGGGGCGAGGCCGAGCAGGAAGGCGATGCCCGGTGAGGCGATGGCGGCGCACAGGGCGGCGAGCGACGAGTAGCGGGTGGTGAAGGCGATGCCGAGCCATACGCCGAGGGTGGCCAGCCCCAGCCAGCCGCTGGCGCCCAGCAGCACGCCTGCCGCGGTGGCGACACCCTTGCCACCCTTGAAGCCCAGGAATACCGGAAACAGGTGGCCCAGGAAGGCGGCCAGTGCGGCGAGGGGGGCGGCGCTGGCGGTCAGGCCCAGCTCAGGGCCGAAGCGCAGTGCCAGGAACACGGCGAGCCAGCCCTTGAATCCGTCGCCGAGCAGGGTCAGGACTGCCGCGAGCTTGTTGCCGCTGCGCAGGACGTTGGTGGCGCCGGGGTTGCCCGAGCCATAGCTGCGGGGGTCGGCCATGCCGAAAAGGCGGCTGACAACGACGGCGAACGGGATGGAGCCGAGCAGGTAGGCGGCGAGCAGGAGCGCGAGTTGCATTCGTTGAGTGTGGCGCGAGCTAGAATGGCGGCGATTTTAGCTGGGACAGACGATGGATTTCATTTTTATCGAAGCATTGCGGGTCAAATCCCGGGTGGGCATATATCCGCGGGAGCGGGTCACGGAGCAGACGCTCGAGTTGAATCTGACCTTCGGGGTGCCGGATGCCGCCGCAGAGCATGACGACATTGCCGATACGATCGATTACGCCAAGGTGATCGAGCGGATCCGCGAGGAGCTGGCCACCCACCAATTCAATCTGATCGAAACCTTGGGTGAATTCATCGTGAAACTGCTCTTCGACGAGTTCGGGGCGCCCTGGGTCAAGCTGGCGATTGCAAAAATTGGTGTGATGAAGGATGTCCGGCGGGTGGGGGTATTCATTGAAAGAGGGCGGGACGGAGCGCCTCCGCCCGAGCACGCTCCCACCGCCGGGCTGCCGCGCTGAGTTCAGGCGCGACGGAATGAATGCAGGGCACGCCCGGTGCGGACCGGGGTGCCCCGTTTATTCCTTCCTCAGGCCGCTTCGGCTGCGGCGGTATTGGCGCGCAAATCATCCAGCGGCTTGCCCTGGGCCAGCCAGTCGATCACCCATTGCGGCTTGCGGCCGTGGCCGGTCCAGCCGATGGCGGCGTTTTCCGGGTGCCGGAACTTGATCGTGGAGGCGGGCTTGGCGGCTTTCTTGGCCGGCTTGGCAGCGGCCTTGCGGGGCGCGGCGGGCGCGGGCTTTTCGGTGCTGTCCTGACCGAGCACTTCGGTAAGGCTCATGCCGTGTTCTGCGGCAAGTTTCTGCATGCGCTTGAGCAGATCCTTCTTCGCCGTGTCGGAGCGGCGACGAATTTCTGTTTCCACCTTGGATTGCAGGCGGCGCAATTCGGTGAGCGAGAGGGACGAAAGTTCCATGATGTCGTGTCCTTTGGACATGGGCAATGGCTGCTAAGGACTTGCCCGATTGTAGGTAGAGGCTGAGCTGTGTGTCGGCCTTTATTGCGCCTTTTATTTTGCCATCAGCGGGCTGTAATTTGGCAAGTCTTTTTTATTTCATTTTATTCCAGGGCCACATTCACGAGGCCGGGTTGCAGCATCTGGACGATATCGTGGGGATGCACGCCGACGAGAAAGCCCCTTTTGCCACCGTTGATATATATCAATGGCAGGTCGAGGATCGATTTCTCCATGAATACCGGCATGTTCTTGCGGGTCCCGAAAGGGGAGGTGCCGCCCACCATGTAGCCGGTGTGCCGCTGGGCCACTGCCGGCTCGCAGGGGCTGATCTGCTTGCGTCCCGCCTGGCGGGCAAGTTCCTTGGTGGAGACCTTGCGGTCACCGTGCATCAGTACGATGAGAGGCTGTCGGGCCTCGTCCTCCATGATCAGCGTCTTGACGACGGCATGCTCGTTGACATTCAGCTCCCGTGCCGAGACCCGGGTGCCGCCGTGCTCTTCGTAGGCATAGAGATGGGTGGAGAAGGCGGTGTGATGCTGGCGCAGAAAGCGGGTGGCCGGGGTTTCCGGGGCGGACTGGGACGCGCGGGACATGTTTCTGAGGCTTCCGTGGAGGGCGATGAGGAAAATTGGAGCGTGGCTTCGGGGCAGGGTTCCGCTAATTGATGTATCAGAAGCCCGGTAGTCTCGGAGGCAGGACACCTTCGTGGCGCAATAGCCAGTGTTTCGTCTCGAGCAGAAAGCCACCGCTGTCGTGGGCGAAGCCGCCTATCCCGTTCTGGCCGGTCACCCGGTGGCACGGAATGGCCAGCGGGAAGGGATTGTCTCCGCAGGCCTGGCCGACTGCCCGGGGGCTGCTGTCGAGTTGCCGGGCCAGTTCGCCGTATGTGCGGCTTTGCCCTGTGGGGATCTGCGTAATGGCGTTCCAGACTTGGCGGCGGAAAGCCGTGCCATTCAAAGCCAAAGGCAGGCTGAAGGAAAATCCGGGATCGGCGAGATAGCGCTCGATCTGTCCGGTGGCCATTTCTGCCAGGATGCCACCGGGTGGGATCAGGGGGGTGTCGGGCGCCAGGAAAACGATTTCCTCGATCAATCCGGCTGCGCAGCGGATGCCGATCCGCCCGAATGGAGCGGGAATGATGCCGGCAAAACCGGCGGGCGGCTTTGCTGTGGTGTGACGTGCTTGAGGAGGCATCCCCGGATTCTGCGCTGCGGCCGGAGATGCCGCAATATGCTCAATTCCGGCCGAGCAGGCTGTTCCGCAGATCGGAGTCCACCGGCTTCTCCCCGAGCCAGATGCGCAGCAGGGCGCGCTGGAAGTCCTCGCCGGGGATATCCCTGCCGCGCTGCTCATTGCCGACGAAAAGGCGGGTGCCGTTGCCGGGCAGCCATTCGAGCCGGATTGCCGTATTGGGCGTGGCGGTGCGCAGGCTGAGCAGGGCCGCCTTGAATTCATCGATGCGGGGCTGCAGGCGGGCGTATTCCGTTTCCGTGAGATTCTTGCGCAGACCTTCCACCAGGCCGTCCGCAAATTGCTCGGCGGTCAGTTCGCGCAGTGTCACGATCTGGATGCGGCGGGGGCCGGGCTGGGAGAGGAGGGCTTCGAGGCTGTCCGCCTTTTTGGATGAATACAGGCCGATGGCGTAGACCTTCAGCATGAAGCGGGTGCGCAGGCCGCCGCCATTGAGTTGGAGCTCGGTGTTGGCGAGGCTGATCCGATCGTCGAAATGAATGCCGGCAATCTCGGCGGCGCGGGCGTCCTGCCCGGCGAATAGGGTGATGGCAAGCAGGGCTGTGCGAATCAGGGGTTTCATGGCTGTCTCCGGTCTTGTTGGTATGGATGTGCAAACGCCCGTCTACCGCAGTTGAATGCGGGTCAAACGGGCGTTTGAATCTTAACCGGGATCACTCCCGGACAGCGGCTTTTTTCGGAGGCCTCAGGCGCGCACGTGGCCATCCCCGAAGACGATCCATTTCTGGCTGGTGAGGCCTTCGAGCCCCACCGGGCCGCGGGCGTGGATCTTGTCGGTGGAGATGCCGATCTCGGCGCCCAGGCCGTATTCAAAGCCGTCGGCAAAGCGCGTCGAGGCGTTGATCATCACTGAGGCCGAGTCCACCTCGCGCAGGAAGCGCATGGCCCGGGTGTGGTTCTCGGTGACGATGGACTCGGTGTGCTGGGACGAGCAGGTGTTGATGTGGTCGATTGCCGCATCGAGGCCGTCCACCACCTTGATGGCGATGATCGGAGCCAGGAACTCCTCGGTCCAGTCGGATTCGACGGCTTCCTTCAGCTGGGCATCCGGTACGCCGGCCTCCCGCAGGATGGCCAGGGAGACCGGGCAGGCGCGCAGCTCCACGCCCTTGCCGGCCAGCATGGTGCCCAGTGCCGGCAGTTGCGTGGCGGCGATGCTGGCGTCCACCAGCAGCGATTCGGTGGTGTTGCAGGTGCCGTAACGCTGGGTCTTGGAGTTCTCGACGATGGCCAGGGCCTTGGCCGGGTCGGCGAACTGGTCGACATACACATGGCAGTTGCCGTCGAGGTGCTTGATGACGGGTACCCGGGCGTCGTTGGAAATGCGCTCGATGAGGCCCTTGCCGCCGCGGGGCACGATCACATCGACGAACTCCGGCATGGCGATCAGCTCGCCCACGGCGGCGCGGTCGGTGGTCTCGATGACCTGGATGGCGGTCTGCGGCAGGCCGGCGACGGCCAGGCCGGCGCGCACGCAGGCGGCGATGGCCTGGTTGGAGTGCAGGGCTTCCTTGCCGCCCCGCAGGATGGCGGCGTTGCCGGACTTCAGGCACAGGGCCGCGGCGTCGGCGGTGACGTTGGGGCGGGCCTCGTAGATGATGCCGATGACGCCCAGCGGTACGCGCATCTTGCCGACGGTGATGCCGGAGGGGCGGCGCTTGAGCTCGCCCATCTCGCCGACCGGATCGGGCAAGGCGGCGACCTGTTCGAGGCCCTGCGCCATCGCTTCGATGCCCTTTTCTGACAG
>JAFLDU010000086.1 GCA_017309145.1 Zoogloea sp. | reverse complement strand
GTGGGTGGGCGGGTGTTGGGCATGTCCATGAAACTGGTGATACCCCCGGCAACCGCGGCAGCCGACTCGCTGGCGATGCAGCCCTTGTGGGTCAGTCCCGGCTCCCGGAAATGCACCTGATCATCGATCATGCCGGGTAGCAGCCATTGCCCGGCCGCGTCGATCGCATCATCGGCATGGGCCGAGATGCACGGGGCAATCTTGTCGATGCGCCCGTTCCGGACAAGTAGATCGGCCTCGAAGCAGTGCCCTTCGTTGACGAGTCGGGCATTGCGGATGAGCAAACTGGACATGCGCCCTCCTCCGCTCACATCTTCACGTTGAGCGACAGGTAGCCTGACCGTCCGGGTGCGGGCGAGAACATGGGTTGATCAGCCCCGCCCCAGAAGAAGTTGTCGTACCACACATACTCATACTGGCGATCGGTCAGGTTCTTGAGCTGCAGGTCGAGACTGGTAGCCGGCGAGATGGTGTAGCGCAGGCTGGCATCGAGCACCGCGAACCCACCGTACTTGCCTTGTGCGTTGAGGTCATCGATGTAGTAGTTACCTTGAGCACGCCCCTGAACCCCCAGTCGCAAACTCGGTGTGGCCTTGTACTCCGCACCGAGGTTGCTGATGTAGCGGGGTGTCGAGAAAACCTCCTTGCCGGCCAGCGAAGCACCGCTGGCGGTGTAGGCACTGACCACCTTGGCCTCCTGGAGCGCGTGGGAGAACCAGACGGTCAGCGCATCCGTCACCCGGCTGGTCAGCTGAACATCAATGCCCTTGCGCCGTGTCTGCCCCAGGCCCACTGTCGTACCCGTGCTGGGCATGTTGGCCACTTCATCCGTAGCGTCCTGCTGCCAGAAAGCCACCCGCGCCTCGGTGCCGGCCATCGGCTTGAATTTCACCCCGAGCTCCTTGCCGGTATTGATCGACGGCTTGTAGGCGGCCTGTCCGGGGGTGAGATAGGCCGGCTCCCGAGAACCGGTAAGGACTTGGAAGCTGCGGCCCCAGTTGGCATAGAGGTGCGTGCCGGGCGTGAGGCTATAGACGACGCTCAGCTTGGGCTGGTCGATCCAGCCGTAATCCTGCAGGGATGCCGTCCCCCCGGTGAGATTGAGGCGGGTGCTGCCGGTGAATCGGTCAACACGGTAGGCCGGGATTATCTTGAGCTTCTCAGTCGGATTGATGATCGCCTGAAGATAAGCTCCGACATTGTTGAGACTGTAGTCCTCATCGTTCTGGACCCGTGCCGGAGTGCCCAGGAAGTTGGTCGGCACGCTGTAGGCATAGCGCTCGCGGCGGTACGCGTTGTCCTGCCGCTCGGCGTTGAGGCCCCCGTCGAGGGTGAGCATCGGACCGGCCCGCCAGGTCAGGGTGCTGAGCAGCCCGGTCTGCGTCTCGTCCCACAGGCGGCGCTGCCGCGGCGCATTACCGACCGCATAGCTGGTAAAGGTGATCCGGCGGTCGTCCTGGTACTGGTTGAAGTAAGCCCGGTTGCTGAACAGCAGGTCGTCGCGGATCTGCCAGTCGGCATGAGCTGCGAGCTGCTTCATGTCCCGTCCGCTGCTGTCATTGGCATTCTTGGCAGGGGACTGCCGGCGACTGACAGACATTTCGGCAGCCGTCAGGTAGCCCGCCTCCTCGGCGTCGTGCTCGTAAAGGCGTGCAGTCAATCCCAGTTTGACGCGCCGGTCGTCGCTGGTATGGAACCACTTGCCCCCCAGGACGTATTTGTCCGACCGAGAATGATCTCGGTGGCCGTCGGAGTCCTGCTTGGCCACGAAGTAGTTCTGGGCCAGCCCACCCGATTCACGTCCAAAGGCAGCCTGCACCTCGCGGGTATTGAAGCTGCCCAGGGTCAGGCGGCCATCGGCATAGTTACCGCCCTGACGGGTGCCGACATTGATGTTGCCGCCGATGTTGTGGAGCCCGTAGCGTGGATCGTTGGTGCCACGGACGACCTCGATAAAGTCGACCTCCAGCGGAAAGATCATGTCGATGAAACGCTGGTTGCCGCTATTCACGTTGCTGGGGATACCGTCGATCAGCACCTTGATGCCATTGATGTAGCCCTCCCCATTGAAGCCACGGAAGCTTGCCTTGCCGGACTCCGCCCCCATGCGCGTCTCGGTCAGCTGGATACCGGGCATCTGCCCAAGCAGCTCCCAGCTGTTCATGACGTGCTTGTCCTCGACCATGTCGCCGGCGAGCACATCCACGGAGGTGAGGATCTGTGCTGCCAGGAGTGGGTCAGTCTGTGGTCCGCGTACGGTGACCTCGCCGAGGGTGATCGTAGACTCGCCGGCCGAAGCGGCATGCGCAGCCGCGGCGTGGGCCGTCCAGAGGGCGAGTGTCAGTGCTTGAATCTTCATGGAAAGTATCGACGTTGATTGGAACGGAAGGGGTCAGAAGTAGCTCAACCAGCGCGCTTTTCGACTCTGCTTGATCCGGCCAAACCAGCGGCAGGGCCGACTCAGGAGAAACGCGACCAGCCCGGCCAGCGCCCAGAGCTGCCAGACCTCGGAAAAGCCGAAGCGCGGCCCCTGGTTGGGGCCGAAGCACACGGTGAGCAGCAGCTGCAGGAGGTGCAGCAGGTATAGGTGGGAGACATAGAAGAACATCGGTACACGGCCCAGATTGGCCAGGATCTGCCCGGTATCGAGGCGCTCCATCAGCGCCAGCAGGGGCAGCCCCACCCCCAGGGTGAGCAGGATGAAGTGGAGCGATGGCGGATACTTCGTGACGTTGAGGAAGGCCATCAGGCTTTCCAGCACGGTGTTGCCGACTTGCCAAGCATGGTCGCCATATGCGTTGGCAAGTCGCAGCAGTACGAAAAGGGTCATGCAGCCGGCCCCCAGCCGGCAAAGCAGACGCTGGCGTCGCCGGGCGTCCATTCCAGCGCCATAGAGCGGGCCCAGCTGGTAGCCGAGGAGCATGATTCCGATCCACGGCAGGAGCGGGTAAGAGGTTCGCACTGAGAAACCCGCCCCCAGTTCGATGACGCTGCGGTCGTGCAGGATGGCCCAAGGGATGAAACCTGGCTCTGCAGAGGTGAAATGCACGGCGTCGAGGGTGTTGTGACCGAACATGATCGCCAGCGCGATGAAGATCTGGAGCGGGCGGGGAAGCCTGATGAGGGCCGCCACCGTCACCATCGACAAGCCGATGGCCCAGATGACCTGCAGATAGATCATCGGCGGCTGGAGACTGAAGCTCCACGCAAAGTTGATGACGCTCAGTTCAAGGGCCATCAACACCAGCCCACGCGTCAACATGAAACGCATCGTGCCCGCTGGCCCGTTCCCCGCCCGGGTTCCATGCAGCCAGGCCCCGAGCCCGGTGAGCAGCACGAAGACCGGCGCACAGAAATGGCTGGCAAAGCGCGTGAAGAACAGCTGCGGCGAGGTTGAAGCGATCGACATGGGGTCAGCCACCTGCTGGTGCAGGAAGAAGAACTCCCGAACGTGATCGACCAGCATCAGCAGCATGACCAGCCCACGCAGACGGTCGATGCTGGCAAGGCGGGGGCCGATGGGCCCGGATGCGGAAGAAAGCATGGGCTGCGATCAGAACTCGTTCTGCAGCGTCTTGTAGCCTTGCACCAACTCATGGTTGGTGCGCACCACATCTTCCGGGAACTCCGTGGCTTCCAGTGGCACCTTGGGTAGTGCGGACAGATCGGTGCCGTCGACCTCGTCGGCGCGGATCACGGCGTGGGGACCAACAAAGACGTTTTCCTCGATGATGACCATGCCGCAGACAATGGCGGTCTGGTCCACATAGGCGGATTCGTGGATCTGTGGCAGGTCGCCGCGGGGATTCTTGCGGATCATGGTTCAGACTCGGGGGGGATTGGTCAGACGCTCGCAGCGCTTGAGCTTTTCAAACAAAAGGGGATCGGACCATTCCTGCTGGATACCTGTGGAGAACTCGATACTCTCCAGCCCGATCAAGCCCATGCGCGGATTGGCCGCGTCCTCGCGGAAACACTGGGCATAGCCGGTGTCCGTTTCATGGACGATCACCGAGTGCAGGCGCACGTCGGCCTCTCCGTTTGCCATGTCGGTGAGACTGAGCAAGCGATCAATCAAGACGAAGAACAGCCGCGCAAACTGCTCCGCGCTGGGCGACACAGGGATCACGATCCAGCGCTCGGAAAAACGTTGGCAAGCGGCGATGTACTCGGGATCGTCACCCGACCAGATCGTCGTGGCATGGTCGAATGCGTCGATCAGGGTGCGCGGGCCCTGCTTCAACAAGCCGAAGTCGTAGATCATCTGGCCGTGGTCGAGCGCTTGAGCCTCGATCAGCAGTTCAACCTTGTACGAGTGACCGTGCAGGGAGTGGGCGCATCGCCAGGTGCTGCAGCCGCGTACCACATGAGCGTTCTCGAAGCGGAACAGCTTGCGGATCAACATGGATCGATCTCGCCCGGCGGCCGTGTTTCCAGGCGCAAGCGCGCCATGGCCTCGGTCAAGAGCGGGCGCCCCAGATCCTCACCCGTCCGGGAGCGCATTGCGACGCGGTCTTCTGCCTTCTCCGTGTCACCGACGACCAGCAGATAAGGCACCTTCTGCAGCGTGTGCTCACGAATCTTGTAGCCGATCTTCTCGTTACGCAGATCGACAGCAGCCCGGATTCGGGCGAGTCGAAGGTGGCTCAGGATCGCGTTCGCGTAGTCGGCCTGGCCTTCGCTGATAGTCAGCACCACCGCCTGCTGCGGAGCCAACCAGACGGGAAGATGACCGCCGTAATGCTCGAGCAGGATTCCGGTGAAGCGTTCAAGAGAACCGAACAGCGCGCGGTGGAGCATGACCGGACGGACACGCGCGCCTTCCTCGTTGACATAGCCGATATCAAAGCGCTCGGGCAGATTGAGATCAACCTGCAGCGTGCCGCACTGCCAGTCGCGGCCGATGGCGTCACGCAGCACGAACTCCAGCTTGGGACCGTAGAAGGCCCCCTCCCCGGGGTTGATGCGGTAGGCCACCCCCATCCGGTCGAGGGCACCGGAAAGCGCGCCCTCCAACTGATCCCAGACGGCATCGTCGCCGATCCGGCTGGCGGGCCGGGTGGACAGCTTGACCACCACGTCCTCGAATCCGAAATCGCGATAGATGCCGAAGACCAACGCGATGATGCCAACACATTCGTCCTGCATCTGAGCCGGCATGCAGAAGATGTGAGCGTCGTCCTGGGTGAAATGACGTACGCGCAACAGGCCATGCAGGGCTCCAGACGGCTCGTAGCGATGCACCTTGCCGAACTCGGCCATGCGCAGCGGCAGATCGCGGTAGCTCCTGATGCCCTGGGCAAACAATGAAACGGCACCGGGGCAGTTCATCGGCTTCAGGGCGAAGCAGCGCTCGTCCTCCGTGCTCGTGGTGAACATCGCCTCCCGATAATTGAACCAGTGACCGGAGGTCTCCCACAGGCCGCGATCCATCACGTCGGGCGTGTTCACCTCGACGTATCCCGCGGCGTCCTGGCGACGACGCATATAGCCGATCAATTGCTGGAACACGGTCCAGCCCTTCGGATGCCAGAACACGGAACCTGGCGCACTGTCGTCGAAGTGAAAGAGGTCGAGTTGGACACCCAGCTTGCGGTGGTCGCGCTTGCCCGCCTCCTCAAGGCGGGCAAGGTAAGCGGCGAGCGATCTGGCGTCCTCCCAGCAGGTGCCGTAGATGCGCTGTAGCATGGCATTGCGGGCATCGCCCCGCCAGTAGGCACCCGCAATCTTGGTGAGTTTGAAAGCCTTGAGCCTGCCGGTGCGCGGCACATGAGGGCCACGGCAGAGATCCTGGAAATCCCCTTGAACATAAAGGGACAAGGTCTCTCCCTCGGGAATGGCGCGGATCAGTTCCACCTTGTAGAACTCGCCCTTCTCCTCGAAAAAGGCAATCGCTTCGGCAGGCGAGCATTCCCGACGCAGGATCGGCAGATCAGCTGCGGCCAATTCCCGCATGCGGGCTTCGATCTCGGCAAGATCATCGGGCGTGAAAGCGCGATCGAAGGCAAAGTCGTAAAAGAAGCCGTCCTTGGTCACCGGGCCGATGGTGACCTGGACCGTCGGGTAGAGCTGCTTTACCGCCATCGCCAACAGATGGGCGCAGGAGTGGCGCAGGATCTCGAGGCCTTCCGGGTCCCGGTCGGTGATCAGGCTGAGTTCGACGTCCCCATCAATCATGAACGTGACATCAACCAGCCTGCCATCAAGACGCCCGGCCACGACAGCCCTGGCCAGACCCGGGCCGATGTCGGCCGCCAGGTCGGCCACACTGAGCGCGTCGGGGTAGGTTCTCTGACTGCCGTCCGGCAGCGTGACAATAGGCATCGCTCGAAAACTCTCCGAGGTATCAGGGTCAGGCGTCCGCGCAGGGCTCTTGCCCTGGAGCGGTGCAGCGAGGAGACGAGGCGATCGGGGCCAAGACGACCTCGACCCGCCCTCCCCGGACCGCGTTGTAGAAACAACTTCTGCGCCCGGTATGGCATGCCCCACCCATTTGTTCGACGAGAAGCAGGACGGCGTCTCCATCGCAATCGAAGCGGACTTCAACCACCCGCTGCCGGCAACCGGAAGTCTCTCCCTTGCGCCATAAAGCCTGACGTGACCGGGACCAGTAGCAAGCGAATCCGGTGGCCAGCGTTTCGTCGAGTGCATCCCGATTCATCCAGGCCAGCATCAGCACCTCGCCCGTATCGAACTGCTGGGCAAGGGCGGCGATCAAGCCGTTGTGGTCGAAGGGCAGCCGCTCGAGTACGTGCTCCAAAGGCAAGCCCGCCCCTACGGGCGCATCTTCAAGTTGGGCGAGCATGGGTTCAATAACCGCAAAAATGCAATGTTATAACGTTGCATTTTTGCGGGCAAGTGACTCCTCACGCAAAGCTCGACAATGCCCCCCCCATCCACCTGCCCGGCATGCGGGGAACTGCAGCTGCTTCACAGGCCCCACCCAATGTCATAATTTCTGTTTCTCACACAGAAGGGTTTCACACCATGTTCGGCCGCATCCGTCTCCTGGTCTCCGGCGCTGTCCTGGCCTTCACTGCGCTACACACCATGGCGGCAGGCCCACTGCCAGCCGAACTGGCCGGCGCGGCAGACCCGGCAGGCATCAAGCGCTTCACGGGCGCTACCCTGATCGGCTACAAGCACGAAGCCTGGGCCTCGGTTTCCATGCCGACCAGCGCGCAGCTCAACCAGGGCTCCGACAAGGGGTTCAAGGACACGGCACGGACTGAGGGTGAATGGACGCGTGCGGTCTATCTGACGCCGGAGGGCAAGACACCGGCCGAGGTGTTCCGCAACTACGAGCAGGCGCTGAGCGCCGCCGGCCTGAAGAAGAAGTTCTCCTGCGAGAACAAGTGCGACGAGTTGTATTTCGCGCTGGACAAGCGGCACAGCACGGAAGGCCTGGTGTGGGCCAAGGGGCAGATCCCCGACGCCAGCTCGGGCGCCTACCCGGCCGACGCTGCCCTCACCTTCAACGAAGGACGCCTGCTGGTCGGCACCCTGCCCCGGGGCGGCGTCGAGACCTGGGTGCTGGTCTATGTGAGCCGGGCGGTCAACAGCAACACCCGCCATGCGCAGGCCTTCGTCGAGACTCTGGCCCCCAAGGCCATGCAAGGCGGCCAGGTTCAGGTGCTCAGCAGCGCGGATATCCAGACCGGCCTGGCCAGCGAGGGCAAGGTCGCCTTCTACGGGGTGTACTTCGACTCCGGCAAGGCCGAACTCAAGGCCGAGTCCAGAGACCAGATCGGCGAGATGGGTAAGCTGCTCAAGTCGCAGCCCAAGCTGCAGGTCTTCGTGGTGGGGCATACCGACAACCAGGGGCAGTTCGATGCCAATCTGCAGCTCTCGCAGCAGCGCGCCCAGGCTGTCGTCGATGCGTTGGTGAAGGACCAGGGCATCGAGGCCAGGCGGCTGATCGCCAAGGGGGTGGCGAACCTGTCGCCGCTGGCCAGCAATGCGGGCGACGCGGGCCGGGCCAGGAACCGTCGGGTCGAACTGGTGGTGCGATAGCGCGGGCGCTCCACCTGCGGCAGCCCGGTCATGGGAACGGTGGCCGGTGATAGACTCCCCGTCCCCCGCCCTCAGGAGCCCCCACCGTGACGCCTTCCAAGCTCGAGCAGCAACTGGCCTTTCTCCGGGAGATCGACCGGCTCAAAAGCGTGGTACGCCTGTCGCCCCTGATCGACGGGTCGCGCCGCGAAAACAGCGCCGAGCATTCATGGCATCTGGCGATGTACGCGCTGGTGCTGGCCGAGCATGCGGCGGGCCAGGTGGATGTGCAGCGGGTGGTGAAGATGCTGCTGATCCACGACATCGTGGAGATCGACGCAGGAGACGTGCCCTTCCACGTGCCGGCAACCCACGTCGGACAGGACGAGCGGGAGCGCCTGGCGGCCGAGCGGTTGTTCGGGCTGCTGCCGGAAGCCCAGGCGGCGGAGTTCCGCGAGCTGTGGTTCGAGTTCGAAGCCGCCGAGAGTGACGATGCCCGCTTTGCCAAGGCCCTCGACCGTTTCCAGCCCATGCTGCACAACGCGGCCAACGACGGCGGCACCTGGGTGGAGTGCGCGGTGACGCTCGATCAGGTCACCGCCCGCTGCCGCCCCCCCATCGAAGGCGGGGCCCCGGCCCTGTGGGAGGCCGCGACGGAGATGGCCGAAGCCCACTTCAACAAGGCGGTGCCCCAGGATTGACCGGCTATCTGTTCCGCCGTCTGCCAGCGGGGGAATGTGCTCGCGTGGCAGCGGGGAGCTGCGATCGCGCAGAGCCTCACCTTCGACGTGCCCTTGATGGGGCGCCCGGCTGCACATGCCGGGCGGTTGGTTGATCGCTTCACAGCGTCTGCCCGTTCTCGGTGCGGACGATCTGGCCGGTCATCGACCTGGCGCTGAGCAGCAGCCAGATGGTCTCGGCGATATCCTGCGGGGTGGAGATACGCTGCAGCGGGAGGTGCCCGGACAGCTCATGCATCCTGGCCTCATTGCCCTGCCACCAGCGGGTGTCCACCGCGCCGGGGGCGATGCAATTGACGCGGATGTCGGGCGCCAGGGCCCGGGCCAGCGATCGGGTCATGCCGTGCAAGGCGGCCTTGGAGACGGCGTACGGCAGGGATGAACCGTAGCCGGTTTCGCCGGCGATGCTGCCCACATTGACGATGGCACTGCCAGGGCGGGCCCGCAGGTAAGGCGCGGCGGCCCGGCTGCAGTTGAAGGCACCTTTGACATTGACCGCGAAGAGCGCGTCCCAGGTCTCGTCGGTGATCGCCTCCAGATCGGCAAAGGGCAGTTGCCGGGTGATGCCGGCATTGTTCACCAGGTAGGTGATGGGGCCGAGGGTTGCCGCGACCTCTGCGAAGGTCCGCCGGACCTGGACATCGTCGGTCACGTCGGCCTGCAGGGCCATGGCCACCTGCCCGGCGGCGCGGAGGGCGCTCACCGTGTCTTCCGCGTCAGCAGCACTGCGCGAGTAGATCACGGCCACGGCGCAGCCCGCTGCGGCGAGCCGCTCGCTGGTGGCCCGGCCGATGCCGGTACCGCCGCCGGTGACGATGGCCACCGGCTTGTCCAAATCCTTCATGGCTTACTCCTCATGGTTCGGTCAGCCGGCCTTGAGCCGGTCAATGAAGCGCTGGATCTCGTCGGCCACCTGTCCGGGGGATTCGACGTGGGGGTAATGCCCTGCCCCGTCGATCACGGAGACCCGTGCTTTCATGCATCAACGCCAGGGCGTCGCTCCCCACCGCGCGGGCCGAGTAGTCCGGCCAGTTCGCCGAAGACTCGCCCTGGCCGCGCACATCCAGGGTGACGACGCGGTAACCGGCCTCGACACGCCGGCTCACGGACGCAGGAGCAACGCACCGAGGGTCTCCCCCGCCTCCAGCCGGCGGTGCGCTTCGGCCGCCTGGTCCAGGGGCAGGACGTCGCCGATCATCGGCCGCAGGCCGGCCTGCAGATGCCGGAGGGTGGCCTGTGCGCCTTCCCGGTAGCGGGCCGGATCGGTCATGAAGCGGAACACGCCGGGCCGGGACAGGGCCACCGAGCGTGCCGGCCCCAGCAGCGACAGGTCCAGCGGCCCGGGGTCGCCGGCCACCTGGCCGACGCTGGCCACCATGCCATAGGGACGGACGCAGCCCAGGGTGTCGAGCAGAGTCTTGCCGCCGATGCCGTCGATGGCGTAATCAACGCCCTGCCCGTCGGTCAGCCCCATGACGGCGGCCACGAAATCTTCCTCCCGGTACAGGATGGCGTGGTCCAGGCCGTGCGCCAGGGCCAACTGTGCCTTGGCCGGCGAACCGACCGTGCCGATCACCCGCGCACCAAGGCGCTTGGCCCATTGCACCAGGACCAGCCCGAGCCCGCCCGCCGCCGCATGCACCAGCAGGGTATCGCCGGCCTTCAGGGGCCGCACGTAGGCCAGCAGCATGTGGGCGGTGATACCACGCAGCAAGAGGCTGGCCACCGCATCGTCGGCCACGTCCCCGGGCAGCGGAATGGCACGTTCTGCAGGCAGGTTGCGGGCGCTGGCGTAGCTGCCTGCCGGCAGCCCGGCGTAGGCGATGCGCTGGCCCACCTGAAGGCCGTCCACACCCACACCGAGGGCTTCCACCACCCCGGCCGCCTCCACCCCCGGCACGGCGGGCAAGGCCGGCAGCGGATAGAGGCCGCTGCGGTGGTAGACGTCCACATAATTGACGCCGATGGCGGTGTGGCGGACGCGGATCTCGCCGGGCGCCGGCGGCGGCAGGACGGCGTCGTGCCGGTGCAGCACCGATGCATCGCCGTATTGGTCGATGATGATCCGGGTGCTGGCGGATGCAGGGAGGAAGGCTTCGCGCTGGCTCATGATGTTCTCCTGATGATTGAACTTGCAGGCACAGCTTACGTTGCGCAAAATCACCCAACAATTTGCAAAAACTCGGCATTGAATGTGCAAAAAAGATCAGACATCCCAAGCACCGACAAACGCACGCTGAACTGGGACGACATCCGCTATTTCCTGGAGTTGGCCCGCACCGGCAGCCTGTCGGGCGCGGCACGGCGGCTCCGGGTCGAGCATTCGACGGTGGCCAGGCGTGTGGATGCGCTGGAACAGTCCCTGGGCATCCGGCTCTTCGACCGCCTGCCCAAGGCCTGGTCGCTGACGCCGGAAGGCGAAACCCTGGTCGCCCAGGCTGGCCGGCTGGACGAGGAAGCCCAGGCCTTCTCCCGCACGGCTCTCGGGGTGTCGTCCCTGCAAGGTACGGTGCGGGTCTCCGCCCCTCCGGTGCTGGCCGGCCACTTTCTGGTGCCGCGGCTGGCCGCCCTGCGCGCCCGCTGGCGCAACATCGATCTGGAAGTCATCGGTGAATCGCGGGATGCCAACCTGGCACGGGGCGAGGCCGACCTGGCCATCCGCATGTCCCGCCCTACCGCGCCGGGCCTGGCCGCGCGCTGCATCGGGGAGATGGGCTATGGGTTGTATGCGGCCCGCGCCTACACCGACAGGCCCGCCGAGGACTGGGAGTTCCTGGGGTATGACGACAGCCTGATCCAGGTGCCGCAGCAGCGCTGGCTGGCCCAGGTGGCCGGCAGGCGCCGCTTCGTCTTCCGCAGCAACGATCTGGCGGCATTGCTCAATGCGGCTCGGGTCGGCTTGGGCATCACGGTGCTGCCGCATTTTCTGGCAGCGCAGGATGACCTGCTGGAGCGGGTTGCCGATCCGGCCTGCCCCACCCTCAGGCAGATCTGGCTGGTGATGCACCCCGATGTCAAGCGCTCGCCGCGGGTGCGGCTGATCGCCGATGTGCTGGCCGACGTGGTGGGTGAGGCGGACGCGCTGATGTCGGGGCGCGACATCCTGAACCGAGCGGCCCAGGCGCCCGGCGGCCTGTTTCCCCACAATGCACCACCACATAAAGCCTGACAATCAAACCATCACAAGATCAAATAGCCGCCCCCCCGGTGGGCTCATTCCTCTATAGCGCTATTCGGAATCTGCGGTTGAATCTATATAGCGCATTGCCCTAACCTTGATTCAACGATGCCGCTGTCAAGCGCGAAGTCGCCATTTTCTGAATTGTTCCCAAAAGGTGCTTTTATATACCGGGCAATTCCGGGGAATTGGCGCGCCCGATGCGAAATCAATGGAAACCACGAAAGGGACCCCGATGGCCAATACGACGGCGGAGCTCGAAGAGCTCCTGATGCAGCGTTCACTGACCGACCCACAACTCCAGGCCGCCGCCGCGGCTGCGGAGGACTACCGGATCCTACCGGATGCCACGGTGATCAAGATCGGTGGACAAAGCATCATCGACCGCGGCCGGGCGGCGGTCTATCCGCTGGTGGATGAGATCGTCGCCGCCCGCCAGGCCCACAAGCTGCTCATCGGTACCGGCGCCGGCACGCGGGCGCGACACCTGTACTCCATCGCTGCCGACCTCAACCTGCCGGCCGGTGTGCTGGCCCAGCTAGGCGCCTCGGTGGCCGACCAGAACGCGGTGATGCTCGGCCAGCTGCTCGCCAAGCACGGCATCTCGGCGGTGGATGGGGCCGGCCTGGCGGCCGTGCCGCTCTACTTGGCCGAGGTCAATGCGGTGGTCTTCAGCGGCATGCCGCCCTACAAGCTGTGGATCCGTCCAGCGGCCGAAGGCGTCATCCCGCCCTACCGCACCGACGCGGGCTGCTTCCTGCTGGCCGAGCAGTTCGGCTGCAAGGCGATGATCTACGTGAAGGACGAGGACGGCCTGTTCACCGCCAACCCCAAGACCGACAAGCATGCCACCTTCATCCCGCAGATCTCGGTCGAAGAGATGAAGGCCAAGGGCTTGCAGGACTCCATCCTCGAGTTTCCGGTGCTCGATCTACTCCAATCGGCCCGGCACGTCCGCCAGGTGCAGGTCGTGAACGGCCTCGTCCCCGGTAACCTGACCCGCGCGCTGGCCGGCGAGCATGTCGGCACCCTCATCACCGCTAGCTGAGAACGATCACCATGGCTGACACCACCAACAGCATCAAGCATGTGGCCTCGCCACTGGCGCGCCAGACCCTCCAGGATGGGACGCTCACCCGTCCCGTCGCGGGCGTCCGCCCGATCCGGCTGCTGCCCTGGCTGCAGGTCGTCAAGATCGGCGGACGGGCCATCATGGACCGCGGCCGCGATGCGATCCTGCCCATCGTCGATGAGCTGCGCCGGCTGCTGCCCGAGCACCGCCTGCTGATCCTGACCGGCGCCGGCATCCGCGCCCGCCACCTGTACAGCGTGGGACTGGACCTCGGCCTGCCGGTCGGCTCCCTGGCCCCCCTCGCCGCCAGCGAAGCCGGCCAGAACGGTCACATCCTGGCCTCACTGCTGGCCCCCGAGGGCGTCTCCTATGTGGAGCACCCGACCATTGCCAACCAGTTGGCCATCCATCTGGCCGCCGCCCGCGCCGTGGTCGGCAGCGCCTTCCCGCCCTACCATCACCACGAGTTCCCCGGCTCGCGCATCCCCCATCACCGGGCCGACACCGGAGCCTTCCTGCTGGCCGATGCCCTGGGCGCCGCCGGCCTGACCATTGTGGAGGACGTGGACGGCATCTACACCGCCGACCCGCAGGGCCCCGACGGTGACAAGGCCCAGTTCCTGCCGGAGACCAGCGCCGCCGCCCTGGCCCTGCATCAGGGCACCCTGCCGGTGGACCCGGCCCTCGTGGAAGTGATGGCCACCGCCCGCCACCTCGAGCGCGTGCAGATCGTGAATGGCCTGGTGCCCGGCCGCCTCACCGCCGCCCTGCGCGGCGAGCATGTGGGTACGGTGATCCATACCGGGCTGAAGGCGGCCTGATCGTAGGGGCGACTTCAGCCGCCCACAGTGCGTTATCAACCTCCGCGGGCGGCTGAAGCCGCCCCTACACACCCCCTACACCCCTCCCTGCTTCAGCCTGTACGCCAGCTGCCGCCGGGTGATCCCCAGCAGTTTGGCGGCATGGGTCAGGTTGCCGCCGGCCCGCTGCACGGCGAGTTCGAGCAGCCGGGCTTCGTGCTGCTCCAGGTCGAAGCCGTCCTGCAGGATGGCCTCGTAGAGGCGTTGGCGGGTGGCGTCACCGGCGTTGCCGACCTGGCCGGCGCGGTCGACTTCGGCGCCGGGACTGTGAGCCGGAGCACCGCCGGCAAAGAGATGGTCGATCTCGATGAGACCGCCGTTGGGGGCAAGCAGCACGCCCCGCTCCACCAGGTTCTGCAGTTCGCGCACATTGCCCGGCCAGGGGTAGGCCATCAGGGCCTGCATGGCCAGGTCGCTGAAACCCTGGATCTGCTTGTGATATGGCGCCTCGTACTTCTTGACGAGGGCCGCGGCGAGCAGCGGGATGTCGCTACGGCGCTCGCGCAGAGGCGGGATCACCACCGGGTAGGTGGCCAGACGGTAATACAGATCGGCCCGGAAGCGCCCGGCGCGGATGGCGTCCTGCAGGTCCACGTTGGTGGCGGCGACGAGGCGCACGTCCACCTTGCGGGTCTGGTCGTCGCCCAGGCGCTCCACCTCGCCGGTCTGCAGCACGCGCAGCAGCTTGACCTGGGCGGCCAGCGGCAGATCGCCCACCTCGTCTAGGAAGAGCGTGCCGCCGTGGGCGCGCTCGAAGCGCCCGGCGCGGGATTGCTGGGCGCCGGTGTAGGCGCCCTTCTGCACACCGAACAGTTCGGACTCGAGCAGATCGTGGGGGATCGCCGCGCAGTTGACCGCGACGAAGGGCTGCCCGCTGCGGTCACCGTGGTCATGGATCCAGCGCGCGAACATCTCCTTGCCGACACCGGTCTCGCCGAGGAGCAGCACTGTGATGGGGCTGGCTGCCGCCTTGCCGATCAGGTCGAAGGCGCTGCGGAAGCCTGGCGAGGCACCGATCAGATTGCCGCTGCTGCATTCGGCCCCCAGGCTGCGGCGCAGGCGGCGCAGCTCCTCGCGCATCTCGTCGAGCTGGCCCTGCAGATCGTCGGGCTTGAAATAGTCCAGGTAGGGGTCCTTGCCCCAGGCCTCGAGGGGTTTGCCGACGATCCGGCAGTGGGCATCACCGCAAGCGGTGCAGGCGGTCTCCTTGAAGATCACCGGACGGTTGAAGAACTGGGTGACATAGCCCGACGCGTAGCCGACGATGCTACAGCACGCCGGGTCTTCACCGATGCCAAAGAGCTGCAGATGGGAGTCGGCCTCCCAGGAGTTGCGCCAATCCACCTCCCCGGCAAAGCTGCCGCGCTCCCAGTCCAGGTCCGACTTGACGATGGTGGCCTTGACCAGGCCCTCGAAGGCGTGGAGTTCAGGACCGATTCGGAACACATCGTAGGGATCGCCGGCGCCCAGCAACTTCTTGGCCAGCTCGGCGTCCTGCTGGCCTGAGGCGAAGCCCATCCGGATCAGCAGCCCCTTGGCCCGCTCAGCACCGAGGGAGTCGAACAGTTCGCGGCGCAGGGCGCCCATGGCCCGGGCATGGAGCAGCAGCATGCGGTTCTCGTCGAGCCAGATCTGCCCCTCATCCACATTGAAGCGCAATCGCGAGCGCAGGTTGAACTGTTCTATGAGCTTCTGCTCGGCGGCCATCGTGTCCCCGTTCTACGTTCTATTGACCCCCGAAGCCTCTGCGGGCCGGAGTGGACGCGTACTTACTTTAACCCCGCGCGCCCCTGCAGGGGTGGGACGGGTTCACGCAGGCGCGGTGTTCATCAGCTTGACGAAGAGGCGTTTGAAGGCTTCGTCCTGTTCGCCGCCGATGCGCACGCTGACGTTCTGGCGGAAGGCATCGGCGATGGCCTGCCAGTCGGCCTCCTCCAGGTGCTGGCGGGCAGCAGGCAGGATGAGCTTCTCCTCGCAGCTCAGGTGGCGCCACTGGGCTTCGGCGAAGGCTTCCAGAGCGGCGGCCAGCTCGCCGTGGCGGCCGGGGTCGTGGCGGGCCGCGTCGAGTCGGGCCTCGATGGCCTGGATCTGTGCGCTGCCTTCCCTGTGCTCGTCCTGCAGTTGGGCGATGAGGGCCGCGGACTCCGCGTGACGCAGGGCCAGGCGGGCGAACAGGAACTGCTCCTCCTTGGGATGGTGAAGCACCTCGGGGAAGGCCTGGAGGTAGCCGACCAGCTGGCCGATGAAGTCCAGGTCGGGCACGCCGCCCTGCCCGCGCAGCTGGGCGGCCGCATCGCGCAGGCCGCGGATCACCGCGGCGATGGCCCGGTGCTCGTCCTTGATGATGGCGATGGCCACGTCGGCGGCACTACCGGCGGTGTTGGACTCGACGCTCGCCACCAGCACCGGCAGGGTGCTGTGGGCCAGCACCTTGTGGGTCTGCGAGCCGACCACCAGGGCCTTGAGGCCCCTGCGGCCGTGGGAGGCCATGAAGATCAGGTCACAGCCGCGCTCGGCGGCCACGTCGAGGATCAGCTCGTAGGGACGCGGGCCGGTGCGCACCACCGCCTCGCAGGGGATGCTGAAGGCACCTGCCGCGGCGACACCCTTGGCCAGGATGGCACGGGCATCTCCGGCGGCAGCCTCCAGATAGTCCTGCGGCTCGAGGCTGCGCAGCAGGGCACCGTCGCCGCTGGCGCCCAGGTCTTCCCGGGCGGTGAAGAAGGTGATGCGGGCGCCCAGGCTGCGGGCAAAGTCCACAGCCTGGGTGATCAGGCCGATGGACAGCGTCGATCCGTCCAGGGGTACGAGCAGGTGCGAGTACATACGGCGAAGCTCCTCGGTGAATGGGGTGGTGGGCTGCTGTAGGGGCGGCTTCAGCCGCCCGCGGACGCCGATCAACGGCGTACTCAGCTTCAAAGTCCGTGGGCGGCTGAAGCCGCCCCTACGCCTGTCGGCGGGGCTTGAGCAGGAAGTGCCCCAGGGCGGGCAGCAGGATCAGGGCGCCGAGCATGTTCCAGATGAACATGAAGGCGAGCAGGATGCCCATGTCGGCCTGGAACTTGATCGGCGACCAGGCCCAGGTGGCGACGGCGATGCCGAGGGTCACGCCGGTCAGCACCACTACCTTGCCGGTGAAGGTGAGCGCCTTGTAGTAGGCCTCGGAGAGGCTCATGCCGGCATTCAGGCGGGCCAGGGTCACGGTCATGATGTACAGCGCGTAATCCACGCCGATTCCCACCCCCAGGGCGATCACCGGCAGGGTGGCCACCTTGACGCCGATGTTGAGCCACACCATCAGGGCCTCGCACAGCACCGAGGTGAGCATCAGCGGCAGCACCGCGCAGATCACCGCACGCCAGGAGCGGAAGGTGATGAAGGCCAGCACGATCACCGCCAGGTACACCAGGCCGAGCATTTCCACGTTGGCCTTCTTCACCACGATGTTGGTGGCTGCCTCGATGCCGGCGTTGCCGGCCGCGTTGAGGATGCGCAGCTCATCGCTGCCGTGACGGGCGGCGAAGGCTTCCACGGTGTTCACCACGCTGCTCAGGGTGTCGGCCTTGTGGTCCTTGAGATAGGCATACACCGTGAGCAGGTCGCAGTTCTGGTTGAACATCTCGCGCGGCGCGCGGGTGATGATGGCGTTGAGGTTGTCCTGGGAGCGGGGGATCTCGAACCACTTGAGGCTGCCCTCGTTCATGCCCGCGTTGGCCACCTTGGCCAGGCCGGCCAGGGAGCTGGTGGCTTCCACGCCGGGCAACTGCTGCAGCTCGCGCTCCAGGGCATCCACGGTGGTGAGGGTATCGTAGTGGGCGCAGGCGTACTGGGGCGTGCGCACCATCACCACATACACGTCGCTGCTGGCGGCGTAGTTGGCCACCACGAAGGCGTTGTCCCGGTTGTAGCGGGAGTCGGGGCGCAGCTCAGGGGCGCCCGGGTCGGTGTCGCCGATCTTGAGCTGGAAGCTCACCACCAGGCCGGCAATGCCCATGGCGGTACCGACCAGCACGGCCACGCTGGCCCATTTGCGCTGGGTGAACAGATCCAGGAAGGCCCAGAACGGATGCTTCACATGGCCCGCGTCGGCACCGTCGGCGATCTCGTCGCGCAGGCTGCGGCGGGCCGCCTCGGGGCTGACCCCGGTATACGAGAGCAGGATGGGGAGCAGCACCAGGTTGGTGAAGATCAGCACCGCCACGCCGATGCTGGCGGTGACGGCCAGGTCCTGGATCACCTGGATGTCGATCACCATCAACACCGCGAAGCCCACCGCGTCGGCCAGCAGCGCCGTCATGCCGGCCAGGAACAGGCGCCGGAAGGTGTAGCGGGCGGCCACCAGCTTGTGGGTGCCGCGCCCGATGTCCTGCATGATGCCGTTCATCTTCTGGGCGCCGTGGCTCATGCCGATGGCGAAGACCAGGAAGGGCACCAGCACCGAGTACGGGTCCAGCTCGTAACCGAGGGTGGGCAGCAGGCCGAGCAGCCACACCACCGCGATCATCGAGCACAGCACCACCAGCAGGGTGCTGCGGATGCAGCGGGTGTACCAGAACAGCACGGCGGTGCAGATGGCGATGGCGGCCGCGAAGAACAGCAGCACCTGTTGCAGGCCTTCGATCAGATCGCCCACCACCTTGGCGAAGCCGGTGACGTGGATCGCCACCTTGTCGGATTCATACTTGGCGCGCAGGGTTTCGATACGCTGGGACAGTTCGTGGTAGTCGATGCGCGCGCCGGTCTCGGCCACCTTGTCCTGCAGCGGCACCAGCACGATGCTCGACTTGTAGTTGGCCGCCACCAGCTGGCCGATCTCGCCGGAACGCTCCACGTTGAGGCGTACCTGGGCCAGGCTGTCGGGCGAGCCATCGTAGTCATCGGGCACCACCGGACCGCCGTCCAGGCCGTCCTCGGTGACACCCGTCCAGCGCACCGAGGGCGCCCACAGGGACTTCATGTAGGGGCGGTCTACACCGGGGTAGAGGAAGACCTCGTCGGAGATCTTCTTCACCGTGTCCAGGTAGTCCGGATCGAAGATGTCGCCCTGCTTCGCCTCCACGGCGATGCGCAGGCTGTTGCCCATGCCCGCCAGCTGGCCCCGGTTCTCGAGGAAGTTGACGATGTAGGGGTGCTTGGTCGGGATCATCTTCTCGAAGGCAGCGTTCAGCGACAGGCCAAGCGCCTGGTAGGCGAGGACCAGGCTGACCAGCGCGCACAGCACGACGATGACGAGGCGGTTGTTGAACAGGATGCGCTCGGGCAGCGTGCCGGAACGGGTATCGAAGTCGGCCAGGTTGCGGATCACCAGACCGTCGGGCAGATCGTGGGGGTGACTCATTTTTGGGCTTCCGCGTTGGAGGTGGCCGAAGTGGCCACGGCAGGGGCGAGGATGGCGGGATCGGCACGGCTCACGCCGCGCGCGCCGGACACCACCAGGGCGCCGTCGGCGGCCAGGGCGAGGCTGGTGAGGCCGATGGGCATTCCACCG
>JAFLDU010000085.1 GCA_017309145.1 Zoogloea sp. | reverse complement strand
CCAGCACGCAGGCGCGACGCCCGACGACCTCGGGCCGCGCATTGGGGCCCCTCAGCAGGACCGCCAGGATCAGGGCTTCCGGCCGCCCCAGCTCCCCCGGCGTCTTGTTGAAAAGGGCCCGCGACGCCGCATGCACCCCCTGCAGGTCGCTCCGGAAGGGGGCCAGATTGAGATAGGCCTCGAGGATCTGCTCCTTGCTCCAGCGGGCCTCGAGGGCCTGGGCGGCGAAGGCCTGGTCCCATTTCTGCCCGATCGAGCGGCGGGGCAATCCACCGCGCCCCAGGGCGAGGTCTGGATCGAGCAGGCCGGCCAACTGCATGGACAGGGTGGACGCGCCCCGCTTCCGCTCATACCAGAGGTTGTGCCACAGGGAGCCGGCGAAGGCCCGCCAGTCCACCCCGGAGTGCTCGAAGAAGCGCTTGTCCTCGGCGGCCAGCAAGGCCTCCTTGAGGGATGGCGAGAGGCTGTTGAGCCCCACCCATTCGAGACGTCGCACGGTCATGTCGAGGCGGCGCTCCGCGATGGGGGTGCCATCGCGGGCCAGCAGCACGGCCACCGAGGGCCTGGCCCCGGCGCGCACCTCGGTGAAGGCGGGCACCGGATGCACCGCCCAGACCGGTGCGGCCAGACACCACATCAGGACACACCAGGCCCAGTACCGGGCGGGCGGGATCAGGATGAAGGGCAGGCGCAGACTGGGCATGAGTGGGCGGCATTGTATGCCGCGAACCGGCATGCCCAAGGCGGTATTACTGACGCTCTCCGGGGGAGAAACTGTCAATCTTGGTGTCCTTGTTCGATAGCCGGGCCTTCACGGCCGCCACCCGGGCGGCATGCACCGACTCGGCGATCTTAGACTTGTCCGCCAGACTACGGGCAATCGCCCCCGCATCCACCCCACGCACTGCCTCCAGGGCATCGAGCAGGTGCTGCTGCTGGGGATAGGGCCTGGCCTCGAGGCCCGCCCGCCCCTTGGCATCGCAGACGCAGGCATCGAGCATGGCCATGAAGCGCTCCGGCCGGCGCAGACCGTCGCAGCGCTCGATCAGCTTGACCATGGTCTCCGGCCGCAACTGCATGGCCTGATGGACGATGCCGTGCTCGCGGGCCGTCATCAGGGCCAGATCGCGGCAGTCGGCGGGGCTCTTGAGGCGCTCGCAGACCTGGCGGGCCAGGCGTTCGCTGGCAGCCTCGTGGCCATAGTGGTGCGGCAGCACATGGCCGGGCGTCACGCCCTTGCCCAGGTCATGGAGCAGGCAGGCGAAGCGGACCGGCAGGGGATGGCCGGCACGCGCCGCCGCATCGATGACCAGCAAGGCATGGATGCCGCAATCGATCTCCGGGTGATGCTTGGCCGGCTGGGGCACGCCGAACAGGCGGTCGAACTCGGGCAGCAGACGGGCCAGGGCGCCGCAGGCCCTCAGCACCTCGATCATGCGCGAGGGGCGGGCCTCCATCAGGCCTTTGGCCAGCTCCTGCCAGACCCGCTCAGGCACCAGGGCATCGACCTCCCCGTCCTCCACCATGCGCCGCATCAGCGCCAGGGTCTCCGGCGCGACCTGGAAGTCGGCGAAGCGCGCCGCAAAACGGGCCAGCCGCAGGATGCGTACCGGATCCTCCGCGAAGGCGGGGCTCACGTGGCGGAAGACCCGGGCGGCCAGGTCGGCCTGCCCCCCGTAGGGGTCCACCAGCTCGCCCTCGGGCCCGCGGGCCATGGCGTTTATGGTCAGGTCGCGGCGCGCCAGATCTTCCTCGAGACTGACCGAGGTATCGGTATGGAACACGAAGCCGGCATAACCCGGCGCAGTCTTGCGCTCGGTACGGGCCAGGGCGTACTCCTCCTGGGTACGCGGATGCAGGAACACCGGAAAATCCTTGCCGACCGGCCGGAAACCCTCCGCCACCAGCGCCTCCGGCGTGGCCCCGACCACGACCCAGTCCCGGTCCTTGACGGGTTGCCCGAGCAACTCATCGCGGATCGCCCCACCGACGCAGTAGATCTTCACGGGCGATGCACCTGGAAGGCCGCGTAGCGGCAACGCTTGTTGGCCTTGCCCAGGTAGCCCGGCGCCACGGCCTCCAGCGGGGTGGGCACCCGTCCCCAGGGCTGGGCCGGCCCCTCGGCCACGTTCGGCGCCCGCATCGAGCGCACGTTGTCACGGCTCATCAGCTTGACCGGAAGCATCTCCAGAAAGCCTGCCTGCAGCATCGCCAACCCTTCCGGCAGGGGCAGCACCGGGCGCCGGAAGCCGGTCAGGTCACCTACATATTCCACCAGCTCCTGCAGCGTGTATTCCTGCGGCCCGGCCAGGTCGAAGGTCTGGCCGCGGGCGTCGGCCCGCAACAGGCTAGCGACTACAACCTCGGCGACATCCTCCACATACACCGGCTGGAAGCGTGCATTGGCGCCGCCCAGGGGCATCACCGGGAAGCGCTTGAGCAGGCTGGCAAAGAGGTTCAGGAAGCTGTCGCCCGGACCGAAGATCACTGAGGGGCGGAGGATGGTCCACGCCACCTCGGGGCTCCCGGCCCGGATCGCTGCCTCACCGGCGGCCTTCGAGCGCTGGTACTCCGAAGGGCCGTCGGCCCGCGCCCCCAGGGCACTGACATGCACGATCCGCCCCACCCCAGCCTCCCGGGCGGCGGCAACCAGGCGGGTCGGCAACTCCACGTGGGCCAGCGCGAAATCCGGCCCATACGGATCGCCGGGCCGCGAATGCAGCACACCGACCAGGCTCACCACCGCATCCACACCACGCATCAGGCGGGACAAGGCTGTCGGGTCAAAGACATTGGCCTCGACGACCTCGGCCGTAGGCAGGGTCAGCAGCTGGCGGGCATGCACCAGGCGACGGGTCGGCACGATGACCCGGATGCCCTCCCGGGCCAGGCGAGCGGCCACTGCCGTACCCACAAAGCCACTGCCACCCACGACAAGGACGGTTCGAACGGGATTCATGACGGGATCCTCCAGGATGGTTCTGATGACACAGAGTGGAGCGGTTCGAAAGAATTCCCGCAGCCACTCACCTTACTCCAGACCGGCTCCCGGGGCCGGACTGCCCATGCCCATGTTCGAGGTATCTCCATTGGTCGCCGCGATGGTGCCGAGACGCGCCTTCAGGGATGGTGCTCGGCCTTCGAAAAGGGCGCCGTAGATCACCGCGTTGGCCATCACCTTCTTGACGTAATCGCGGGTTTCGCCGAACGGGATGGTCTCGGCATAGATGGCGCCCTCCAGGGGCTTGGCGTCCTTCCAGCGCTTGGCCCGGCCCGGCCCGGCGTTGTAGGCGGCGGAGGCCAGCACCGGGTGATTGTCGAGCCCTTCCAGCACCATCCGCATGTAGGTGGTCCCGAACATCACATTGGTGTCCGGGTCGCGCAGCCAGCCCACGTTGTAGCCCTTCATGCCCAGCTTGCCGGCGATCCACTGCCCCGTGGACGGCATGATCTGCATCAGGCCCTGGGCCCCTACGCCCGAGCGGGCGGCGGTGACGAAACGGCTCTCCTGGCGCATCAGGCCATAAACCCAGGCAGTGTCCAGATCACGGCTCCTGGCGTTGGGTTCGATACGCTCCCGGTAGGGCGCCAGGTAGCGGAGGCTGTAGTCATGCTCGTTGCGGGTCTTGTCCGCGGCATTGATGGCCCGGTCGTAGATGCCCAGCTGCAGGGCCATCTGGGCGGCCGCGAGGAGGAAACGGTCCTCCCGGTTGCGCAGGGTCCAGTTCCATTCACGGCTCCCCTCGGTGCGCATGTCCAGCCTGAACAGGGCCAGCGCCCGTTGCAGGCCGGGGGTCTGGCGGACCTGTTCGAGCTCGTCGGCACTGATCGGGCGGGCCTTGCTGGGCAGCGTGAAGCTGCGCCCCTGCTCCTCGTCGGCCAGGATGCTGTAGAAGGTCGGGTGGCCGCCGATCCGCTCGAACTCGCGTCGCGCGGCTTCCCGGTTGCCCGCCGCCTGATAGGCACGCCCGAGCCAGTAGGTCCATTCGGGCAGCGCCCGCTGGGCGGCCGGCATGGCCTCGATCGACGTCCTGACGACACGCCAATCGCCGGCGCGCAGGGCCGCGCGCACCCGCCAGGCGGCCTGCTCCTCGACCAGCGGCGTATCGCCGGCCGCCTTGAACCACTCGTGCGCCTCGGGCAGTAGCTTGGCCGCCGCCTGCCAGGCGATCTGCCCCAGCGCATAGCCACGCTCGGCGGGTGACAGACGCTCGTCGATACGGGCATAGCGCAGGTAAGCCGCCATCGGATCATCACGCGACAGGCGGGCCAGCGCCATCAGGGCAAGCTCGCGGCCGGCCCGACTCGCCGCAAAATTGACCGGCATCCGATCCAGCCAGGTGGACGGATTGGCCCCCACCTTGTCCAGGTCGGACACGGCCGGCGCCTGGTCCGCAGGCAGCCAGCCCGCCACCGCACGGGCCGCGCTGTAGCGCTTGACCTCCATCAGGCGACGCACCCGCCCCCAGACTTCATCGACATTGACGCGGCCGTCCCGCACCAAGGCCTGCAACACCGGGACACAGCTATCGGGGGTATCGAAAAGGGAGAACCACAGGGGGCGCGCTTCATCGAGGGCCGCCGCATCGCCATTGGATAGGCGGGCCTGGAAGTGGTAGCAGCGCAGATCCTGCTCGGGCTGCTCCATGAACGGAAACTCACCGACGAAGCTACTCCATTCGCCGCGCTTGCCCAGAGCGCGCAGCCAGTCGCCGCGGAGCTTCTCGGCCAGCCAGCTACCGGCCTGGCGGTCCAGGAAGTCACGGATGCGGGCGGCATCGGCGTCCCCCGTCGGACGTGCCACCAAGGACGCCAGCAGCCAGTATTCGGGATAGGGATCGAGCGCGTGCCCGGTGGGGGCGGCCTGCTGCAGCAGACGGTTGCGGTCACCGCTGCGCGCCGCATCGCGGGCCAGCAGGATGCGCTCGTCGCCCGGATCACCACCGGCCGGCATGGCGGCCCACAGGACTGCCGCCAACACGGCCCACACGCTATTCTTCAACACCTTACGATTCGCCACGCTCCGCCCTTACGCCTCTTCACGACCCGCCAAAATGCCGCCGGAGAATAGCATAGTGACCCCGCCCGCCCCCCACTCCGGAAACGATTCCGGCCAGGAAATTGCTGCACTGCGAAAATCGTTGCGCGAGGCCCGCATCACGGCCCGGGAAGCCCTGCCGGCCGCTGAACGGGAACCGCGCTCCCGCCGGATCGAAACCCACCTCGACAGCCTGATCGCCCACCTTTCCCCCCAGCGTCTGGCCTTCTGCTGGCCCTGGCGCGGGGAAGTGGACCTGGTGGCCTGGATCGGCCGCTGGCTGGCCGCCGATCCGGCCCGCCAAGCCGCCCTGCCGGTGGTGGATGCCCCCGGTCAGGCGATGCGCTTCCTGCGCTGGCAGCCGGAAGCGCCCATGGAGCGGGATCATCACGGCATTCCGATACCCGCCGGCGCCCCCCCGGTGATCCCGGAAGTGGTGCTGATCCCCTTGAACGTGTTCGACCCGGCCGGCTACCGGCTGGGTTACGGCGGGGGCTATTTCGACCGCACCCTGGCGGCCCTGCGACCCGCCCCGATCTGCGTCGGGGTGGCCTTCGAGCTGGCGCGGGCCGACACCGTACATCCCCAGGACCACGACCAGCCGATGGACTGGATCGTGACCGAGGCCGGTGCAGCCAGGGCCCTCAGCGGCTGACCGGACGGACGCCCTGCAGCGGACTGCCGAGGATCGCCGAGCGGATCACGTCGATGGCGCCGCTGCGTGGATAGGTGACCCGCCAGGCCAGGGCGATGCGCCGGAAGGGCTCCGGTGCCTCGAAGGGACGCACGGTCAGCAGGCTGTTTCCGCCTGGCAGTGGATCGGCCGCGCTGCTCGGCAGCACGGTGATGCCAGCCCCGGTTGCAACCATGTGACGGATGGTCTCCAGCGAGCTGCCCTCCAGGGTGCGTTGCAGGCCCTCGCCGCTACGGCACATCGGACACACCTCCAGCACCTGGTCACGAAAGCAGTTGCCGGCACCGAGCAGCAGCAAGGGCGCTTCGGCCAGACGGGTGGCGGAGATGCTCTCGTCCTTTTCCCAAGCATGACCGGCCGGCATCAGGACCCGGAAAGGCTCGTCATAAACGGCCTGGGTGACGATGCCCGGCTCCTCGAAGGGCAGGGCCACCACGATCACGTCCAGATCGCCGCGCTTCAGCGATTCAGCCAGACGGGCGGTGTAGTTCTCCTGGATCAGCAGGGGCATCGAGGGCGCCGCCTCATGGACCCGGGGGATCAGGTGGGGCAACAGGTAAGGCCCGATGGTGTAGATCACGCCCAGCTTGAGCGGCCCTGACAGGGGATCGCGCCCGGCGGTGGCCAACTCCTTGATCTGCCCTGCCTCGAGCAGCACCTTCTCGGCCTGGGCCACGATGCGCGCACCGATGTCGGTGATCTTGACGTCTGCCGCGCTGCGCTCGAAGAGCGTCACCGCCAGCTCGTCCTCGAGCTTCTTGATCGCGACCGACAGGGTCGGCTGGCTCACATTGCAGCGTTCGGCCGCATGGCCGAAGTGGCGCTCCCGGGCCAGTGCGACGAGATAGCGAAGATCGGTTAACGTCATCGGGTCACCCCTGTCTGCGATAGAGAATAACTATACATCGCCCACCCCGAAAGCACATGACGCGTTGCACCCAAGGTGCTGCCATGCCCCCTTGTACTGCCTGCCCCCCGCCCCCATTTCCTTGCAGCACCGCCCCAAGATGAGCCCCCTCGGAAGGCAGCGACCCGCGCAGCGGGGAGCGTGGGGGCACGCTTCATCGCCGGGCCGCCCCAAGATGAAGCCGCCCCCCTGGGGGGCAGCGACCCGCACAGCGGGGAGCGTGGGGGCACGCTTCATCGCCGGGCCGTCCCAAGATGAAGCCGCCCCCCTGGGGGGCAGCGACCCGCACAGCGGGGAGCGTGGGGGTATTTTTGTAAGCGCTTGTTTAAACACGGAACAGGGCGCCTCGCCGGCCGTCCATTCCCAGGCCACAAACTGGAGCATCCGATGAAACCCGTAATGGTCAAATCCACCCTTGCTTTCTCGGCCATTGTCCTGGCCCTGACCGGCTGCCTGCAGGAAGGCGCCATCTCTCCGTCTCACGCCGCCAACACCGCCGCACCGGCGGCACCCGTCCAGGCCAGCAGCCCTGTCGCCCAGGGGCGCTATGGCCTGCCCGACTTCTCGGCGCTGGTCGATCAGGTCGGCCCGGCAGTCGTCAACATCAGCGTCACCCAGAAGGTGGCCCGTGGCGGCGCGTCTGGCGAGGATCCCTTCGCCGACGATCCTTTCTACGATTTCCTGCGCCGCTTCGGCATCCCCGCCCCTGGCACGCCGGGCGGCGGCCGGGGCGGCCGCGCCCCCGAGCAGATCCAGCAGGGCGTGGGTTCCGGCTTCATCGTCAGTGCCGACGGCTACGTGCTGACCAACGCCCACGTTGTGGACGGGGCCACCGAGGTCACCGTCAAGCTCACCGACAAGCGGGACTTCAAGGCCAAGGTGGTCGGCAGCGACAAACGCACCGACGTGGCCCTGTTGAAGATCGACGCCACCGGCCTGCCCTTCGTGAAGACCGGCGATGCCGAGCACAGCAAGGTCGGCGAATGGGTGGTGGCCATGGGCTCCCCCTTCGGCTTCGAGAACACTGTGACCGCGGGCATCATCAGTGCCAAGGCAAGGCGTCTGCCCGACGAGAACTACGTGCCCTTCATCCAGACCGACGTGGCGATCAACCCGGGCAATTCTGGGGGCCCCCTGTTCAACCTGGCCGGTGAAGTGATCGGCATCAACTCCCAGATCTACTCCCGCTCCGGCGGCTTCATGGGTATTTCCTTCGCCATCCCCATCGATGTGGCGCTGAAGGTCAAGGATCAGTTGCAGAAGTACGGCAAGGTCTCCCGCGGCCGCCTCGGCGTCACCATCCAGGGGCTCGACGCCGACCTCGCGCAGAACTTCGGCCTCGACAAGCCTTCCGGTGCCCTGGTGGCCAATGTGGAGGCCGGCTCGCCCGCCGAGAAGGGCGGCCTGCAGCCCGGTGATGTGGTGACCGCGGTGAATGGCCAGAAGATCGACAGCTCCGCCGACCTGCCGCGCATCATCGGTGAACAGAAGCCGGGCACCACCGTGCGGCTGTCGGTGTGGCGTGACCGCAAGAGCCGCGAGGTCAACGTGACCCTGGGTGAGCAGGCGACCGAGAAAACCCTGGCCGCCAGCCCCGACCGCAAAGGCGAGAACCCCAGCGCCAAACTGGGCCTGACCGGGCGCGCCCTGAGTCCGCAGGAAGCCTCCCGCCTCGGCGTGCCAGGCGGCATCGTCGTCGAAGGCGCCAGTGGCCCTGCCGCCAAGGCGGGACTGCAAGGTGGCGACGTGATCCTCGGCATCAACAACCAGGCGATCACCAGCGTCGAGCAGTTCCGCAAACTGCTGGACGCCGCTGGCAACCGCTTCGCGCTGCTGGTCCAGCGCGGTGGCAGCCGGATCTTCGTCGCCGTACGCCTGGGCTGAGCCCCCGATGCCGCAGGCTCCGCTTTGGGCCTGCGACATCAGCGAACCACTTCACACCCACTTTGAGCACTAATCCACAAGAAGGAGGTTGAAGGCGCCCTATATAATCCGGGGCCGGGGTAACGATTTATTCAGTCTGAAATCCCCGCCCCCACAAGAAACCACATTTCCCGCGATGCCCTTGCTCCCCGACAAGCGGTTCCTGTGCTCATTGCTGACCGGACCTGCGCTTGCCCTGGCGGCCGACGCCGTATCGGTAACGGGCGCAGAAGCGCCGTTTTTCGAGGATCTCCCCACCGTCCTGTCGGCATCTCGCCTGCCGCAGCCGCTCAATGAGGCGCCCGGCGCCATCACCATCCTCGACCGGGAGTTCATTCAGGCCACCGGCTACCGGGATGTGGCGCGCCTTCTGCGCCTGGTTCCCGGGATGCAGATCGGCCAGGAGCGCGGCCACTCGCAGTGGGTGACTTACCACGGCCTTGGTGGTGATTTTCCATCCGAAATCCAGGTCCTGATCGACGGCCGCTCGGTTTATGCGCCCAACTCCGCCGGAGGCGTTGACTGGTCGGCCCTGCCCCTGACGGTGCCCGAGATCGAACGCATCGAGATCGTCCGGGGCACCAATTCCAATGCCTACGGCGCCAATGCCTTTCTGGGTGTGATTAACATCATTACCAGCCACAGCCACCAGGAGCACAGCGCATCCGGGCAGCTGAACATCGGCACCCAGGGTATCGCCGACGCGCAGGTGAGCTGGACTGGCGGCGGCAACGGTGCCGGGGTACGGCTCACCGCAGCGCGCACTCAAGACACTGGTTTCAGCGGTCTCAACGACTCGCGCCTCAGCCAAACGCTCAGCCTGCGCAGCGACTACCGGATCGATGCCCGCGACGAACTGACCCTTCGTGCCGGCTACAACCATATCCACCGCGGCGCAGGCTATCCAGACTCGCTTTTCAACAACAATGGCGAACGTACCGCTGCGTCGGAAAACAGCGCCCTGCACCTGACCTGGCGGCGCACCCTCAGCCAGGATGAAGAATGGCTGGTAAGTCTGTACCGCAATCACGAAAGCTCGATAGAGCACTGGCTGGCCAGCGCTCCCGGCTTTGCAGGGGTGCCTGTCAACCGCAGCCGCCGCAGTGACCGGAGCAATGCCGAGATCCAGCACCGCTTCGCATTGAACGATCAGGCACGCCTGGTGTGGGGCCTGGAAGGACGGCACGACGAAACCTCCAGCCCATTCCTGTTTGCCCGCGGCAAGCCTCCAACCTTCAACCTCTATCGAGTCTTCTCCAACCTCGACTGGCACCTGGCCCCAAACTGGCAGTTGAATCTTGGGGGCCTCCTCGAGAAAAGTGGCGACAAGGCTGCCCAGTTCGTGCCACGCGCCTTCATCAACTGGCAAAGCACGCCAAGCTCCACGCTCCGCGCCGGCTATGCCCGCGCCTGGCAGCAACGTAACCAGTTCGACATCTACGGCGACGTCCGTGTGTACGCACCGGGCAGCGACCCGGCCACCAGCAAGCCCATCGCCTGGCCCTACGTCCCCAACCCCGATCTGCGCACACCCTCGGTGGACACCCTGGAGCTGGGCTATCTGGGGCGCTTCCCTTCGATTGACGCAACCGTGGACGTACGCCTGTTCCACGAGCGGATCAGCCACTTCGTGATCCGTCGCAGCATCCCCTCCCCGGGGGGACCGCTGGCACTGCCCGCGCTGGCGTCGTCCCAGTTCGACAACCTGAGCGCCCCAGTCGTCCTGCGCGGCGTCGAATACCAGTTCCGTACAAGGCCGCGGCCAGGCACGGAGGTCCTGCTCAGCCACACCGTGATCGACCGGCACACCAACGAACCGGATGTGGCGGCGCGCACCGCGCCCTACTCGGCGTCCCTCACCTGGCTGCAGGACTACGGCGGCGGCTGGAAGAGCGCAGCGAGCATCCTGCGCATGGGCTCGCTGTCAGGCGGCTACGGCTATGTGCCGGGCTGTGCCTACATGTCCGCCGATTACACCAGCTTCGACCTGCGCCTGGCCCGGGCCTTCCGGCTCGATGGCAGGAAGGTGGAGATGGCGCTCAACGGCATCAACCTCGGCGGGCGCCACCAGGAGCTCGCCGACCGTTCCCAGCAATGCCTGCCCCAGCACGTGGACAAGCCGGTCAACCCGGCCTCGCCCATGGTCTGGATGTCACTGGCGGTGGAACTCTGACCGTCGGCGGGATCATCCAGCCTCACGGCAGGATGATCCCGGGCGAATCAGGGAAGGCGGCTCACTCCGCCCCTCCCCCCTGATTCCGGCGGATGAAAACGGCCTTCTGCACGTCCGTCACCCATACCAAGCCATCCCCGGTCTGGCCGGTGGTCGCGACCTTGACGATGTGTCCCACGAGATCATCGACCATTTCGTCCGGTGCGATGATCTCAATCCTCAACTTATCGGTGAAGTCAGTGAGCTCTTCCTTGATGTTGTGGGGAACATGACGCACCGTCGCACCACAGCCCTCCGCCTTGCCTATGGTCATGCCTGGAAACCCCGGGAAGGCACGCAGGGCTTCTCGAAGCCTGGAGAGCTTGTTGGGGCGGATGACAGCCTTGATCTCCTTCATGCTTCGATCTCCTTTTCTTGGAACCAACGATACAACACCGGCAAAACCAGCAAGGTCAGGGCCGTGGAACTCAACAGGCCACCAATCACCACGACAGCCAGGGGACGCGTCACTTCAGACCCCGGGCCGGTGGAGAACAGCATCGGGATCAGCGCCAGCAAGGCTACGCTCGCGGTCATCATGACAGGCCGGAAGCGCTGGCGGCAACCTTCGGTAACGGCCTGGGTGAGGGCCATCCCGTTGGCTTGGAGCTGGCGGACACAGGACACCAGTACCACGCCGTTCAACACCGCAATCCCCCATAGATTGATGAAGCCGACGGCGGCCGGCACGGACAGATACTCGCCCGCCACCAGCAATCCGAACAGGCCGCCAATGGAAGCGAGGGGCAGCACGGTGATGATCAGTCCGGCATACCGTACCGAATTGAAAAGAACGAACAGCAAGAAGAAGATGGCGAGGATCGTGAGCGGAACGATCAGCGACAGACGCTTCATGGCCCGCTCCATGTTCTCGAACTGCCCCCCCCACTCCAGATAGTAGCCCTCAGGCAACTGGACATCCCGCGCCAGACGAGCCTGGGCTTCCGCCACAAAGCCGCCGAGGTCCCGGCCTTGCACGTTGGCACCAATCACCAGGCGGCGCTTGCCCGACTCCCGGGAGATCTGCGCAGGCCCGTCGATCACTTCCACCTTGGCAACGTCGTGCAGGGGTACGACGGCACCGTTCGGGGACCGCAGAACGATGTTGCCGATCGCCTCCGGGTTGTTCCGGTACATTTCCGGATAGCGGATGGCCAACTGGTAGCGCCGCTCCCCCTCATACACTTCGGTGGCCACCGCACCACCTACCGCCATCTCGATCAACTCGTTGACGTCCGCCACATTGATGCCATGGCGGGCGATCGCAGCACGATCGATTTCGATGTTCAGGTAGCTTTGCCCTGACACACGCTCGACTCTCAGGTCCGTCGCCCCCGGCACCGCAGCAAGCACCCTGGAGATTTCATCGCCAACCCGGCGGAGTTCCTCGAGATCATCACCAAACAGCTTGATGGCAACCTGCGAGCGAACGCCCGAAACCATCTCATCCACACGGGCAGCGATGGGCTGTGAGATCGCGAGCTCGATCCCCGGCAAGGTCTTCAACTTGTCGCGGATGGCATTGGCAAAATCTTCCTGCACCCAGCCGTCCGGCCATTCATCCATGGGCTTGAGGGTCACGATGGGGTCGGACTCATGCGGCTGACCGGGATCCGCAGCCGACTCCCCCCGCCCCAGGCGCGACACAACGGTTTCCACTCCGGGCACTTCCATAACGCGGCGCAGGGCCTCGAACTCCATCTTGATGGACTCGTCGAGGGAAATGTTGGGAGCCCTCACGATGACCGGCGTCAGCGACCCCTCCTGCATCGTCGGAATAAAGGCCTTGCCCAGGAACGGAACGACGGCAAGACTCGCCGCGAAGGCGCAAACCGCACCCAGGACGGTGACCTTCGGATTGGCCAGGGCCGCATCGAGCAGCTTCAGGTAAGGCTTCTTGAGTACCGCCACAAGCTTGGTGTCATGCTCGTCACCGCCCTTGAGCAGGTAGGAGCACAGCACCGGCGTCAGGGTGAAGGACAGAAACAGCGAGATGCTCAGCGCAATGCCGATGGTCAGGGCCAGCGGACTGAACATCTTGCCTTCCATACCCTCCAGGGACAGCAGCGGCATGAACACCAGGATGATGATGCCGACCCCGAAAAGCACGGGCGTCCCCACCTCCGATGCGGCATCAAAGATGATGCGCACGGCAGACTCACCCGTCTTGGTGCGCTCACCAAGCCGGACGAAGGCATTTTCGACCACCACCACGGCACCATCGACCATCAGGCCGATGGCGATCGCCAGCCCGCCCAAGGACATCAGGTTGGCCGATATCCCGTAGTGATTCATCACCATGAAGGTCATCAGTGGCGTCAGCACCAGATTGGCCACCACGATGAGCGAGGAACGGACATCCCCCAGGAAGATGAACAGGATCACCACCACCAGCACGATGCCCTCAGCGAGCACCTTGCCGACGGTCAGCATGGCCGCATCGACCAGCGTGGTCCGGTCGTAGAACGGCACGATGTGCAAGCCACCCGGCAGCATCTGGCGCTCGTTGATCTCCGCCACCTTGGTCTTGATGCGCCCCACCACTTCCCGGGCATTCCCTCCACGGATCATCATCACGATGCCCGCGACGGCCTCGGTTTCGCCATTCTTGATGATCGCGCCCTGACGGACCTCCGCTCCGATGTCCACCTCGGCGACATCCCGGACATAAACCGGCGTTCCTCCCACCTCCTTGACCACGATGAGGCCGATGTCATCCACCGAGCGGATCAGGCCCTGCCCACGAATGATGAGCTGCTCCGCATACTGAGGCAGCACGCCGCCCCCGGAGTTGGCATTGTTGGCCGCAAGCGCCTTGTAGATGTCATGAGCGGCGAGCTGGTGATAGCGCAGGCGATCCGGATTCACCCGCACCTGGTACTGCTTGGCATGGCCACCCTGGGTATTGATCTCGGCCACCCCCGGAATGGAGCGGAGCATCGGTCTGACGACCCAGTCCTGGATGGTGCGCCGCTCGATCAACTCGGCCTCGGTCAGCGCCCGCAGCTTGCCGTCCGCCCCCCGGTCGCTCGGATGCTCCAGCGTGTATTGGTAGACCTCGCCGAGACCGGTGGAAACGGGCCCGAGCACCGGCGTGACGCCGGTCGGCATCCTGCCCATGACCTCGATGAGGCGTTCCATCACCAACTGCCGGGCGAAAAACACGTCGGTCTTGTCGGTGAACACGAGCGTGACGATGGAGATCCCGTTGCGGTTGAGCGAGCGCATCTCGGTCAGACCGGGAAGACCGGTCATCGCGATTTCAACGGGGACGGTGACAAAGCGCTCTACCTCCTCCGGAGAGCGCCCGGGCGCCTCGGTGGCCACCTGGACCTGCACGTTGGTCACATCCGGAAAAGCATCAACGGATAGCTTGTTGACCGCCATGAGGCCCGCAAGAAGCAAGCAGACGCACACGACCACCAGAACGATGCGCTGCTTGAGCGCACCGCGGATCAAGGATTCAACCATGGATCAGCCTCCCAGCAGCACGCGCCGGCGTTCGTTGTTCAGGTGGAAGGCCCCATCGACCACCACCTGCGCACCGCTTGCCAAACCACTCAGGACGGGGCGGACCCCACGACTTTCAGGTCCGAGCTGGACCTTCACCTGCCGGAAGCGCTTGCCCTCCTCGCTGGCGAGGAACACGTAGTCCGTGTTGTCCTCTCGAACCACCGCCCCGGCGGGCACGACCAGGGTGTCCTTGGGCTTGCCATCGATCAGCATGGTTGCCAGCATCTCAGGCTTGAGCTGCCCCGTCGGATTGTCGAGGGCCACCCGCACCAGGACGGTGCGGGTCTGGGGGTTCACGGTCTGCCCAACAAAGATCACCTTGCCCTTGAATCGCTGGCCATCCAGCGCCGGGACTTCAACCTCCACCGTCTGCCCGGTCAGCGCCATCCCCGACTGCTCCTCCGGAACCTGCGCCACAGCCCACAGCTTGGACAGATCCGCCACCGTGAACAGCGCATCGGAAGGTTGGACAACCTGGCCTGGGGTCACCTTGCGCTCCACGACCACGCCATGCAGCGTGGCCGAGACCGGGGTTGTGGACGAAATCACACCCGACTTGGCGAGGGAACCGATCGTCTTCTCCGAAAGACCCAGCACCCGCAACTGATCTGCAGCGGCACGCCGCTCGGCATCGGCCAGCGCGAGTTCGGTTTCCCGGCGTTGCAGCTCAGCCGTACCGATCACATCGTTCTGCAGCAGGATGCGGGCCCGCTCCACGGCCTTCCGGTTCAGCTCGGCGGTAGTCTGGGATTTGAGGTAGGCCAACTGGGCCGTGGTCAGCTCCGTGCTGTTGATGATGGCCAGCACGGCCCCCGGTCGAACCTCGTCTCCAAGCTGGGCGTTCAGGGAAGCCACCCGTCCCGTGACGGTCGAGCCGATGCGTGCGAGCAACTGCTCATCAAAGGCGATCCGACCCGCAACCCGCAGGGACTGGACGACAGGCGCCGTCTTGATCACATCGACCTTCAACTGAGCACGCAATTCCGGGTTGGGCTCGATGAGCGCGGGATCCGGCTTGGCGACCGGCGGCGCCTCCTCCGGCGCCTTGCTGCAAGCCGTCAACAGGGCTGCACTGACAAGAAGCGTCACCAGACGAAAACGTGCTTTAGTCATTTCATTTCCTCAATGTTCAGTGCGCGCAAACGCTCGATCTCGATGGATGCCAGTTGCAACTCATAGCGTGCGGTGATCAATTCGTTACGGGCCGCGCGGAAGACACGCTGCGCGTCGAGATAGTCCAGGATCCCCCGTTCACCGAAGCGGTAGGCGGATTCCGCGACCTTCAGTGCGGCCTCGGCCTGGCGAAGGATGCCGGTCTCCAGGGCATTCACCTGGTTGCGGGCGATCTCGTAATGCCGGTAGGCCGTCTCCAGGGCCTGCAGCAACAACAGCTCCTGGTTGTCGCGGTCGCTGCGGGACTTGCCCAGCAGGGCTCCCGCCTCGGCCACCGGCCCGGCCCGCCGATCCCACAACGGCACCACCGCAAACACGCCGATGCGGCTGTTGCGGGTTTCCACGTCACGATCCTCGGCCACCTTCAGTGACACCTCGGGATGACGGCGCAGGCGCTCCAGCTCCAGCTGACGCTCGGCACGGCGCACTTCGGCGCGGGCGCGGGCCAGTTCGGGGTTGCGCGCCAGCACCTCGTCGCGCAACGCCTCGAGGCCTGGCACCGCAGGGCTGGCCGACAAGGAACCCTCCACCTCGAACTCCGCCGGCAAAGCCGGGCCCACCATGCTGCGCAGCAGCGCCTTGGCCTGGGCCACTCTCAGGCCCGCACTCTCGGCGGCCTTCTGGGCGTTGAGGAGCTCCGTATCGGCCTTGATCAGCTCGTAGCGCGGCGCTTCGCCGGTCTCGACACGGACGGCGACCCGGGCACGGATCTGCTCAGCGAGGCTCAGGTCTTCACGGGCGGCCCGTTGCTCGGCCTGCCGCCGCAACAGTTCGAAGAAACGCTGATCGAGCCGCGCCAGCAGGTCCACCTCGAAGACACGGCCCTCCGCCTGGCGCGCCTCCAGCCCATGGCCGGCCGCACCGATGCGTGCCTCACGCTGCCAGGGATTGTCGATGCGCTGGGTGATCTCGAGGGTCTGCGAGGCGCCCGTAGCGGCGCCCGGCACCCGGGCCTGGGTCCGGCCGGCCAGGAACTCGACCTCCGGATTGGGATAGGCACCGGCCGTGACAACCTGGGCCCGCCCGGCCTCCACCATGGAGCGGGCTGCCTGCAGCGAAGGGTGAGTGGCCCGGGCTGCTTCACGCAGAGCCTGGAGCTTGTAGGGCTCGCCGGCCGGCGCAGCGGCCAGGGCAGAATGAGTCAACGCCGCGAGGGCGAAGGCTGCACAGAATCTGATTGACATAAAAATCCTTCAGCACCCGGATGGGCGCTGTCGATGACAACGAAAAGCAACAGGCACGAGGCCCGCCAGCTGACAGACTCCCTCCCGGGGAGCAGGGTCAGCCCAGGCGGGGAGGTGGAGGTGTCTGCCGGGGTGTCACCGAAAACCAGTGGCAGATCACCTGCCCTGGAGGATCTTCAAGCAAAAAATGGGCCTGAACTTGAGGCTCACAGGCCAGAGCCGGGCAATCCAGCGGATCCGGCGCATCCAGATCCAGGGTTTCGTCGAGGAAGGGAGACAGTTGCTGGACCTGTTCAGCCAGGTCGGCCAGCTCGGCGGCCGCCTCCACATTGTCGTCGGCCATGGAAGTACCCGCCCAGAACAGGACGAGACAGGCCATCAGCAGGGAGAGGAGACGCCGTATGGATCGCATTGCAACACAAGACCGGAAAGGAGCCACCAAAGTTCCGCATCCGCTTACGATTACGTCAGGGCGGGGGAGCGTAGGCGTGACTATAATCACACCTTTTTCGTTTTCCCACCTCATCATGTTGCGTCGCATCATCCTGCTCCTGCTGGTCCTCCCGGCCCTCGCCTTCGCCCAGATGACCCCGCCGACGGTCGCCGCCAAGGCCTGGTTGCTCCTCGACGTGGGCTCCGGCCAGACCCTCACGGCAGAGAAGCCCGACGAGCGGATCGAGCCGGCCTCGCTGACCAAGCTGATGACCGCCTACCTGAGCTTTGCCGCCGTCAAGAACAAGACCCTTTCCCTCGACCAGGTGGTGCCGGTCTCCGAGCGCGCCTGGAAGGTGCCCGGCTCCAAGATGTTCATCGAGCCCAATATGCCGGTCACGGTGAAGGAGCTCATCCATGGCATGATCATCCAGTCCGGCAACGACGCCTGCGTCGCCCTGGCGGAAGTGATCGCTGGCTCCGAAGAGAACTTCGTGCAGCTGATGAACAAGGAGGCGGCCCGCCTCGGCCTGAAGAACACCCACTTCGAGAACGCCACCGGCCTGCCCCACCCCTCGCACCTGACCTCGGTACGCGACCTGGCCACCCTGGCCACAGCGATCATCCGCGACTTTCCCGAGTTCTACCCGATCTACTCCATCAAGGAGTACACCTACAACAAGATCAAGCAGCCCAACCGCAACCGCCTGCTCTACATCGACCCCACCGTCGATGGCGTCAAGACCGGCCACACCGAGAGCGCCGGCTACTGCCTGATCGCCTCCGCCAAGCGCAACGAGCGCCGCCTGGTGTCCGTGGTGGTCGGCACCACCAGCGACAGCGTGCGCGCTCAGGAATCCCAGAAGCTGCTCAACTGGGGCTACCTGGCCTTCGACACGGTCAAGGTCTACGGTGCCAACCAGGCCGTGCAGGAGTTCCGCATCTGGAAGGGCCAGGAGAACATGGTCAAGGCCGGCTTCCTGAACGATTTCGTGCTGTCCCTGCCGAAGGGTGACGGAGACAAGCTGAAGGCCAACGTGGTCAGCCAGCAGCCCCTGATGGCCCCGGTGGCCAAGGGCCAGACGATCGGTACCCTGCAACTCAGCCTCGACGGCAAGCCGGTCGGCGAGTATCCCCTGGTCGCCCTCGAGGAAGTCCCCGAAGCCGGCTGGTTCGGCCGCCTGTGGGATGCCATCCGCCTGTGGTTCAAGAATCTTTGAGCGAGACATCGATGACTGAAGAACGCACCACCCTGCTCGAGTTTCCCTGCGAGTTTCCCATCAAGATCATGGGCGCCCGGGTGGACGGCTTCGCCCAGGCGGTGCTCGAGGTGGTGTTGCGCCACGCCCCGGACTTCGACGCGGGGGCCATGCAGATGCGCCCCTCGGCCAAGGGCAACTACCTGGCCATCACCTGCACGCTGAACGCCACCTCCCAGGCCCAGCTCGACGCCCTGTACCGGGAGCTGTCGTCCCACCCGATGGTCAAGGTCGTCCTGTGATCATCCGGCGCCTGGGCCTGGTGCCCTACGAACCAACCTGGCGGGCCATGCAGGACTTCACCTCCAGCCGGGATGCCCGCACCGCGGACGAGCTGTGGCTGGTCCAGCACCCGCCGGTCTACACCCTCGGCCAGGCGGGCAAGCCCGAGCATCTGCTGCAGGCCACCGACATTCCCATGGTCAAGATCGACCGCGGCGGCCAGATCACCTACCACGGCCCCGGCCAGGTGGTGGCCTACCTGCTCCTCGACCTGCACCGACGCCACCTCAAGGTGCGCGAGATGGTCAATCTGCTGGAGCAATCCCTGATCGACTGCATCGCCGACTACGGCCTGAACGCCGAGCGCAAGGACGGTGCCCCTGGGGTCTATATCGCCGGCGAGAAGGTGGCCGCACTTGGCCTGCGGGTTAGGAACGGCTGCACCTACCACGGCCTGTCCCTCAATGTCGATATGGATCTCACACCATTTACGTGGATCAACCCCTGCGGCTATAGTGGGCTCAAGACCATACAACTCAAGGACTTCGGTGTGACCGAGGCACCCGACGAAGTCGCCGAGCGGCTTCTCGGCCACCTCCGGCGCCACTTCCCCGACGTCCCGCCCACCGCCTGACCAAAGGACACCCCCATGGATTCCGAGAGCCGCAAGCAGCGCGGCGCCTCCTCGGTGGGGGGGAACGGCAGGTCGACCTGCTCCTCTTGGCCCGCATGGCCCACGCGCAGCCTCCCCGATTTGCCGGGGGCGGCGGCGCAGCGGGTCTGCTGGGGCGTAGCGGTGGAGAG
>JAFLDU010000084.1 GCA_017309145.1 Zoogloea sp. | reverse complement strand
ATCTGGCAGACAACGCGATCAAGTTCTCGGAAAGGGGAGAGATTACTATCCGCTTCCGCATCGCCTCCGAGACATCAACCCACCTCAGCCTTCACTGCAGCGTGGAGGACGAAGGAATGGGTATTCCTGAGGCCGACCTGCAGCGGATTTTTACTCTCTTCGAGCAAGGGGACGGCTCGTCCACTCGGCGTCACGGCGGCACGGGGCTCGGCTTGGCTCTTTGCCGCAAGTTGGTGCACCTGATGAACGGAGAGATCGGCGTCACCAGTCGGCCAGGAGTCGGCTCCACGTTCCATTTCACTGTGCGGTTGACGCCCGTCGCACCAAAGCACTAAGGGAGAGTGGCTCGAGCTGAGAGGAGTGAGGGATCAACGTTGATGCGCTGAGCCCTTCGGCGGCACTGGGATCGGACCAGTGGCGCCCAGGGTCGCACTCGATGTTCCCCTTGCCATCATGAATTGCCCTGACGCGCCCGCCTACCTTCGCGACTGGTAGCTCCGATTTCCGGATCTCACCGCCGACAGAGACTTCAGAGAACCCCCCCAAGGTTGTATCACACCGCATCATTGAACCGCTTTTGCTTTGATGGGTTCGTTGATGGGTATAAAGAAAAAACGCCCCAAAAGGGGCGTCTTTACTTATGTCTTGGCGGAGGCGGTGTCCGCCGCGTTACCGATGACCGACCCGCCCATGTGGCGGGTTTGTCGTTTGGGGCGGCCGAAGATGGTCCGTTTGACCTGCCTCGCTCGCGGCATTAGGATTGGACCGTGGATTGATTCAGCGGAGGATCTCGCTCCGCTGCGACTCGCGGCAAGGCTCGGCGTTCTCTCGGGCCAACTCGGAACGGCGCTCAGTCCATACGTATCCGGGTGGCTCATCTTTCAATTCTCTGGAGATGAGCATGAAAACTGTATCTGTCCCTGCACTGACCCGCCGCATCAATCGCAAGCTCAAGCCTGATGGTGAGGCCATTCGGGTATGCCCCTATGAATCTCGCTGGATTCAATCGCTGGGGCGGCACTATGTCGCGAACATGCAGACGAACTTCGTTGTTCAAACGGACGTGGATCTAGAGCAACTCGGCCGGGAAGTTGGGGCACTCAGGGAAAACGAAGGCCTGGCCTGATTGAAGAAATTGAAACTACCCAAAATCTGGGTAGTTTGGCCCAACGGCGACGGCTCGAGACTTGGCTCGGGCTATTCGAAAGCAATGTGCAAATCCGCACACTGCTCTCCGTCACTCGATTTGCGGCGGCTCCAACCCGGACACCTACATCTGCAAGGATCCGATGGGTGTTTGCGATTTTGTGCAAACTGCCCGTCCTGCCAGCAGTCACCTGCGGCAAGGGGTAGGAATGAGGTCTGACGGTAACTTTGACGGTAACTCCACCCATAAAAAAGTCATAACCCGCGCTGTACGTAGCTTTCACGCAACAGTTCTATAGCCCCCGGCACCAGAATCGAGTCCGGGATGTTCCGGAGAAGGCCGAGAAACCTAGCAAAATCAGGGTTCTCGGCCTTTTTTTGTCTGCAGTGTTCCGTACAAGGCTATTGCAAGCCGGTGATTCTTTGGGGGCATCATTGGGGGAACGGATGCCCCCAAGCCCCTGGATCCCGCCTCCATCGAGGCTTTCCGCCCGCGCGATACAACCTACAAGGTGACGGACGGACTTGGGCTCTATCTCGAAGTCCACCCCAGCAGTGCGAAGTACTGGCGCCTGCGCTACCGATGGGCTGGCAAGCAAAACACGATCTCTTGTGGCGTGAGGGCAAGCCCCTCCGTATGGACTTGCACCTACTCACGGCCGAGGAGAGAGCACTCTAGGACGACCTGCGCGACAAGCGCATCTGCCTTGGACTGCGGCTAGAGCAGGAGCACATCGGCTTCCACTGGCTAGCTCATCGCTTGCATCTCCTTGATGGCACTGGCACATCCAATTCAGCCGCCTTACAATGAGACCATAAAAGGACTATATTCAGTCCTGTCAAGTCTGGAGCACAGCCATGCGCTACTCATCACAAGTCAAGCCGATCAGCTATCTCAAAGCCAATGCCGCAGAGGTTCTGACGCAGCTCGCAGAGCAGCGTGAACCGATGGTCATCACCCAAAACGGCGAAGCCAAGGCTGTCCTGCAGGACATCGCTTCGTTCGAGGAGACGCAAGAAACACTGGCTTTGCTAAAGATCCTCGCGTTGGGCAATCAGGATGTGGTCGCTGGCAAGGTCAAGCCTGTCGCTGACGTAGTTGCCCGCCTCCGCGCCAAGCGAGCCTCAGTTTGATGGCAGGCACATCAGCCAAGTGTGAGGTCCTGCTCACCGAGGGTGCAGAGCAGGATCTGGAGGCCATCCACGACTACATCTCCGAGTTCGACTGCGTCGCCAACGCCAACTCTGTATTGGATGAGTTGATGGGCGTTGTGGAGAGTCTGTCGAAATTCCCGGAACGCGGCAGTTATCCGAAGGAACTAGTCGGCCTTGGGATCAAAGAATACCGCCAGACATTCTTCAAACCCTACCGCATGATCTATCGTGTCACAGGCAACCAGGTCATTATTTACTTGATTGCGGACGGACGTCGTGACATGCAATCCGTACTCGCTCGCCGCCTGTTAGGCGCTTGACCCGCAGCAGCCCTCGCCAGTGCCCATAAGCTCGGGAGACCAGTCGGCACATGGTCAACCACCCGCCACCAACTCAACGCCAAGCAATTGATTTCACTTGGCGTTTTTCATTCCCGGCAATAAGCCGCAATCCAACTGGAGAACTCGAGGCTACGCTCAGGCCTTCGGCCGCTGCGCCGACTTCGGGCGGAAGGCCTTGACGAAACGCTCGTCGGTATCGATGTACGGCCCGCCGATCAGGTCGATGCAGTAGGGCACGGCGGCGAAGATCCCCGGCACCTTCTGATTGCCGTCGGCATCTTTCAAGCCCTCGAGGGTCTCGGCGATGGCCTTGGGCTGGCCAGGCAGGTTGAGGATGAGGGACTGGCCACGGATGACCCCGACCTGGCGGGACAGAATCGCAGTAGGCACGAAGGCCAGGCTGATCTGGCGCATCTGCTCACCAAAGCCCGGCATCACCTTGTCGGCGACCGCCAGGGTGGCCTCCGGGGTCACATCGCGCGGAGCCGGGCCGGTGCCGCCGGTGGTCAACACCAGGGCGCAGCCCGCCTGGTCACACAACTCCACCAGGGTCGCCTCGATGGTCGGCTGGTCGTCGGCGATGAGGCGGACTTCAGCCTGCCATGGCGTGGTGAGGGTCCTGCCCAGCCATTCCTTGAGGGCCGGGATGCCCTTGTCCTCGTAAATGCCGGCAGAGGCCCGGTCGCTGATGGACACCAGGCCGATCTTCACCGTGTCGCTCATTCTTCATCCCCTTCATCCAGGTCGGACGACTCGACGCCTTCTGCACCGTACTCCAGCTCGCGCAGGACCTTGAAGAGCTCGCGAAAAGCGCGCGGCGGCTTGTTGAGTTCCTTCTCCTTGATGGCGTTCCGGCGCAGCACGCGGAGGTGCTGCAGGTCAGCCCCCTGGTGGGCCTCAGCGATCTCGTGGAGGGTCTTCTCGTCCTCGATCAGGCGGGCACGCAGCTGCTCGAGGCGGTGCATCCTGGCCGTCTCGACGGCGGACACGCCCTTGAAGGCATCCAGCGCCGCACGGATCGGCTCCGGGTCGACGTTGCGCATCAGCTTGCCGATGTACTGCAGCTGCCTGCGCTTCGCTTCGTGGGATGGGAAACGCTGGTAATCCTTGACCGCATCACGCAGGTCTTCATCGATGGGCACCTTGGCAAGCCGTTCCTTGCCGAGGGCAACCAGCTCGGCACCCAGGTCCTGCAAGGCCTTGCTGGCCCGTTTCATCTCGGACTTGCTGGGGCCGAGGTCTTCTTCTTCGTCGTGGTGGTATTTGTGATGGGCCATCTGGGGGCGGGAAATGCTCGGTAAGGGTAAGATTATAGCCTTTAGCCTCAGCTCCCACCGCTCACGCCATGGCAGACAACCGTTTCAGCTTCAGTCAGGACAACCTCAAGACCCTCGCCGATGACATTCTCAAGTTCGCCAGGAAGCGCGGCGCCAGCGCCTGCGAGGTGGATGTGTCCGAAGGCTTCGGGCAGTCCGTCACGGTACGCCGCGACGCAGTGGACACCATCGAGTACAACCGGGACAAGGGCATCGGCGTCACCATCTACGATGGCCAGAAGCGCGGCTACGCCAGCACCTCGGATTTCTCCCGGGACTCCCTGAAGGCCACCGTGGACGCAGCGATCTCCATCGCCCGCTTCACGGCCCCCGACCCGGCCGCTGGCCTGCCCGACGAGGCGCTCCTGGCCCGCGAGTTCCCCGACTTCGACCTGCATCACCCTTGGAAGATCTCGACCGAAGAGGCCATTGAGCTGGCTCGCCGCTGCGAGCGCGCAGCGTTTGCGGTCAGCCCCGAGATCCGCAATTCCGACGGGGCCAGCGTGTCGATGCAGGAGGCCCATTTCATCTCGGCCAACAGCCTGGGCTTCATGGGCGGCTACGCCAGCTCCCGCCACTACCTGTCCTGCTCGGTGATCGCCGGCGAGGGCGACGACATGCAGCGGGACGACTGGTACACCACCAAGCGTGACCCGGCCGACCTGGCCGAAGCAGACGAGATCGGCACCTTTGCCGCGCGCCGCGCGCTGGCCCGCCTTGGCGCCCGGCAGATCCCGACCTGCGAGGTGCCCGTGCTGTTCGAAGCCCCCCTCGCCGCCGGCCTGATCGGCGCCTTCGTGCACGCGGTGAGCGGCGGAGCCCTGTACCGCAAGTCCAGCTTCCTGCTCGACAGCCTGGGCAAGCAGGTCTTCCCCGCCCACATCCAGATCTCCGAGCGCCCCCACCTGGCCAAGGCCTTCGCCAGCAGCCCCTTCGATGACGACGGGGTGGCCACGCACGACCGTGAAGTCATCATCGATGGCGTGCTGCAGGGTTACTTCCTCAGCACCTACTCAGCCCGCAAGCTGGGCATGCAGACCACCGGCAACGCCGGCGGCAGCCACAACCTGCTGGTCAAGCCCGGCCAGTACGACCTGGAAGGCCTAGTCAAGCAGATGGACCGCGGCCTGCTGGTCACCGAACTCCTGGGCCACGGCGTCAATTACGTCACCGGCGATTACTCCCGCGGTGCGGCCGGCTTCTGGGTCGAGAACGGCAAGATCCAGTACCCGGTACACGAGATCACCATCGCCGGCAATCTCAAGGACATGCTGATGGGCATCCGCGAGATCGGCTCCGATGTCCTGGTGCGCGGCTCCAAGCATTGCGGCTCCATCCTCGTTGAGCGCATGACCGTGGCCGGCGCCTGATCCGGCCACATTTCACCTGGGTTCATCCCACCGTCCAGAACGAGAAAGAAGAGGAAACAACATGGAACGGCGTTCCTTCCTGAAGCAGGCTGCCGCCGGCGTTGCCGTCGGCGCGGCCACCGCCCCGGCCCTGGCGGCCGAGCTGCCCACCATCAAGTGGCGCCTGGCGTCCGGCTTCCCCAAGACCCTCGATGCCATCTTCGGGGCCACCGAAACCGTCGCCAAGCGCGTCGCTGCGGCCACCGGCGGCAAGTTCCAGATTTCCCTCTTCGCGGCGGGCGAGATCGTCCCGACCCCGGGTGTGCTGGATGCGGTCAAGGATGGCACCGTCGAGATGGGGCACGCCGCGTCCTACTGGTACATCGGCAAAGACCCCGCACTGGCCTTCGACACCGCCCTGCCGTTTGGCCTCAACAGCCGCCAGCAGAGCGCCTGGATGTTCGATGGCGGCGGCCTCGAGCTCATGCGCGAGTTCTTCAAGGACTACAACATCGTCAACATCCCCTGCGGCAACACGGGCACCCAGATGGGCGGCTGGTTCCGCAAGGAGATCAAGACCGCCGAAGACCTGAAGGGACTCAAGTTCCGAGTCGGTGGCTTCGCCGGCCAGGTGCTGGCCAAGATGGGCGTGGTACCCCAACAGATCCCGCCGGCCGACATCTACCCCGCCCTCGAAAAAGGCACCATCGACGCCACCGAGTGGATCGGCCCATACGACGACCAGAAACTGGGCTTCAACCGGGTCGCCAAGTACTACTACTACCCGGGCTGGTGGGAAGGTGGCCCGCAGCTGTCGATCTACGTCAATGCCAAGGCCTGGGCCTCCCTGCCCAAGGAATACCAGACCATCCTGGAGGATGCCTGTCTCTACGCCCACGCAGAGATGCAGGCGGCCTACGACGTAAAGAATCCGCCCGCCCTCAAGCACCTCATCGGCAGTGGCACCCAGCTGCGCCCCTTCCCCCATGACGTGATGGCGCTGGGCTACAAGATCGCCATGGAACTCTACGAGGAAACCGCGGCCAAGAATCCGAAGTTCAAGAAGATCTACGACGCTTGGAAGAAATTCCGCGACGATCAGGTGCAGTGGTTTGCCGTGGCTGAAAACCGCTTCGACAACTTCATGCAGGCCGCCCGCGCGAGCAAGGGCCGCAAGTAGATCCGCCCTTGCCCTCCCCGGCCGCATAGGGTTTTCCTCACTGTGCGCCCCGGGATGGGTCATGAATAATCAGATTCACCTACCGTACTGATTCCAAGAGGAGACAAAGTGGAACGACGTTCATTCATCAAGAAAGCCGGCGTAGGTGTTGCTGCCGGAGCCGTTGCTGCCCCTGCCCTTGCTGCCGACCTGCCCACTATCAAGTGGCGCCTGGCCTCCAGCTTCCCCAAGTCCCTCGACACCATCTACGGCGGTGCCGACGTGGTCGCCAAGCGGGTCGCTGCGGCTACTGGCGGCAAGTTTCAGATCCAGGTCTTCGCCGCCGGTGAAATCGTCCCCGGTCCGGGCGTGCTCGACGCGGTCAAGGATGGCACCGTCGAGGCAGGCCACACCTGCTCCTATTATTTCGTCGGCAAGGACCCCACGTTCGCCATCGACACCGCCATCCCCTTCGGTCTCAACAGCCGCCAGCAAACCGCCTGGATGATGGAAGGCGGCGGCCTCGAGCTGTTCCGTGAGTTCTTCAAGGACTACAACATCTACAACATTCCCTGTGGCAACACCGGCGCCCAGATGGGCGGCTGGTTCCGCAAGGAGATCAAGACCGTCGAAGACCTCAAGGGGCTCAAGTTCCGCTGCGGCGGCTTTGCCGGTCAGGTCCTCGCCAAGCTGGGCGTGGTGCCCCAGCAGATCCCGGGCGGCGACATCTACCCCGCCCTCGAAAAGGGCACCATCGACGCGGCCGAATGGATCGGTCCCTACGATGACCAGAAGCTGGGCTTCAACAAGGTCGCCAAGTACTACTACTACCCGGGCTTCTGGGAAGGCGGCCCGCAGATCTCCCTCTACGTGAACCAGAAGAACTGGGCAGCCCTGCCGAAGGAATACCAGACCATCCTGGAAGACGCCTGCCTGTACGCCCACGCCGAAATGCAGGCCCGCTACGACGCCAAGAACCCCACGGCGCTCAAGCAGCTGGTGGGTTCCGGCACCCAGCTGCGCCCTTTCCCCAACGAAGTGATGGCTGCCGCCTTCAAGGCCGCCAACGAGCTCTACGAGGAAACCGCAGCGTCCAATCCGAAGTTCAAGAAGATCTACGAAGCCTGGAAGAAATTCCGGGATGAGCAGCTGCAGTGGTTCGCCGTGGCCGAAAACCGCTTCGACAACTTCATGCAGGCGGCCCGCAGCGCCAGCGCCAAGGCCAAGAAATAACCGGGAAGTGAACTTCCTGCCCCGGCAGGCAAGGCCGCGCATAGCGCGGCCTTTTTCGTTGCATGAAGCTACCATGAAGAAGCCGCCGCGCTCCGCCCACCCATCGCCCACAAGGAGGGCCCGATGATCCAAGCCTTTGCCCTGTTGCTGGCCTTCCAGCTGGCCGGTGAAACCCTGCGGGTTGCCTTGCACCTCCCGGTGCCCGGGCCCGTGCTCGGCATGGCCCTTCTGCTGATCTGGCTGGTCGTCCGCGGCGGACCCGGTGACGACCTGCGGCACGCCTCAGGCAACCTTCTGCAGCATCTGTCCCTGATGTTCGTACCCGCCGGTACGGGGGTGATGCTGCACGTGGGACGGCTTACCGATGAGGCCTGGCCGATCGCCATCGCCCTGGTCGTCAGTACCGTGCTGGGGCTCGCTGCAACCGGCCTGACCTTGCATCTGCTGACGAGGCAAGGGCGGGAGGCCTCCCGATGAACACCGAAAGCATGACCGAGATCTGGGTCTACCTCTCGGCCCAGCCCCTCCTCTGGCTGACCCTCACGCTGGCCGCCTACCTGCTCGCCATCACCCTGCATCGCAAGGCAGGCGGTCACCCCGCGGTCAATCCGGTACTGCTCTCCGTGACCATCCTGGTGGCCCTGCTCAGCCTCACCGGCACCCCGTACCAGCGCTATTTTGACGGTGCACAGTTCGTGCACTTCCTGCTCGGCCCCACCACCGTGGCCCTGGCCATCCCCCTGCACAGCCAGCTCAAGCGCCTCGTCGCCATGGGCGGGCCCCTGCTGGTGGCACTTGTCGTGGGCTCGCTGACGGCCGGCCTGTCGGCCTACGTCATCGGCGCCCTGCTGGGGGCCAGCGCCCCCACGGTGGCCTCGCTGGCGCCCAAGTCGGTGACCACACCGATCGCCATGGGCGTGGCCGAGCGGCTCGGCGGCCTGGCCTCGCTGACGGCCGTGTTCGTCATCCTGACCGGCATCTTCGGCGCCATCTTTGCCGCTGGCCTGCTCCGCCGCCTGGGCGTGAAGGATGAAGCCAGTGTCGGCTTCGCGATGGGGCTGGCGTCACATGGCATCGGTACGGCCCGCGCCTTTCAGCTGAGCGAGCAAACCGGCGCCTTCGCCGCCCTCGCCATGGGGCTGAACGGCCTGTTCACGGCCCTCACCCTGCCCTGGCTGTTGCCCCTGCTGGCGCCCCTGGTACGCCCCTGAACGTAGCGTGAACTAGGGTTCCCCTCAGCTTGCCCCGTTTCGGAAACGGCCCTGATAATCGGGGCCGTTTCCATTTTTGCTGCACCGCACCTATGGACTTGCTGATCGATGTCATCCTGCGGGCCGGCCGCTCCGCGGTGGAACTGTCCTTCTTCGTGTTGCTGCCCGTCATGGTGGTCATGCTGTCCCTGATGCGCCTGCTCGAGGCCAAGGGCGTGCTCGATTGGGTGGTGGCACGGCTCGCTCCGCTGCTACGACCTGCCGGGCTCACCGGGTTGGGCGTCTTTGCCGCGCTGCAGATCAACTTCGTCAGCTTTGCCGCACCGGTGGCCACCCTCGCCATGATGGACCAGCGCGGCGCCTCCAACCGCCACCTGGCCGCCACCCTGGCCATGGTGATGGCGATGGCCCAGGCCAACGTATCCATGCCGATGGCGGCCATGGGCCTGCACTTCGGCATCGTGCTGGGCTGGTCACTGGTCGGCGGCCTGGTCGCCTCTGCCGCCACCTACTACCTGTTCGGACGCAAGCTGTCGGCCGTCGAACACAGCCTCGACGAAACCCTCCAGCATCCGGTGGCCGACAACGCCAAAGGCGTACTCGACGTCATCAACCGTGCCGGTGCCGAGGCCTTCAAGATCGCCGTGGGTGCCATTCCCATGCTGGTGCTGTCGCTCACCGTGGTGCTGGCCCTGCGTCGCGTCGGAGCACTGGATGCCCTCACCACGCTGTTGTCACCGCTGCTGCTGAGCATCGGCGCCGACCCGGCCCTGATCCTCCCGACCCTGACCAAATACCTGGCTGGCGGCACCGCGATGATGGGCATCATGGATGAGATGATCCGCGCCGGCACGGCCAATGCCGCCACCCTCAACGGCGTCAGCGCCGGCCTGCTGATCCACCCTCTCGACATCCCCGGCGTGGCGGTACTGATATCGGCCGGTCGCCGGGTGGCCGACGTCTGGAAACCGGCGACCCTGGGCGCCTGCGCGGGCATCGCGGTACGCATGCTCGGGCATGCCATCGCAGGCTGAGCCCACCCAGCCAGGAAGCCGGTATTTCGTCGCGGTGGTGCGGCATTTCATTAGGCGAAATGCCATTCCCTGCGCTACCATCGGAGCTCCTGTTCGAAGGCAGATACACCGTTGTCCACCACGCAAGAACCCGCAAAGAACCCGATTCAGGTCATCGAACGCATGATGACGCTGCTGGACGTCCTCGCCCGGCACGCCGACCCCGTTCCCCTCAAGCAGCTCGCCGCCGAAACCGGCCTGCACCCCTCCACCGCTCACCGGATCCTCGGTGCCATGACGAGCAGCGGCTTCGTCGAGCGCAACGATGCCGGGGTATATCGACTGGGGATCCGCCTGCTCGAGCTGGGCAGCCTGGTCAAATCGCGGATCTCCCTGCGCGACACGGCGATGCCCGCCATGCTCAAGCTGCACGCCACCACGGGCGAGAGCGTCAATCTCGGCATCCGCGCCGGCGACGAGATCGTCTATGTGGAACGTACCTCCAGCGGCCGCTCCTCCGTGCGCGTGGTGCACATCGTCGGCGCCCGTGCGCCCCTGCACACCACCGCCACCGGCAAGCTCTTCCTGGTCGAGGACGGTGCCCAGAAGGTCCGCGAATACGCCCGTCGTACCGGCCTGCCCGGCACCACGAGCACCTCCATCACCACCCTCCAGGCCCTCGAGAAGGAGCTCGACAAGGTACGCCGCCACGGCGTGGCCTATGACCTGGACGAGGTGGAGAACGGGGTCCGCTGCATCGCCGCCGGCATCCGCGACGACAGCGGAGAACTGATCGCCGGCCTCTCCCTGTCGACCCCGGCCGAGCGCTTCGACCCGGATTGGGCGCCACTGATCCGCCAGACGGCCGACGAGATCTCCCGCGACCTGGGCTACATCCCCCCGCGCTGACGCTACAACCCGCTGGCACCAACGACAAGGGCGCCAAAAGGCGCCCTTTGTGCGTTCAAAGCAGGAGGACGATCAGGTCGCCGGACCGCGGCTGTGCAGGGCCAGCTTCTGCTGGACCGCCGCGCTCTCCAGCCAGCGCTTGACGCGCTGGGCATCCGCCACCCGAGTGAAGCGGCCAAAAGAATCCAGCAGCACGATGATCATCGGCTTGTTGAGCAGCCAGGCCTGCATCACCAGACACTTGCCAGACTCGTTGATGAAACCGGTCTTGGAGACACCGATCTGCCAGTCGGGGCTGCTCACCAGCGCATTGGTGTTGTTGAACTGGCGGGGGCGGCCATTGAGGTGCACAACGTAGTTCGCCGTGGTGGAGAACTCACGGATCAGCGGATAGCGAGACGCGGCGGAGACCATCTTGACCAGGTCACGGGCGCTCGACACGTTGGCGGAGTTGAGCCCGGTCGCATCGGAGAAGCGGGTATCGCGCAGCCCCAGGGATGCCGCCTTGCGGTTCATCGCCGCCACGAAGGCCTGATAGCCGCCCGGGTAGTTGCGGGCCAGCGCCGACGAGGCGCGGTTCTCGGAACTCATCAGGGCCAGGCGGAGCATGTCCTCCCGGGCCAGCTCGGTACCAACCGGCACATGGGAGCTGCTGTTGCGCAGGGTGTCCACGTCGTCGCTGGTAACGGTGATGGTTTCGGTCAGGCTGAGGCGTGCATCCAGCACCACCATCGCCGTCATCAGCTTGGTGATGGAGGCGATGGGCAGGACGGCGTCGGAGTTCTTCTCGAGGATCACATTGCCGGTGGCCTGATCGGCAATCATGAAGGCGGCAGACTGCAGCAGCGGATTGCCATCGCCATCCACCGCGGGCGCGGCCCGGTGAGGCGTCTGCACCTCCCGGTAGCTCATCTTCCGACCCTTGGTTTCGGTGCGAGCCAGGCTGGCTTCCTTGGCGCCACGGGCGCCTTTCCGGGCCACAGTCTCCTTGGCCGGGGAAGCTTTGGCAGACTTGGTGGACTTGCTGGCCTTTGCCGATTTCTCGGATTTGGCGCTCTTCGAGGCTGCGGTCTGCTTCGACTCAGTCTTGTGCGACGCGGCATCCGCAGCACCGGGAATGACGCTGGCGAATGCAAAAACGCTCAAGATGGCGATGACGGTTCGACGGATTTTCATGGTTCTTCAAACTGGATCGTGAGCCAGAAGCCAACACGGCTTCCGGATTGACAAATTCATCGCGGGGACCCTGCTCCCGGAGGCGGCGTCACGAGGATGCCCAGCGCTCACGGTAAGGTCCCCGGTCCGCTCGGGGAGGCTGCTCTCTGTATCGGCAGACTTCTATTCAAAATAAAGGCTTATTTTAAATATTTGAAGTTTTTTGTGAATGATTTTTTGCTGCAGTGCAGCCTGGCCTTACATCATGCCACCGGCCCGGCGGGCTCAACACGCAGAAACCGCGCCAGCTCGTCCCGACGGGCCATGGCGTCCCGGTAACCCAGCTCCATCAACGCCCGGGTGTAGCCGCGCTCGAAGAGCAGGTAGGACAGCAGCACGGAACCGTTCTTGCGCGTCGCCCCAACCCCTCTCAGTACCAGACGCAGGGCCGGTGGCAGCGCAGCACGGTGCCGGGCGGCAAGATAATCCAGTCTCTGGGACGGCGCAATCACCAAGGTCTCGATCGGGCGCAGGCCGATGCCGCTGGCCAGCCGCTGCTCCGGACTCAAGGCCCCCACGGTGGCATTGATCCGCTCCATCCGCTCGAGGTCCATGGCCAGCCCGTCCAGGAAGATGCTGGACATTGCATGGCCCGCCACCTGGGCCGGTGACGGATAGGCGTCGGTCCGCTGCCGTGCCTCTTCCGAGCGCCGCCCGCCGGCGATCACCAGGATGCGCTCGGCTCCCAGATGGATGGCGGGGCTGATCGGCGCCAGCTGGCGCATCGAGCCATCACCGAAATACTCGCGGTTGATGCGCACGGCGGGGAAGACGAAGGGAATCGCACTGGAGGCCAGCAGGTGCTCGACCTTCAGTTCGGCGCGCAGGCCGACACGCTGGGCCCGCCGCCAGGGCTGGAGCTCCTCCGCCCCCTGGAAGAAGGCCAGGCTCTCACCCGACGTATACCCCGATGCGGTGACCGACACGGCATACAGGCTGCCCGCCGAGATCGAGCGGCCGATGGCACCGAAATCCAGTTGCTCCTCGAGCAGCAGACGCAATGGGGCGTTGTCGAGCAGGGAGCGCGGCGACTGATGAATCAACCAGCCCAGCAACAGGGCCGACCCCCAGCGCAGCACCGACTTCATGATGGCAGGCGTGTCCGCCCGATAGACGTGATCGACGCGGAAGTTGCGCCAGATGTAGGCGAGCTTGCGCACTGCCTCGTCGAAATTGGCCGAGAACACGGCCAGGGCAACCGCATTGACTGCGCCCGCCGAGGTGCCGCACAGGATGGGAAAAGGGTTTTCAGGACGCCGCCCCCACACCTCGCGGACGGCGATCAGCACGCCCACCTGGTAGGCGGCGCGCGCCCCGCCTCCGGTCAGAACCAGCGCAGCCCTCCCCTCGCCCATGCCGTCTCTCCGTGATCAATATCACGGAGTTTAACGGCAGCAGGGTCAGGGAGCGCAGAACTTGGATCAGCGGCCGGCTTCAACCACCGTCAGGGCGGTCATGTTGATGATCCGCCGCACCGTGGCGGTGGGGGTGAGGATATGCACCGGCTTGGCCGAACCGAGCAGGATGGGGCCGATGGTCATGCCCTCGCCCGCCGCAGTCTTGAGCAAGTTGAAGGCGATGTTGGCCGCGTCGAGGGTCGGGAAGATCAGCAGGTTGGCATCCTCGCGCATCTTGGCGTTGGGGAAGATCTGCTTGCGGATGTCGGCATCCAGCGCCGCATCGCCGTGCATCTCGCCCTCCACGTCCAGGTCCGGGTGCTCCGCGTGCAGCATCACCAGGGCCTTGCGCATCTTCTCGGCGGTCGGCGAGTTGTCGGTGCCGAAGCTGGAATGGGACAGCAGCGCAATCCGCGGCTGGATGCCGAAGCGACGCACCTCGTCGGCGGCCAGCCGGGTCATCTCGACCACCTGCTCGGGCGTCGGGTCGTAGTTGACGTAGGTATCGCACAGGAACAGGGTGCGCTCGGGCAGCGACAGCACGTTCATGGTGTAGAAGTTGCGAACGCTCTTCTGGCGCCCCAGCACGGTCTCGATGAAGCGCAGATGCAGGCCGTGCATGCCGTAGGTGCCGCAGATCATCCCGTCGCCGTAGCCGAACTTGAGCAGCAGCGACCCCAGCAGGGTGGCGCGGCGGCGCACTTCACGGCGGGCATACTCCACCGACACGCCCTTGCGCTCCATCAGGGAGTGGTAGTGGGACCACAGCTGCTCGTAGCGCGGGTCGGAATCGGGGTTCACCATCTCGAAATCCAGCTCCGGCCGCAGGCGCAGGCCGAAGCGCTCGATGTTGGCCACCATCACGTCCGGACGGCCGATCAGGATGGGCCGGCACAGGCCCTCGTCCACCACCGTCTGCACCGCACGCAGCACGCGCTCCGCCTCGCCTTCCGAGAAGATGATGCGCTTGGGCGCCCGCTTGGCCGCCTGGAAGACCGGCTTCATCACCAGACCGGACTGCCACACGAAATTGTTGAGCTGCTGACGATAGGCTTCGAAATCGGAGATCGGCCGGGTCGCCACGCCAGACTCCATGGCCGCACGGGCCACTTCCGGAGCGATCTTGACGATGAGGCGGGGGTCGAAGGGCTTGGGAATGATGTATTCCGGGCCAAAGCCGGAGAGCTTCTCACCATAGGCCGCAGCCACGATGTCGGATGCCTCGGCACGGGCCAGCTCGGCGATGGCCTTCACCGCGGCCAGCTTCATCTGCTCGGTGATGGTGGTGGCGCCCACGTCCAGCGCACCACGGAAGATGAAGGGGAAGCACAGCACGTTGTTGACCTGGTTCGGGTAGTCCGAACGCCCGGTGGCCATCAGCGCGTCGTCACGCACCTTCTTGACCTCTTCCGGCAGGATCTCGGGGGTAGGATTGGCCAGCGCCATGATCAGCGGCCGCGGGGCCATCTTGGCCACCATCTCGCCCTTCAGCACGCCACCCGCCGAGAGGCCCAGGAACACGTCCGCGCCTTCGATGATCTCGCCCAGCTTGCGGGCATCGGTCTTCTTGGCATAACGGGCCTTGATCGGGTCCATCAGGGTCGTGCGGCCTTCGTAGACCACGCCTTCGATGTCGGTGACCCAGATGTTGGCCACCGGCACACCCAGCATCACCAGCAGGTCCAGGCAGGCCAGGGCCGCGGCGCCGGCGCCGGAGGTGACCAGCTTGACCTTGGACAGGTCCTTGCCCAGCAGGTGCAGGCCGTTGAGGATGGCTGCGCCGACCACGATGGCGGTGCCGTGCTGGTCGTCGTGGAAGACCGGGATCTTCATCCGCTCGCGCAGCTTGCTCTCGATGTAGAAGCACTCGGGCGCCTTGATGTCCTCGAGGTTGATGCCACCGAAGGTGGGCTCCAGCGCAGCGATCATGTCGATCAGCTTGTCTGCGTCGGGCTCATCGACCTCGAGGTCGAAGACATCAATGCCGGCAAACTTCTTGAACAGTACCGCCTTGCCTTCCATGACGGGCTTGGCCGCCAGCGGGCCGATGTTGCCCAACCCGAGCACCGCCGTGCCGTTGGTGATCACACCGATCAGGTTGCTGCGGGAGGTGAGATTGGCGGCTTCGGCCGGGTCCTCGACGATGGCGTCGCAGGCGGCGGCCACACCGGGCGAGTAGGCCAGCGAGAGATCCTGCTGGTTGGTCAGCGCCTTGGTCGGCGTGACAGCGATCTTGCCCGGCTTGGGCAGGCGGTGGTACTCCAGTGCGGCTTGGCGGATCTGTTCATCCATGAGTGCGTCCCTCTCCGTTTTAGGCGTTGGTCTAGGCACATGATCGGACCAAACGCGAGTTACCACAATTCGTGACTTCCACAGCATGCGACAACGACGCCGTGATGACGGCAAAGTCCGAGGCATGGCATAATTACAGGCTAGCTCTTTCGGGGTTTGCCCCGATTGACGCCCAATAATACGCGCCGCGCCCTGGAGGCCCAAAGACGCGATTGCCCAGCCGGCAGGACTCCCGAAGCCGGCAACATGAAACAACGCATCCGTAACGTCCTGGAGAATCGTCAGATGTCTCAAAGCATTGCCGACGCCGCCATCGCAGCCGCGCCCGAATACGTCAAGAACCAGAAGCTGAAGCAGTGGGTCGCAGAGATCGCCGCCCTTACCGAGCCCGACCGTGTGGTCTGGTGCGACGGCACCCAGGAGGAGTACGACCGCCTGTGCGCCGAGATGGTCGAAGCCGGCATGCTGATCAAGCTGAACCCGGAAAAGCGCAAGAACTCCTACCTCGCCTGTTCCGACCCCTCCGATGTGGCGCGCGTCGAAGACCGCACCTTCATCTGTTCGGCCAACAAGGACGACGCCGGCCCCACCAACAACTGGGAAGACCCGGCCAAGATGCGCAAGACCCTGAACGAACTGTTCAAGGGCTGCATGCACGGCCGCACGATGTACGTCATCCCCTTCTCCATGGGCCCCCTCGGCTCCCCCATCGCCCACATCGGCGTGGAGATCTCCGACAGCCCCTACGTGGTCACCAACATGCGCACCATGACCCGCATGGGCAAGGCCGTGTTTGACGTGCTCGGTGCCGATGGCGAGTTCGTGCCCTGCGTGCACACCGTGGGCGCCCCCCTCGGCCATGGCGAGAAGGACTCCGCCTGGCCCTGCAACCCGACCACCAAGTACATCGTTCACTACCCCGAGACCCGCGAGATCTGGTCCTACGGCTCCGGTTACGGCGGCAACGCCCTGCTCGGCAAGAAGTGCTTCGCCCTGCGCATCGCCTCCAACATGGCCCGCGACGAAGGCTGGCTGGCCGAGCACATGCTGATCCTCGGCGTGGAAAGCCCCACCGGCGAAAAGACCTACGTCGCCGCCGCCTTCCCGTCCGCCTGCGGCAAGACCAACTTCGCCATGCTGATCCCGCCGAAGTCCTTCGACGGCTGGAAGATCTCCACCGTGGGCGACGACATCGCCTGGATCAAGCCCCGCAAGGACGCCGACGGCACCACCCGCTTCTACGCGATCAACCCGGAAGCCGGCTTCTTCGGCGTCGCCCCCGGCACCTCCGAGAAGACCAACTACAACGCCCTGGCCACCCTCAAGGAAAACATCATCTTCACCAACGTCGCCCTGACCGACGACGGTGATGTGTGGTGGGAAGGCATGACCAAGGAAGCCCCGGCGCACCTGATCGACTGGCAGGGCAAGGACTGGACCCCGGAGATCGCCAAGGAGACCGGCCGCAAGGCAGCTCACCCGAACTCCCGCTTCACCGCCCCGGCCAGCCAGTGCCCGTCCATCGACCCGGCCTGGGAAGATCCCGCCGGCGTGCCCATCTCCGCCTTCATCTTCGGCGGCCGCCGCGCCACCACCGTGCCGCTGGTGTACCAGGCCTTCAACTGGAACTTCGGCGTCTACATGGCCGCCACCCTCGGCTCCGAAACCACCGCCGCCGCCTTCGGCGCCCAGGGCGTGGTGCGTCGCGACCCGTTCGCCATGCTGCCCTTCTGCGGCTACCACATGGGCGACTACTTCAACCACTGGCTGAAGATGGGTCACACCGTCGACCAGGCCCCCGGCATCTTCTGCGTCAACTGGTTCCGCATGAACGAAAAGGGCGAGTTCATGTGGCCCGGCTTCGGCGAGAACATGCGCGTCCTCAAGTGGGTGGTTGACCGCGTCCGCGGCCGCGTCCACGCCACCGAGAACGCCCTCGGCTGGATGCCCCAGTACGAAGACATCGACTGGACCGGCTCCGACGTCACCAAGGAAGAGTTCGACGCGCTCATCAAGATCGACGCCGAAGCCTGGAAGACCGAGCTGGCCGGCCACAAGGAGTGGTTCGACAAGCTGCAGGACCGCCTGCCCAAGCAGTTCATGCTCAAGCGCGAACTGTTCGAGCTGTCCCTGTCGGTGTAATTTCGCGGCAGCCACCGGCTGCTCCGGAACCCCAGAAAGCGCCGAGCAATCGGCGCTTTTTGCTTTTGAATTGACGAGGCCCCACCATGACCCGCATCGCCCGCCGCATGGCCGACATCCAGCCCTTCCACGTGATGGAGATCCTCAAGCGCGCCCACGAGCTGAGCGCAGCAGGCCGTGACATCATCCACCTGGAAGTGGGCGAGCCGGACTTCCCCACCCCGCAGCCCATGGTGGACGCCGCCCGGCGCTTTCTCGAAGGCGGTCACGTCCATTACACCCCCGCCCTCGGCCTCACCGCCCTGCGCGAAGCCATCTCCCGCTTCTATCAGACCCGCTTCGGCGCCGATGTCGCCCCGGAGCGCATCATCGTCACCCCTGGCGCCTCCGGCGGCCTGATGCTGGCCCTCGGCGTCCTCACCGACCCCGGCGACGAGTGGCTGCTGCCCGACCCCGGCTACCCCTCCAACCGCCACCTGGTGCGCAGCTTCGAGGGCCGCCCGGTGGCCCTGCCGGTGGATGCCAGCACCCGCTTCCAGCCCACCCCCGCTCACCTGGCGCAAGCCTGGACGCCCCGCACCCGCGGCCTGATGGTCGCCTCACCGGCCAACCCCACCGGCACCCTGCTCGAACTCGACGAGATCGAAGCCCTGCAGCGCAGCGTGGCCGCCCGCGGCGGCGTGCTGATCGTGGACGAGATCTACCAGGGCCTGTGCTATGGCGTGGAGGCCCGCACCGCCCTCAGCCGCCTGGACGACGTCTTCGTGGTGAACAGCTTCAGCAAGTACTTCGGCATGACCGGCTGGCGCCTCGGCTGGATGGTCGTGCCCGAAGCCTACGTGCGGGACATCGAGAAGCTCGCCCAGCACTTCTTCATCTCCCCCTCCACCCCGGCCCAGCATGCCGCGCTGGCCGCGTTCGAGCCCGCCACCCTGGACATCCTCGAAGCCCGCCGCCACGCCTTCGCCGACCGCCGCAACGCCCTGCTGCCGGCCCTCCGCGAGATCGGCTTCCGCTTCGCCACCGAACCCCAGGGCGCCTTCTACCTGTACGCCGACATCAGCGACCTGGCCGACTGCAGCGAAAGCCTGGCCCGGCGCCTGATCGAAGAAGCCGGCGTCGCCACCACCCCCGGCCTCGACTTCGGCGACAACGCCCCGGAAAAGCACCTGCGCATCGCCTACACCACCGACGAGGGGCGACTGGTGGAAGCGGCGGAACGGATCGCCCACGTGTTGAACCACCTGTAGATACTGTTAGCCCCGTCAGCGCTCTCAGTCGGTTTGCTCCCGGTTGGCGGCGGTTCTACAGGGGCGGCTGCAACCACCTCTCCAACAGCCAACATCAACACAAATCTATGGTCAGCCCGATTTTTGCAAGGCAGATGTGCGTGGCCTATAGTGGGCTTGCTTAATCTATCCGGGGTCGTGGTAGGCAGATTGTCTGCCCGCCCCATGATGAGAGCCGCGCCTGGCAAACCTCAAAAAAACCTCAGCGTTGTCCGCTGTTTTACGTCTCAGGTTCTTTGCCAGGCCGTTG
>JAFLDU010000083.1 GCA_017309145.1 Zoogloea sp. | reverse complement strand
CCTAGAACGGCACCGGGCTGTCAAAACACGCGGGCAGGCGGGTCCGGGGATGAATGAAGGCCAGGCTCGTCGCATGCAGGCACATGCGTGGCTCCCGCCCGGCCTCGGCAAGCGGGGCATACAACGGATCCCCGATGATGGGGTGGCCGATCGACAGCAGATGGACACGCAACTGGTGGGTCCGCCCGGTGTAGAGGGTCAGTTCGACCCGGGTCCGGGCGTCGTCCCCCGCCCCGCTACGCGCCAGCACCCGGTAACGGGTCCGGGCCGGCCGCCCGTGGAGCGGATCGACCTTCTGCCGCGGCGGGTTGTCGGGGTCGCTGCCCAGCGGCAGGGTGATCTCGCCCTGCTCTTCGGTCATGTGCCCATGCACCACTGCGCAGTATTTCTTGCCAACGATGCGCTGCTCGAAAGCCAGGTTCATGCAGCGCAGCATCTCGTGGCCCCGCGCCAACATGATCAGGCCGGAGGTGGCCATGTCCAGCCGATGCACCAGCAGGGCATCGGGATAGAGCGCCTGCACCCGGCTGGCCAGGCAGTCGTTCCGGGCCCCGCCCCCCGCCGGCATCGAGAGCAGGCCGGCCGGCTTGTCGGCGACGATCACGGCCTCGTCGGCGTAAACGATGGTGGGCGTCAGCGGCGGCATGCGGGAAGACCGAACGGAGAAGTCGCGGATTGTCGCCAGCCACGCCGGCCGCGTCCAGCGGGAGCGGGCTGTGGGGCCAGCTGTAGGGGCGGCTTCAGCCGCCCACCGCACGCGGATCGAGCACGGGCCGTTGAACAGAGTCCGCGGGCGGCTTCAGAGGGTGTTGTAAAACGCTGTAGTCCTGCCAAAGCGGTGTTGTCCAGGGCGTGTTGGTTATTCTGCGCCTTTGCCTTTGCGGGTGTTTTCCGTTGTTTTGCGTTGAATTGGCCGGGATTTCGCCCCGGCCAATTCAAGGTGGAAGAAAAGAAGGCCGCCCGGTAAAGGCACACCCCAGCCTCGAGCACAAAGTGCTGACAACATCCTCCCACAGGCTAGGACCAGTGGGTTCTGCGCCCCCCTCTGAAGCCGCCCCTACAGCTCGCCGGCATGCGGATGACCACCCCCGCTTCATCCAGGCTTGCCTATAAAATTAGAAAAAACTAATATTCAATCCAATCCCTCGCGGGCGTGCGCTTGCGCTTGCCAACCTCCTCCATCTCCGAACAGCCATGAAGACACCCCACGATCTCGTCACCGAAGCCCGCCAGCACATCACCGAAGTATCCCTCCAGGAGGCGGAGGCGGCGATCCGCGAGGCCGACGCGCTGATCGACGTGCGTGAAGCCGACGAATTTGCCGGCGGCCATCTGCCCGGTGCCATCCTGATGCCCCGCGGCGTGCTGGAATTCCGCCTGGCCGGCCATCCGGAACTCAGCCGGCGCGACCTGAACATCGTGCTGTACTGCAAGACCAGCGGCCGGGCAGCCCTGGCGGCGCGCAGCCTGAAGGAGATGGGTTACCTGTCCGTGTGCAGCATCGCCGGGGGCATCGACGCGTGGGCCGCCGCCGGCAAGCCGGTGGTCAAGCCCGAGATGCCCAGCTTCGACTGAGCCGCTGCACAAAAAAAGAGGGCGGCAGGCGCCGCCCCAAAGGCTGCCGACGGAGGCTCCCCTCGAGCCCCCGCCGCAATGCGTCAGACGAAGCTCAGCAGTTCGATGGTCACCGGCTCCTCGCCCATCAGGGTCTGGCAGGCCAGCCGGGATTTGCTGCTGACGCCGACCAGGGTGTCGAGCTTCTCGTTCTCGAGCTTCTGGATGCGCGGCAGGGTCTTGCGCCCCTCCTGCACGAAGATGTGACAGCTGCCGCATTGGGCCTTGCCGTCGCACTTGTGGGCAATGGTCTCGCCGGCGGCCATGATGGCGCCGAGCAGGGTGGAGCCGGCGGCGACATCGACGGTCTTGCCGGACGGCTGGATGGTCAGTAAAGCCATGGAACTACCTCTGGGCGGGTTGGGAAATCGGTAGACAGCCGGGCGTCTCAGCCGAGGCGGGCCAGCAGGGCCGGTACGAAGGCCTCGAGGGGCAGCGGGATGCGCTCGATGCCCTGCTCGGCCAGGAAGCGCGCCTCCATGCGGGTCGGCTCGTCGGGTAACACGGCCCAGTGGCGGTCGGATGAGCGCTTCATGATCTGGCGCGCGAAGGCGCGGGGCAGCTGGTCGTTGAAGCGGCAGCCGATGAACAGGAAGTTGCGTCCGCTGCGCAGGCGCTGCACCTCCTGGGGGATCGGTGTCTGGATGTCGATCTCGGTGAGCACTTCCACGTAATCGGTGTCCGACACCAGATAGTTGCCAGCCGGGGCATGGCCGCCGATGGGCTTGTAGAGCACCGTCTTCCAGTCCGGCTTGTGATCCGGGGTGGGCGTGCCGTCGGCGTCGTACCAGCCGGTCCAGGTGCCGAAGTGCTCCGACTGGGCGAGCCCCTGGACCTGCCCCCAGCTGCCGGTCGGCGCCATCTCGGCCAGGGCCGTCGCCATTGCATCGTCATACCAAGCATCGACGATCAGTGGAAAGCCGAAGCCGGCCAGGGTCTGGTGCAGGGGCGAGGGTACGGCCTTGGCGGCAAAGGCCTCGTTCATCAGGCCGACCAGGGTCTTGCGGTGCTTGAAGTTCTCGATGTACTGGGCCGACTGGGTCAGCCGGTTGCGGATCTTGTGGGGCACCGCGCTCCGGGCGGTGAGCAGGACCACCAGATCTTCCGGCGTGGCCGGCACACTGTAGCCGGTGGCCAGGGCCAGCACGCGGGGGCCCAGGTAGGGCACCACGCGGCCGGCGGCAAGGGCCTCGATCAGGCTGGCGGGAAGTCCGTCGGGCAGTACTTCCGACGGGGCGGGAGCGGTGGCAAGCGTCGTCATGGGGAGCCTCTGGGGATGTCGGGTGATGGCTTATAGGTAGATGGCTGCGCCGGCGCCCACGTTGGTGCAGGCGTCCTTGAGGGTCTTCACGAGGAACCTCACCTGGTCCGCGTCCATGTGCCCGTAGAAGGGCAAGGCCAGGGAGCGGTCGCCGATGCGCTCGGTGTTCTTCAGGCAGCCGCGCTTGCAGTTGCTGTCCTCGCCGAGGGCCTGGTAGGCAAACTGCTGGTGCAGCAGCGCACTGAAGGGGGCGGCCTCGATCAGGTCGGCCTCCAGGTCATCCACGATCTGTGCCCGGGCGCTGGCGGTGAAGCGGGCCCCCAGATGCACCACGTAGAGCATCCAGTGCACCTCATCCACATCCGGCCCCAGATAGGGGGGCTTGATGCCCTCGAAGCTCTGCATCTCGTCCCGGTAGAAGGCCTCGACCTGCTTGCGGCGGGCCAGGATCTCATCGAGACGCTCCAGCTGGGCCAGGCCGAGGGCTGCGGTGAGATCGCTCATGCTGGCCTGCAGGGGCACCCGGCTGCCGATGGACACGGAGCTCCGGTCGCTCAGGCGGTGAGCCCGCAGGTAGCGCAGTTCGGTGGCCAGGCGCGGGTCGTCGGTGAGCACCATGCCGCCCTCGCCGCAGCACAAGGCGCCGGGCTGGGAGAAGTCGAACACCGACACATCACCGAAGCTGCCCACCGGCCGGCCCAGGTAGCGCGAGCCGATGGCCTCGGTGGAGTCCTCGATCAGCGCGACGCCACGGGACTCGGCCAGCTGACGCAGGGCCTTCCAGGCCGCCGGGTGACCATTGCAGTTGTTGCCGATGATGGCCTTGGTGTTGGGCCGGATCCGCTCCGCCGCGGCCGACGGGGAGATGCAGCCCGACCAGTAGTCGATCTCGGCGAAGTTGGGGGTCGCCCCCGCCAGCAGGATGGCGTGGGCGGTCTGGTGCCAGCCGTAGCTGCAGGCCACCACCTCGTCACCCGGGCCGATGCCCATGGCGCGCAGGGCCAGCCACATGGCCAGGGTTCCACTGGCGGTGGCAACACCGTAGGCCCGGCCGTGCAGGGCGGCGAACTCGGCCTCGAAGTCCTCGACCCGGGCCCCGGACGACAGGCGCGGGCTGCGCAGGGCGCGGATCACCTTGTCCAGCTCAAGCCCGCTCACGTCCGGGTCGGTGAGCAGGATCCAGTCTTCGTCGTGGTCGACGGCTTGCATCTCGGCGGGGGCATTCATGATCAGCTCCTGGCGGCCAGCATGAGGCCGGTGGCGGCAGCGGGATCGGTGGTCATCGACCAGCAGTGGCCGTCGGACCCCAGCAGGAAGACCCGGGCGGAGGCCGTTTCCAGGACGGGGGTCTCGCCCCGCACATCGACGGCATCCACCACCGTCACGCGCAGGCCGTTCCAGCGGGCGCGGGCGGCGGCGGCCAGGGCCGCCACGTCCGGCGCGGCGTCGCCCAGACCGGACAGGGCGCTCATGTCATCGGCGCTGAGTCCCATCATTCACCTCCCACCTTGCGGGCTTCGACGGTGATCGGCAGGCGGGTGTCCGCCGCCATCTCGGGCAGGGCCAGCACCCAGCCGTTGGCCAGGGTGATGGTGCCGCCCCACAGACCGGCCTGCTCCTGGGAGACGACAGGCTCCTCCAGGTCCTTCTTGGGCACATAGGCCGACAGGCCGGTGGGCGTATTGCGCAGCATGACTTTCATGGGAAGCTCCGTTCTGGATGTTCGGTTTCGGGTAAGGGGTCATGCGGCCAGGGCGTCCGCCAGCAGCGGCGCCAGGCTCGAGCGCAGGGTGTCGATGACGGTGGCGATGTCCCGCGGGCTGGTGTCCCGCCCCAGGGAGAAGCGCACCGCGGCGCGGGCTTCGTGTTCGGGCACGCCCATCGCCAGCAGCACGTGGGAGGGATCGGTCGAACCCGCGCTGCAGGCCGACCCACTGGAGGCGCAGATGCCGGCCTTCTCCAGGCGTGCCAGGACGATCTCCGCATCGAGGGCGCCGAAGGCCAGGCAGCTGGTGTTGGGCAAGCGCGCCGCCCCGGCGCCGAACACCCGCAGGCCGGGCACGGCCTCGCCGAGGCCGGCCTCGAGGGCATCGCGCATCGCCGCCTGACGGGCCATCTCGTCCCCCGACTCCAGGTAGACCCGGGCCAGCCGGGCCGCCACGGCAAAGCCGGCAATGCCCGGCAGGTTCTCGGTGCCACCGCGCCGCCGGCGTTCCTGGCTGCCGGGCAGCAGCGCCGCAAAGGGCGCCCCCTTCTTCACCAGCAGCACACCCACGCCTTTGGGGCCATGCAGCTTGTGCGCCGAGGCGCTGACGAAGCGGGCCCCCAGGGCGGCGAAATCGATGGGCAGGCGCCCGGCCAGCTGGGTGGCATCCACATGCACCGGTACCCCGGCGGCCTGGGCCAGGCGGACGATCTCGGCCACCGGCTGGATCACCCCGGTCTCGTTGTTGGCGGCCATCACCGACACCAGCGCGGCACCGTCCTGGAGCAGCCCCGGCAGGGCTGCGGCGCGGATCACGCCACGCCCATCGACCGGCAGCTCGCGCACCTCCACCCCCTGAGCGGCCAGGGCCCGGGCAGTATCCCGCAGCCCGCCGTGCTCGATGGCGGAGATCACCAGACGGCGTGGCACACCATCCACCGCCAGGGCCGCATGCAGGGCCTGGGCATTGGATTCGGTGGCGCTGGAGGTGAACACCACCTCGGCCGGAAGGGCCCCGAACAGGCCCGCCACCTCCGCCCGGGCCGCCGCCAGCACACTGCGCGCGGCCTGGCCGGCGGGATGCTTGGAAGACGGGTTGGCCCACTGGTCGGCCAGGGTGGTCGCCACCGCGACCAGGACTTCGGGCAGCGGGCGGGTGGTGGCGTTGTTGTCGAGATAGATCATGGGAGACTCCTCAAGGCCAGAACACCCGGTGGGTGTCGTCCACCACCAGATCCAGCAATTCTTCGATCCGGCTGGCGCTGGCCTGCCAGACCCAGCGTCCGGCCGCGTGGTCGCGGGCATACAGGCGCCACACGGCAGGTTCGGGCTGTTCCAGGCGGGCGATGTCGATGACTCCGCCGGCCGGATCGATGTTGCGGGAGCAGCACGGGCTGCGGATCAGCCAGCCCTCCTCCACCCAGAACACCTCGGGCTGCACGTAGCGGTAGCGGCTGCGCCGCTCCAGTTCTCGCAGGATGCGGCGGCGCACCAACTCGCCCGGCCCGGTGACGCTGGCATGGCGGCTCATGCTGAAGGCCCCCTGGCTGGCGACGCTCAGGCCGCCGCCAGTTCCTCCTCGAGACAGCCCACCACCCGGCCGCCCTTGCCGTCGCGGGCGCCGAACTCGACGATGTACACCGGGATGTTGGCTTCCTCGTGGTGGCCGATCTGCACCACTTCACCCAGGGCGCCGGCGGCGACGATCAGTTCGTCCTCGGGCACCTCCGGATGACTGCCGTCATTGAACAGGTCGGTGGCGGCCGTCACCTGCTGGCCCCACTGGTATTTCGGTTCACGCAGATCGATCATGGTCTTACTCCTTGATGTGGGCGAGCCGGGCCACCTTGTCGCCGCCCAGGGCTTCCGCCACGTGAGCCGGCAGCTTGTCGAGGGAAACGATCTCGCGGCCGCGCATGCCCACCTTGTGGCCGGTGGCGACGAACTCGACGGCGTAGATGTAGAACTGCTGCAGGAAGGTGCCCACCGAGGTGACGTAGCCCACGTCGCCCTTGTTGACCAGCACCTCGCCGACGTCCTTGCCGGGATAAGTCCCGTCGTTGCGGACCTTGTAGCGGCTCACCACCCGTTCGCCGAAGTCGAACTGGGGTGGGCCTTCGATCTCGATCACATCGCTGTCGCGGGAGATGTCACCCATGGCGGGCCTCCGTTTCGAGGGTGGCAAGACGGACCCGGGCCGCTTCACGGACCTCGGGCTCTTCATCCAGCAGGAGCCGGCGCAGCAGGACGGCATCGGCCCGCTGGGCCACTTCCCAGCGCACCTCCCAGGCCGGGTCACGGGCCAGCTCTCCCAGCAGGCCGACCGGGAGGCGGGCCACCAGGCTGCGCCGGATGTCGACCTCCGGATCGCCCAGCAGGGCCAGCAGGGCCGGTACCTCCAGGCGGCGGGCCACCACCAGGCGCACCTCCCGGTCCGGGTCGCGGGCCAGCCTAGGCAGCAAGGCCACAGGCAGGCGCTCGGCCACCAGCTTGCGCACGAAGTAATCGGGGTCGTCGGCCATCTCGATGAGGTGGTTGTCCTCCAGGCGCTGGGCAACCCGGATGCGCACCTCCCGGTCGGGGTCGTGGCGCAGCTCGGCCAGCAGGCGCTGGGGCAGGCGCAAGGCGACGTGCAGGCGTACCGTCTCATCGGGGTCGTGCATCAGCCCGACCAGGCGGAACACATCGGCCGAGCGCGAGGCCACCGCCCGCACCTCGAAATACGGATGCTCGAGATAGTCATTGGCCCGCTCCGGATTCCAGCGGAAGAAGCGGTCGATGCGCTTGGCGTAGCGGTCGAACACACAGGCATGGCCGGGCTGACAGCGGCCTGTGTCACGCAGGGCCAGGTTCTCGCAGCCCTCGCAGACCAAGGCGCGGCCCTGCCAATCCACCGCCGGAGGTTCATTGGGGACCCAGGCCGCGCCGGGCTGGACGACATCCGTCATCATGGAACACGCTCCACGGGCTCGTCGTCGTAATCCACGTCGCGGCCGCCCCGGGCCTGCACCGCCGCCAGGACCCGGTGGCCGAGGCTGTCGGCCGGATCCAGCGCCGCCAGCAGCTCAAGCACGGCCCTGCCCTCCTCAGCCTCGCCGAGGCGCAGGCTGAGGTAGGCATAGCCCTTCAGGGCAAACAGGTAGAAGCGGGGCGCCACCGCGTGGGCGCGCAGTTCGGCGATCCGCTCCGGGCCCCAGCTCATCGCCGGAACCACCTGACGCCAGTCCGCCGGCAGGCCGAGGGGCCCGGCGGCCAGGGCGATGGCCTCCAGGGCCACCCGGCGGGCGTCGGCCAGGCGGTTGGCGTAGAAGTGGAAGCGGTAGTGGGCGATCAGCGGTGCCGGATGCCCGGGCGCCAGGGCCCGGGCCTGCAGCAGGAGGGCGAGGGCCCCCTCGTCGCCGATGCCGGCGCGGCCGGCGGTGTCGATCAGCGCCTCGACCGCGGGGTCGAGCCCGGCACCGAGGATGGCCTCCTCGAAACCGGACGACTCACCGGAAAGGCCGCTGACCGCCATGATCCCGCTCCGCCTCAGCTGCGCCGGATCGCGCTGATGTCTACCTTCGCCACACCCGGCGGCTGGGCGCTGCTGCTGCTCGACGAGCAGCCGCAGGCACCGGCGTTCGGGTTGAAGAAGGTAAGGCCGCTGGAGGTGGGCGTGTCGGCGAAATCGATGGTCACGCCATCCAGCATCAACCGCGATTCGGCCGGCAGGAAGACCTTGAGGTCACCGACGGCCAGCACCTCGTCACCTGCCAGGGGCGCCCCCTCGACGGTGAACTCGGCGCTGTAGCCCGAGCAGCCGCCGGCACTCACCGTGAGGCGGAAGCCGGCGCCCTCGCCCTGCCCCGAGAAGCGCACCATGCGACGCATGAACTTCTCGGCGGCCGGATTGACTGTCACGTTGGGCAGCATGATCAGGCCTTCACGATGCAGCCATCGACCGGACACACGGCCACGCACTGGGGCGAGTCGTAGTGGCCTTCGCACTCGGTGCACTTGGCCGGATCGATGATGAAGACACCGCTCTTTTCACGGATGGCGTCGTTGGGGCATTCCGGGTCGCAGGCAGAGCAGCCGGAGCAGGTGGAACCGATGATCTTGAGGGCCATGATGGTCTCCTAGCGGTAGTGGAGTGGGTACGAAAGGGTCGGTGGATCAGGCCGCCATCACGGCGCCCTGGCGGATGCTGGCGTCGCCGCGCGGCTGATGGACGATGGCGCCGCTGGCGACACGCCCGCAGTAGTCGGCAAACCAGGTCAGCGCGGCCTTCTCGATGAACTCGTGGGCGTATTCCTCGACCGGCTCGATGCCGGCAGCCTTCAGCTCATCGCGGGGGCAGGCGCCGATCTTGGAGACCAGCACGGCGTGGCAGTCGTTGATGGCATTGACGATCGACGGCAGCTGCTCGTCCTCGCCATAGCCGCCCTGGCAGTACAGATCCACGCGGCGGTGGCCGACGAACAGGGCTTCCTTGCGGCTGACTTCGAAGATCTGGAATTCGGTGGCATGGCCGAAGTGCTGATTGACCCGCCCCTGGCCTTCGGTGGCCACGGCCACCAGCACCTTGAGATCCTCCTGGCCGGCGATCAGGCTGGCATCCAGGGCGTCGGCCAGGGCATCCACCTTGGCCTGGTGCTGGGCCTGGCGCTCGGCCTCGACCTTCTCCTGGTAGGCGCGGCGCTTGTCGATGTCATAGACGATGTCCATCTCCTCGATCTTGTCGAGGGTGAATTCGTCACTGCGGTCCTCGCCGAGCAGGCCGACCGCGTCGGCGCGGCACTGGCGGCAGTGGCGCATCAGGTTGGCGCCGCCCATGCAGGCGTCCTGCACGGCCTTCAGCTCCTGGGCGGTGGGGCCGCGCTGGCCGGTGAGGCCGAAGTGGGTACCGTGCTCGGCCTCGCTGATCAACGGCATGATGTTGTGCAGGAAGGCACCGCGCTTCTTGACCTCGCGATTCACCTCGATCAGGTGGGTGTCGTTGATGCCGGGGATCAGCACCGAGTTGATCTTGGTGAGCACGCCGCGGGCGGTGAGCATTTCCAGCCCCTTCATCTGCTGCTCGTGCAGGATGCGGGCAGCCTCGACGCCGGTGACCCGCCGGTGGTCCCAGAAGATCCAGGGATAGATCTTGGCGCCGATCTCCGGGTCCACCATGTTGATGGTGATGGTCACGTGATCGATGTTGTGCTTGCAGATCTCGTCCACCATCTCCGGCAGGGCCAGACCGTTGGTGGACAGGCACAGCTTGATGTCCGGTGCCTTCTCGCTGAGCTGGCGCATGGTCTCGAAGGTCTTCTTCGGATTGGCCAGCGCGTCGCCGGGGCCGGCGATGCCGAGCACCGTCATCTGCGGGATCTCGCTGGCCACCGCCAGCACCTTCTTGACCGCCTGGTCGGGGGTCAGCTTCTGGCTGACCACGCCGGGGCGCGACTCGTTGCTGCAGTCATATTTGCGGTTGCAGTAGTTGCACTGGATGTTGCAGGCCGGCGCCACCGCCACGTGCATGCGGGCGAAGTGGTGGTGGGCCTCCTCGGAATAACAGGGATGGTTCTTGACCTTGTCCCAGATCTCCGAGGGCATGTCGTCGGGGCCACCCGACGAGCCACAGCTGGACTTGCCAGACCCGCCGGAGCTGGAACAGCCGCCGGCGGATTCACTGGCGACGGGCTCGGCCAGTGCGTTGCGATGGGCTTTCAGGTCACCAAGGCTGATGTAGGCGCTTTGCATGGGGGCGGCTCCTTGTCTCTGTTCGGGGGACGTTTTCGGTGTCGTTTGAGAGACGTATAGCCAGATCCATGCCAACGCATATTTTTCTTACATATCAGTACCTTGATTGATGAAACGAGACATTCCGGGGTGTCGTTGAATGAACAAAGCCCGACCGGCCGGCGAAGGCATGTCGGGCTTGCGACAAAGCGTACAAGAGAGGGTCAGACGGTATCGGCCAGCGCGGGGCGCGCCTCCCTGTGCCGGACCGCGAAGGCCACCGCCTCCGCCGGCGCCACTGGCCGGCTGAAGAAATAGCCCTGCACGAAATCACATTCGCACTCGCGCAGGAAGGCCAGCTGCTCGGCGGTCTCGACCCCTTCGGCAACCACCTGGATATCCAGGTTGTGGGCCATCGACACGATGGCCCGGACGATCGCCGCATCGTCGGCGTTGGTGGACACCTCATCCACAAAGGAACGGTCGATCTTCAGCACATCCACCGGGAACTGCTTCAGGTAGCCCAGCGAGGAATAGCCGGTGCCGAAGTCATCCACCGCGATGTTCACGCCCAAGCCCTTGATCTGGGTCAGCACCCGGGTCGTCGCCAGGGGGTCGCGCATCAGCACACCCTCGGTGATCTCCAGTTCCAGCAGCTCACCTTCCAGGGCCGTCTCGGTCAGCGCGGTGCGGATCAGCCGCGCCACATCCATGTACTCGAACTGCTGGGCCGAGACGTTGACCGCCACCGGCACGACCGTCTCGCCGGCATCGCGCCAGACCCGGATCTGCCGGCAGGCCTCACGGATCACCCATTCGCCCAGATGGGCGATCAGCATGCTGCGCTCGGCGATCGGAATGAACTCACCCGGCGACACGATGCCCCGCTGGGGGTGTCGCCAGCGCACCAGGGCCTCGAAGCCGGTGACCTGTCCCGAGCGCAACGACACCTTGGGCTGGTATTGCAGGAACAGCTCCTCGTTGTTGATGCCATGCCGCAGATCCACCTCCATCTGCAGGTCCAGATTGAAGCGCTCGTCCATGTCGGGGGTATAGAACTGGTAGCCGTTGCGCCCCTGCTCCTTGGCCCGGTACATGGCCACGTCGGCTTTGCGCAGCAGCTCGTCACCATTGTCGTGATCGAAGGGGTACACGCTGACGCCCAGGCTGGCGGTGACGTAGATCTCCCGCCCGTCCACCACGATCACCCGCCCGAGGACCTGCACCATCTTCTCGACGATGCCGACCACATCGTTCGCCGAGCTCAACCCCGGCAGCAGGGCGATGAATTCGTCCCCGCCCTGACGGGCCAGGGTGTCGCTGTGACGCAGCACGTCGCGCAGCCGGCTGGCCACCTCGAGCAGCACCTGATCGCCATGGGCATGGCCGAGGGTGTCATTGATGCGCTTGAAATTGTCCAGATCGAGGAACACCACCGCCATCAGCTTGCGCTCGCGCTTGGCGTTGGCAATCGCCTGCTGCAGACGGTCGCGCATCAGCAGGCGGTTGGGCATGCCGGTCAGCGCATCGTGGGTGGCCTGGAAGGACAGGCGGTCCTCCATCATCTTGCGCTCGCGGATATCCCGCGCGACGGTGGTCCAGTATTCGAAGGCGCCGTTGGCATCCTTGTGGGTCATGATCACCTGCCAGGTGGCGATCTCCTCCCCGCTGCGGCTGCGCCAGACCGTCTCGCCCTCCCACACGCCGTGCTTCTCAGCCTGGGGCAAGGCCCGGTGGCGGATGAAGCCGGCCACTGCGGGCGAATGGTGATCCTCCAGGGACTCTCCCGAGATGTCCTCGTTGAGGCCGATGCCGAGCATGGTGCGGCCATAGGGATTGAGGTAGAGGTTGCGGCCATCCCGGTCGGCCACCGCCACGGCGTCGCCCATCCGCTCGATGATCGCCAGCAGGCGGGCGTTGTGACTGGTCGCCTCCTTCTCCACGGAGATGTCGCTGACCATCAGCAGCAAGGGCCCCACCGTTCCGTCGGCCGCGTCCACCAAGGCTGCCGCCAGGCGGGCCCAGCAGCGCTGGCCATCCTTGCGCAGCAGCTTGAGTTCGGCCGAATAGAGGGGGAGCCGGCCCTCACAGAGGGCCAGGATGTCCCGCGTCACATTCAGGCGCTGTTCCACCGGAAAAAGGTGGCTGAGGGCGACCTGGTCGAGCTCGCCCGGGCCGTAGCCGAGCAAACTGCCGAGAAAGGTGTTCACCCGCAGGACCGTCCCGTTGCAATCCACGAAGGCCATGCCGGTGGGGAAGTCGTCGAAGGCATGACGGAAGATCCGCTCGCTCTTTTCCAGGGCCTTCTGCAGGGCGCGCTGGTGGCTCACGTCCCGGGTGATCCCCCGGTAGCCCATGAAACGTCCGTCCTGCTCGAAAAAAGGCTCTGCGTTGGTCTCCACAATGCGCAGCGCTCCGCTACTGCTGCGGGTGGCGTGATCCAGGTGCAGCAGCGGCTCGCGGCGGCCCACGGAGTCACGCACCTGGGCGCAAAGCTGGGCGGCGTCCGCCTCGATCATGAAGGAGAACAGGCTGCGCCCCAGCACCTCGTCGGGCCGGTAGCCCAACAGGTCCTGGACCCGCTGGCTGGAGTAGGTCAGCACGCCATCCGGGTCCATCTCCCACACCCAGTCGGCCGAGTTGTCGAGGAAGCTGCGTACCCGCAGCTCGCTCTCCCGCAACTGGCGGGTCATGTGCACCCGCTCGCTGGCATCGCGCAGGGTGGCGATGACACAGCGCTGCCCGTCGAGCACCACCGGGCTGAGGGCGATATCCACCGGAAACTCGCTGCCGTCGCGGCGGCGTGCGTACAGCTCCTGGCCACCGGCCATGCTGCGCGACTGGGGGGCCGCCATGTAACCCATCACCTTGCCCCGGTGGACGCCCCGGTAGCGCTCGGGCAACAAGGCATCGATGGGCAGCCCCCGGACATGGTCTTCCTGGTAACCCGTCAAGCCCGTGAAATGTGGATTCACCCGCAGGATCTCGCCCCGGGCCCCGACCAGGATCACCCCGTCGGGCGACGACATGAACATCGCCTCCATCTCCTCACCCTTGCGGGCGGCCAGTTGCTCGGCCTTGATGAGACGACGGTGGGGCTCGCGGATCATGCCGCCGATCAGGGTGCGGTAAAGCAGGAAGCAGCCCACCACCTTGTAGATGTGCCCCATCAGGATGAACAAGTCGTTGGAGCGTGCATAGGCGACAAAGCACCATTCGCTGGCGATCATGGTCAGCAGGGCCGCGATCATGCCCTCATGGGCATAGGGCGCCGGCGCGGCGCCCCGCCAGGCCTCCAGAGCCAGGGCCAGGACGAGGATGGCGATGACCAGGTATTCCAGCCCGACCTTCAGAGAGGTCAAACCATCGTTCCACAACAGCGCCGGGTAGGCATCGGCAAGCCAGGCCACCCCGGGTATCAGCACGATGGCCGAGGCCAGCACCGCCAGCAGCATGTCGCGCTGCAGGCGCGGCGTCCCCTGCTTCGACCAGTCCAGCGAGACACTGATGACCAGCCCCACCGCCATCACCAGGCGGCCCGCCAGCCAGAAGGCGATCGACTTGGCGTCCTGATTGCGGGTCAGCCAGTCAGGCATCCCCGGAAAGGACAGCAGATGGGCCATGTCGAGCAAGGCCACCAGCAGGAACAGCCCCCCCACATGGGCGCCGGCCATGGAACCATTGAGCACCAGGGCGTTGCGGCCGACCATGAAGACCATCGCCGAAACGGTCACGGCGAGGATCTCCAGCACCGAATGCAGGACCACCCAGCCCTGCCCCAGGGACACGCTCCCCGGCGTGAGCACGACAATCGCCAGCAGCACGGCGCCCCAGCCGAGGGTCCAGTTTTTCAGTGTTGAGAGGAAGAGAGGTAGGGGTGCAACCTGCATGTACAGGGTTCCTGATGGCGACGTTCCGCGAAACTGTTAATTTCCGTAAGCGGAAAAGCCCGGAAAGTACCATCATTCCGATTAGGGAAATAAGTTCCGCATGCAGGTGTGCAGGAAAATATCCACACCCCGCCCCATCCAGACTTCTGCAGCACCTCGAGAAGGAGCCGGCGAGCGCTCAGGAGGGGCCGACTTCCACCCGGTTGCGCCCCGCCGCCTTGGCACGGTAGAGGGCTGAATCGGCCGCCGCCATCAGGTTCGTCACGTCGATGGCCGGGCTGGCACCGGCGGCCACGCCGATGCTCACCGTCACCGGCGGCGTGTGGCCGCCAAGCTCGCTCACGACGGCCGCGCGGATCTTCTCCGCCACCAGGGCGATCTGCTCGAGGGTGGTGTTGGTGGCGATCACGATGAACTCCTCGCCCCCCCAGCGGCACACCATGTCCGAGCCGCGCACGGCGCTCTTGATCACCAGGCCGACCTGGCGCAGCACCTGGTCGCCGGAGAGGTGGCCATAGACGTCATTGATGGCCTTGAAGTTGTCGATGTCGATGAAGGCCAGCCCCAGGGGGAGTGCCAGGCGCTGACACAACTCCACCTGTGACTTGAGGAAGAGCGTGCCCTGCCGCCGGTTGGCCAGCCCGGTGAGCATGTCGCTGGAAGCCAGGGCCTGCAGTTGCAGTTCCAGCTGCTTGCGGTCGCTGACATCCTGGACCATGCCCACCACCCGCACCGGCTGGCCGTCCGGCCCATGCTCGCAAACCCGCCCCCGGTCATGAACCCACAGGTAGTGGCCGTTGCGGTTGCGGATGCGGTACTCGGCCTCATAGCGGGAACGCTTGCCGCCGAGATGCTCCTCAAGCACCGCCATCACCCGGGCACGGTCTTCCGGGTGGACATTGCTACTCCAGGTGTCCAGCACGGGCTCCATCTCGTCCGGGCCATAGCCCAGCATGCGCTTGAGCTGCGGACTGAAGAACAGGGTGCCGGTGGGTACATCCCAGTCCCACAGGCCGTCGGTGGCTTCGTTGAGGGCGAACCACAGTTGCTTCTCACGCAGGTTGGCGTCCGCCTCCTGCGCCACACGATTGGTGATGTCACGGGCGACCGACAGGAAATAGCTGCGCCCGTCGAGCTGAAAGTGGGTGGTCTTGACCTCGACCTCCACCTCGTGGCCCTGCTGGTGGCGATGGCGGCCGAGAAAGCGGAAGCACTCGCTGCCACGGATCGCCGCGGCGATCTCCGACCACTGGGGCAAGCCATGCACGTCCTTCTGCAGGCTCAGCACGCTGTGATCCAGCACCGCCTCGCGGCTCAGGCCCAGGCTCTCCCAGGCCTTGCGGTTGCCCCACACGATGCGGGAGGTATCTGGATCGATCAGGTAGACCGCATCGGCGAGCTGATCGAAGATCTCTTCAGCGGCAGGCAGCCGCGCGGCATCCGGACGGAGTGGGGATTCGGCATCGGCCATGGCGTGATGGGCAGCTTCGGGCAGATATGACTACGGGGTCGCCAAGTATACCCCCCTGCCCCGTCCGCCCCGCCACATTCCGCAAGCCTTCGCGCACATCGTTGAGGGCCGGCCCTCAGAAACGCCGCACTTCGATGTCGAACTTCTGCAGCGCGTAGCCCATCTGCCGCGGCGTGATGTTGAGCAGGCGCGCGGCCTTGGCCTGCACCCAGCCGCTACGCTCCATGGCCCAGATCAGGCGCTCCTTCTCGCCATCGGGCATGTCATCCCCAAACTGGCGGGCCGGTGCCGCTGGGCTGCTGCGATGGGGCAGCTCGGGCACCGGAACCGACACCTCGAAGCCACCGGAGCTAGGCTTGATCGGCGCCACCGCATCGTCCTTGTCCACGTTGTGCAGGGTCTGGGTCAGGCAGCGGCTGGTCTGGCAGGGGAAATGCACCTCGGTGATGGCTTCGCCACGGGCCATCGTGGCGGTGCGCTCGATACAGTTCTCGAGTTCACGCACATTGCCCGGCCAATAACAATTGACCAGCACCTTGAGGGCCTCCGTGGTCACCTTGAGGTCGCGGCCGTTCTCCCGGTTGTAGCGGTCCATGAAGAAGGCGATCAGCGGCGGGATGTCCTCGCGGCGTTCGCGCAGGGGCGGCAGGAACAGGCTGACCACATTGATCCGGTAATACAGGTCGGCCCGGAATTCACCAGCCGCCACCATCTTCTCCAGGTTGCGGTTGGTGGCGAACACCAGGCGCACATCCACCTTGATCGAACGCGTACCCCCCACCCGCTCGAACTCCCGCTCCTGCAGCACGCGCAGCAGCTTGGCCTGGAAGGCCGGCGAGATGTCGCCGATCTCGTCGAGGAACAAGGTGCCCTTGTCGGCCATCTCGAAGCGCCCCTTGCGCTCGCCCACCGCGCCGGTGAAGCTGCCCTTCTCGTGGCCGAACAGCTCGGACTCCAGCAGGCTCTCCGTGAGGGCCGCGCAGTTCACCTTGACGAAGGGGGCATCCTTGCGCGGCGACAGGTTGTGCAGGGCCCGGGCAATCACCTCCTTGCCGGTTCCGCTCTCACCGCGCAGCAGCACCGTGGAGCGGGACGGCCCGGCCTGATGCACCTCGGCGAAGACGTCCTGCATGCGCTTCGACACGCCTATCACGTTGTCCAGGCGGAAGCGCCCCTTCAGCTCCTGGCGCAGGCGCCGCGTCTCGCTGATCAGCTGGTTGCGTTCCTCAACCACGGTGCGCTGCAGCGCCAGGGCCTGCCCCACCAGGCTGGCCACCATGGTGAGCAGGCGCACGTCCTCGTTGAAACCACCACCACAGGGGCTGCCGCTGACCCGGTCGATGGTGATGACCCCCACCACCGTCTTGGCCATGCGGATCGGCATGCCCACCAGGGCGATGCGCTCACCGTCCACCGAATCCAGCGCGCCGGTACGGTTGAGGAAGAAGGGCTCCGCGGCCAGGTCCTGCACCACGGCGGGCATGCCGCTGGAGAACACCTTGCCGATGATGCCCTCGCCCGGACGGTAGTGACCGGCGTCGTACTCCTCCGGGCTCAGACCGGCTGCCGCCAGCAGGTGCAGGCCGGCATCGTCCGGGCTGTCGGTGACGATCATGCAGCGCCGATAGCCCATGTTATTGGCCAGCACATTGAGGGCCTCATGACAGGTCTTGCCCACGTCAAGGCTGGAAGTCAGGATCTTGCTGATCTCGTAGATGGTGGCGAGCTCGGTCTGAGCCCGCACATGCAGAACCGCGTTCATCGCGAGACTCCTTCAAGCAGGTTCAGGTCTTTCAGGGGCGGCCCGGATTGCCTGAATGTCGCACCGGGCTACATGGCGTGAAACCAAGCAAGGCCTATACCTACCAACGCCATGGTTATTTCTTATCGCCCCTTTCCGACAAGCCATTGATTTAGCAACAGGCATTCCGTCAGACCCGCATGCACCCCTGCCCGATGACGCCCTGCAAGCGCCCTTCACCAGCCATTCCCGGTGCTCTGTGCCTCGTCCTGGTGCATCACCGGCGCCCCGCCTGTGCGGAATCCGACAAAGGCGACAAAGCCCGGCTCCGCATCCCGACGACGCCTTGCGACAAAAACGACATTCCTTATAAATCAAAGCCCTACACCCCTCGACCGGTATGGCATCGAAGTTGCTGGAGAGCTCCGCAAAAGCCCCCCAAGCGGAGAACAAGACCCATGACGACCCAACCGATCTATCTCGACTACGCAGCGACGACCCCGGTGGACGCCCGGGTGGCCGCCAAGATGATTCCCTACCTCACCGAGCACTTCGGCAACCCGGCGAGCCGCTCCCATGCCTATGGCTGGACCGCCGAGGAAGCCGTTGAAATTGCCCGCGAACAGGTGGCGACGTTGGTCGGCGCCGACCCGAAGGAGATTGTCTGGACCTCCGGCGCGACCGAATCCAACAATCTGGCCATCAAGGGCGCGGCGCGCTTCCATGCCGGCCGCGGCAAGCACCTGATCACCCCCCGAACCGAGCACAAGTCAGTGCTCGACACCTGCCGCGAACTCGAGCGGGAGGGCTTCGAAGTCACCTATCTCGATGTGGAGAGCGATGGCTTGATCGACCTCGACAAGCTCACCGCTGCGATCCGCCCCGACACCATTCTCATCTCCACGATGCTGGTGAACAACGAGATCGGGGTGATCCAGGACGTGGCCGCCATCGGCGCCCTGTGCCGCGCACGGGGCATCATCTACCACGTGGATGCGGCCCAGGCCGCCGGCAAGGTGGAGATCAACCTGGCCACCACGCCCATCGACCTGCTCTCCCTGTCGGCCCACAAGACCTACGGCCCCAAGGGCATCGGCGCCCTGTACGTGCGGCGCAAGCCACGGGTGCGCCTTGAAGCCCTGATCCACGGCGGCGGGCACGAGCGCGGGCTGCGCTCCGGCACCCTGCCGACCCACCAGATCGTCGGCATGGGCGAAGCCTACGCCCTCGCCCACGGCAGCATGAGCACCGAGAACGAACGCATCCGCTGGCTGCGGGATCGCCTGTGGGCCGGCCTTTCGGCCATGGAGGAGGTGTATCTCAACGGCCACCTCGATGCCCGCGTGCCCCACAACCTGAACGTCAGCTTCAACTACGTGGAAGGGGAATCCCTGCTGATGGGCATCAAGCAGCTGGCGGTGTCCTCCGGATCGGCCTGCACCTCGGCCAGCCTCGAACCCTCCTACGTGCTGCGGGCCCTGGGCCGCAGCGACGAGCTGGCCCACAGCTCCATCCGCTTCTCGATCGGCCGCTTCACCACCCAGGCCGAGGTGGACACCACCATCGCCCTGGTCACCGAAGCGGTCGCCAAGCTCCGCGAGCTCTCCCCCCTGTGGGAGATGGTGCGCGACGGCATCGACCTGGACAGCATCCAGTGGGCCTCCCACTGAGCGCCCCCCACGACCGAACCCCTGGAGAAACACCATGGCCTACAGCGAAAAAGTCATCGAGCACTACGAAAACCCCCGCAACGTCGGCAGCTTCGGCAAGGAAGACAGCGACGTGGGCACCGGCATGGTCGGCGCCCCGGCCTGCGGCGACGTGATGCGCCTGCAGATCAAGGTGTCCGCCGACGGCATCATCGAGGACGCCAAGTTCAAGACCTATGGCTGCGGCTCGGCCATCGCCTCCAGCTCCCTGGTCACCGAGTGGGTCAAGGGCAAGACGCTCAGCGAGGCCCTCGACATCAAGAACACCGAGATCGCCGAGGAGCTGGCCCTGCCGCCGGTCAAGATCCACTGCTCGATCCTAGATCGGAAGAGCACACG
>JAFLDU010000010.1 GCA_017309145.1 Zoogloea sp. | reverse complement strand
GCCGATGCCTTCCCACACCGCGTCCAGCGTGAACAACCCGGCCAGTTCGTCCAGCGGCGTACGGGCATCCAGGTAGTCGCACAGGAACATGTAGCGGTTGATGCAGGCGCGGATGGCGCCTTCGCTCTCCAGGCGGTCGAGGCGTTCCTCGAGCTGACGGAGGTGGGCGTGGTCGGTCATGGTCGGCTCCGTGCTGGCCTTACTCGGGGATCACCAGCTCGCGGCCGATGCGGGCCTCGACGCGGATGTACTTCCAGAGCTTGTAGGTACCGTCGCCCACCGGGGTGGCGCGGAACAGGTTGCAGGCGGCGGTGACGGTCTCGAGGTCGGGCACGTCGGCCAGCACATAGGTGGTCCAGGGGAAGGCGACGGACGGGCCGACCATGATCTGGTCGTCGTCCATATTGCCCAGCACCCGCACGCCGGGCAGGCGCGCGATGCCCTGCATCATCGACACGAAGGCAGCCCACACATCCTTCATCTCATCGGCCGTGCCATCCATGAAGTTCTGGTTCACGCCCATGCAGAACAGCACGCGCAGCGGTTTCTTGTCGCTCATCTCTATCTCCGTTGGATGAAAGTCTGTTAGAGGTAGCCGGGCAGCGGCTTGAGGCCGAAGAGCATGGCGCCGGCATTCTGGTAGGTGATGTCGCCCATGAAGGCGTGCTGGGTGATCATCTGGGCGTCGCGGACCTGGGCGGCCAGCGGGCTCGACTCATACACGCCGGTGCCACCGGAGAGCATCTGGGCACGGCGGGCCACGTCGGCACCGACGCGGGAGGCGTGGGTGGTGGACAGGCGCAGCATGCTCACCTGGTGGTCGGTCGGCTTGCCGCCGGCCACCAGCACCTGCCAGACGTCGTCGATGGCTTCGTAGAACCAGGAGCGGGCGGCGCGCAGTTCGGCCTCGATCTTGGCGATCTCGAGCTGCACATAGACGCGCTCACCCAGGTTCGGGGCGCCGGTCACCGAGGCACGCCCGGCCGCCATGCCCAGCACTTCGTCGATGGCGGCACGGCCGATGCCGAGGCCGACCACGGTCAGCACCTGGGCCGCGAAGGACAGGGTCGGGTAGCGGTACAGCGGGGTGTCGAGGGACGCCGGACCGCCGCGCACGAAGGTCCACTCTTCGGGCACCACCACATCCTTGACCACGATGTCGTGGCTACCGGTGCCGAGCAGGCCCATCACCTCCCAGTTCGGGGAGATCTCGACCTTCTCGCGGGGCATCACGGCCATGCGCGGCAGGCCGGAGCCGTCGCCGTTCTTCGGCAGGATGCCGGCACCCACGACTTCGGCGCCCATGCTGCCGCTGCCCCAGCTCCAGCGGCCATTCACCTTGAAGCCACCGTCCACCACCTCGGCGGGCTGCGGCGGGAAGATGCCGCCGGCAAAGACCACGTCGGGGCCGTTGGCATAGAGCTTTTCCAGGGTCGCCAGGGGCAGCGCAGCCAGGTAGATGCCGCCGATGCCGAAGCTCGCCACCCAGCCGGCGGACCCGTCGGCCTGGGAGATGCGCTCGATCAGCCGGCAGAACTCGGCCGGAGACTTCTCGTCCCCGCCGAAACGCTTGGCCACCAGGGCCCGGTAGATGCCGGCCTTCTTGAAGCCCTGGATGATGTCCGGGGAAATGAAGCGCTGGGCTTCGAATTCCTTCCGGCGCTTCCGGATGTCCTGCAGGAGTTCGTCCAGGCCAGCCGCCGCATTGGCGGCATCGCAGTCCCGGGTCTCTTTGATAGCCACTAACATGGGTGTCTCCGCTTGAGAATGAATGTCACTGCAACCGGCTGGCCACGTGCCGGGCGACGGCACACAGCAGTTCGTCGCGCCCCTTGGCGGCGACCAGTTGCAGGCTGACGGGGAAACCGCTCCGGGCAGGCAGCGGGATGGCGATGGCCGGATGACCGGACAGGTTGAAGGGGCGAACCAGGGAGGTCATGGTGACCAGCCTGGAGGTATCGGAAGCCTGATCGAGGCTGGGCGGGGCATCTGCCATGGTCGGCAGGGCCAGTACGGCAAAACGTTCCAGGGCGGCATCGACCTCGGCCGAGAAGGCCTCGCGCACGGCATTGGCCGCATCCACGTCGGCCTGGGTGGTGCGCGCCGCGTTGGCGAGGCGCACCGCCACATCGCTGGCCACCTTGCCGCTCTCCAGCAGATGGCCGCAGGCGGCCCAGGTCTCGGCATTGATCACCGCCAGGCCGGCCTTGTAGGCCGCATCGAAGTGTTCGAGCTTCACCGCTGCGGTCGACAGGCCGCTGCGGGCCAGCGCGTCATTCACACCGGCATGGATCTCGTCCAGGGCGGGCACGTCGATCACCCCGATGGACACGCCATCCACCGCCGGCAACTCGCCGAAACCGGGATCGATGACCCGCATGCAGGCGATCAGGGTGTCCATGTCGGCGGCGAACGGCCCCACGCAATCGAGGCTGGTGACCGCCGGCATCACACCGTCACGGCTGACCCGGCCGAAGGTGGGCTTGAAGCCGAACACACCGCAGCAGGCCGCGGGGATGCGCACGGAGCCACCGGTGTCGGTACCGATAGCCGCATCCACGATGCCCGCCGCCACCGCAGCGGCCGAGCCGCTGGACGAACCGCCGGGCACCCGGTCGGGAAAGTGCGGATTCACCGGAGTCCCGGCCCAGGCGTTGATGCCGGTGGTGCCGAAGGCCAGTTCATGCATGGTGACCTTGCCGGTGATGTGCCAGCCCGCCGCCAGCAGGCGCTCGACCACCAGAGCATGGGTGGCGGCAGGTGCCGCATCCGCCAGGGCGCGGCTGCCCGCCTGGGTCGGCACACCGGCCACGTCGATCGAATCCTTGATCGCCACGGAGGGGCCGGCCCCACCCAGATCCAGCGTTCTTACGAAGATGCTCATCCTGCGACTCCTGGGGAAATGCGGTCTCTTTGCCGCCGGCCCGTGTTGCATCCCGGGCTCGTCAATAACTGTTGTTGATGTGCAGATTAGTTTTTCGAATTACCAATGTCAACGGAAATTTCACGTGAACATTCAAGTATTTTCGAGCCCTTTACTGCACAAGCACATCGGTGAAAGGGCATCAAAAAAATCAGGAATCCCTTTTACTTCAAAGAACACGTAGGATTAATGCACAGAGCGTGCCAGGCAAAATTACGTGAATATTCAACTTTAAAACCGCCTGAAACGGATTTTTTTGCACTGCAATAATGCATACCGCACCGCAGCGGTGCGCCATCACTCCCCATGACCTTGCGACGAGAGGCCGACGCCCCATCCAAACCGGTAGCGACGAAAAAACGGGCCCTCCCCGGCCAGGGAGGACCCGAACACCACCCCGTGCTCCAGGGAGGAGAGAGGGACCGGGGCGGTGGCCTCACAACACGATTGCAGGCCCTGGAACGGCTCAGGGCCGGGCGTCGCGGCCGGGCAAGGGCCCCGGCCGGATGAAGGCATCCAGCACGTTGGCAGTGATGCGTGACACGGGGTTATCGAAGCCCCGGCTGGGCAGCGCGCTGGTCCAGGCGATGGAGCCGGTGGAGAACACCGCGCCGTCGTTCAGCGTGTCGAAGAAGACCACGTCGGCGCGGCACTGGTAGTCCTGGGTCGCCCCCTGGCCGGGGAACATGTAGTAGATCTCCTCGGAGACCCGCGGGTAGTTGTCGCTGAGCCCTTGCGAGGTGGCCAGCAAGTAGGCGCCCGGCGGGGTGCCCAGGTGCAGGTCGTAGCGGTCCAGCTCGAGGCCGGCGGCGCCGCCCAGGGCCAGGCCGAAGTCGCCGATCAGGGTCTCCGGCACGCCGTCCATGATCCACCCCAGCTCCGGCTTGTCGGCGTCGGGCATGCGGCTGTAGGAACCCGAGGCATCGAAGCCCTCGGTGGCGAAACCGACGCCGAGGAGCTTCTGCGGGGTGCGCCCGATGTTGCGCCACAGGCCGCTGCGGATCGGCTCGCTCTGGTTGTAGTGCTCGCCGGGCTGGGCCTGCCAGGCCCGGGAGCCGGAGTCGAGCTTGCGCACCTCCATGCACCAGGGCTCGTCGTCGCGGAAGCTCACCGCCCAGTAGTAGCCGTTGGCGCCGGTGTAGATCAGCCGCCCGCCGCCGCCCAGGTACTGTTCGGTGGCGTCCATCATGCGCCAGGAGTAGTACTCCGGATGGCTGCCGGTGATCACCGCCTGGTAGGGCTGCAGGGCGGCCAGACCGTCCCGGTGCAGGTCGTGGTCGGTGAGCACCTCGTAGTCGTAGCCCTTGTGGGTGAGCCAGGCGATCATCGACAGGTCGGCCGGGAACTGCCAGGTGCTGCCCAGGGCCATGCGGTAGCGCGGCCGCATGTTGAGGATGGGGCGGCGCCAGGAGGTGAAGCACACCCCTGCCCCGTCGCTGTGGCAGTCGTAGGTGGACAGGCCCAGTTCCGGCCGCTCGACGCGGATCATGTCGTCCTCGCCAAGGATGGGCGTGCGGCCGAAGATGGGCTGCACCACCGGCGAGCTGAAGGACAGTTGCTCGTTGGCATAGGCCAGGTAGGAGGCGGTGGCCATCAGCACGGCGATCGGCGCCCTCGGGGTGGCGGCCCGCACGAAGAAGGGGATCTGCTCCTCCACTCCGCCATGGCGCAGCTTGAGGGCATAGCAGCCGCTGGGCAGGTCGGCCGGCACTTCGAGGCTGCAGGCCGGCGTCCACCGGCAGTCGATCAGCGCGTCGTCGTGAAAATGCACGCCGCCGTACTGCTCCGGGGCCAGCCGGTAGCTGTCGTCGCGGCCGCTCCAGTTGTAGCCGGTCATGGCCCGCACCGGGCGGTTGAAGCCCTCCAGGTGGAGCGCCGCCGGACCCTGGTCCACCAGGGTGTCGCCGATACCGGCCGGGCCGTAGCCGATGCTCGGGTTCCAGTAGGCGAGCAGCCGGGGCTCCCGCGCCGGCAGGCCGTCGGCATCCTGCCGGATGGCATCGAAGGCGGCGCTGTCGAGGGCTCGGCCGACCAGACCACAGCGGTCGATCTTGCCGTTGTACAGATCCACCACCCGCGCCGGGGTCGCCGAATGGTGGCTGCCGGCCAGCACGAAGGGGGTGTCGGGCCGGTGCAGGATGGGCTGGCCCAGCCGGCCCTCCCGCCGCTCCGCGTAGGCATAGGGCAGGATCGGCGCATGCAGGGAGTTGGCCGCGTTGATCACCGGCTCCTGGTACAGGCGCGTCTCGCCGCTCACCGGGTCGTGGCTGAAGCCCACCAGATACCAGCAGCGGGCGAACAGTGGCACCTCGCCGAGCAGGTGGGCGACGCTGACGCCGTCGCCGAGGGCCAGTTCGAGCCGCCCCTGGGCATCGATGCCGAAGCGGTAGCCACTGACCCGCGCCGCATCCCAGCGCCCGAAAAGGGTCTGGGAGCGGCCCCCCGGGGCGGTCGGCCAGATGAAGGCGAAGCCGCTGAAGGCCCCGCCGGGGGCCAGCCGCCCGGCCGGGTCGGCAACCCGGGCGAAGCTGCCCACCTGCGTGAACTGGTGCCCCACCGCCAACGCGCCGTCCAGCGGACTGGCGACGGGGGCGTCCAGATAGCCAGGACCGTCCGGGTGCTCGTCGCCGTGGATCAGGCGGACCAGCTGGGCCTCCACCCGGGCTGTGCCCTCGGCGCTGACCATGAAGTCGACCCGTTCGCCGGCACGCACCGAGAGGGGATCGCAATAGCCAAAGATGCGGACGTTTTCCATGATTACCTCGCTGCGGCCTGGAAGTCGGCCAGACGCTTGAGAAAGACCGCGTGGTACACCGCGTCCATGCTGTCGTAGAGGGTGTCGTCGGCCGGCTCGGGGCGCCGGCCGCGCTGCCCGGTCAGGCGCACGATGCGGTAGGGGCCGAAGGGCCCGGCGGTGGCGATGCCGTACTTTCCGGGCACCGGCCCGCGCCGGAAATAGTTGAGGACCCGCGCCAGGGCATCGCTGTGGGCGCCCAGAGGCGCCCGGCGGTGCTCCTCGATCAGCGCCGGGGTGATGCTGCGGGCGATCTGCGCGGCCAGGCGCGCGTCGAAACGGGCGTAGCAGAGGAGATCCCGGTTTTCGATGTGCATGTCAGCCTCCGGCCAGCCTGGACGCATGAACGGCGGGGGTACGCTGATGCCAGGGCATGGCGCTCTCCAGTTCGGCAGCCAGCTGCAGCAGGGTGCCCTCCCCGCCCATCGGCGCCGCGAAATGCATGCCGACGGGCAGCTCGCCGGCCATGCCGAGGGGCAGCGAGATGGCGGGCAACCCGGTGAAGTTGAACAGCGCGGTATAGGGACAGATGTCGAAGATGCGGTCGTACCAGCCACGGGCGTCCAGACGTGGATCGTTCTGGTTGAGGTAGCCGATGGGCGGGGGCGGCGTGCGCATGGTGGGGGTGAGCAGCAGGTCGTACTTGCCGTAGAAGGTGGCCACCTGACGGCTGACGCTGTTCATCGCGGCCAGGGCCTGCTCCAGCTGCAGGCCGCTGAGGCGCCGCCCATAGTCGATGCAGGCGCGGGTGCAGGCCTCCACCTCGTTCTCGTCATACTCCCGGCCCAGCGCCGCGGCGGTGCCGAGGGCTGCCGAGGCCAGGAAGGACGACCAGATCATCACGTTGGCCGAATGGAACTGCTCCGCGTCGTAGGACGGCGCATCGATCTCGACCGAGTGGCCCAGGTCGGTCAGGGTCCGGATGGTCTGCTGCAGCACCGCCTGGCAGGCCGGATCGGCCTGCTCGCTGCCCGGCAGTCGGTCGGTCACGGCGATCGACAGACGGTGCCCCGGCCGGCGGATCTGCAGGGCGTAGGCCTCGGCGGGGCGCTCGATGTTGAACATCTCGCCGGGATGCGGCCCCTCCAGGGCATCCAGCAAGGCGGCCGCGTCGCGCACGCTGCGGGTCACCACGAATTCATTGGCCTGCCCCATCAGCGGCAGCCCGTAGTCGGGCCCGAAGGGCAGGCGCCCGCGTGATGGCTTGAGCCCGACCAGCCCGCAGGCGGCCGCCGGGATGCGGATCGAGCCGCCCCCATCGTTGGCATGGGCCACCGGTACGATCCCGGCCGCCACCGCCGCGCTGGCGCCGCCACTGGAGCCGCCGGAACTGTGGCCGAGGTGCCACGGGTTGCGGGTGGGGCCGTGCAGCACGCATTCGGTGCTGGCGTTGAAACCCAGCTCCGGTGTGGTGGTGCGTCCCAGGGTGGCCAGGCCGGCGCGCCGGAAGCGGGCCATCAGCTCGCTGTCGTGGGCCGACACGTAGCGGCCGGCCATCAGGCGCGAACCGCCATCGCAGGCGACCCCTTCGGCATGCAGCACCAGATCCTTGATCAGGAAGGGCACGCCGGCAAACAAGCCGCCCTGCTCGTAGTGCAGGGCGTGGGGAAACATCTCGATGATGGCGTTGATGTCGGGATTGAGGCCGGCGGCGGCGCGGCGGGCGCAGTCGTGCAGTTCCTGGGCGCTGACTTCGCCCCGGTCGAGCAGGGCCGCCAGGGCGGTGGCGTCGAGTCGGCTGTATTCGTCAATCTTCATGGTGTCTGGCTCTCTTTCGATGAATGGGGAGGACGCCGGGCGGACAGGCCCGCCTGGCGTGCCAAGCCTTACTTGCCGGCCTCGCGCTCGAGGGCTTCGGCGGTGATGGTCTTGTCGTTGATCTTGGGATCGTTCATGACCCACTCGCTGGCAAACACCGTGGCATGGCGGCGCTTGACGTCGATGAAGCGGCCCTGCAGCGCGGAGAAGCCCTTGAAGCCGTCCTTGCCAACGACCGGCGCGCGCTCGTAGCTGATGAACTTCCAGAACTCGCCCTTCTTGTCGTAGATCTCCGAGTGGTAGGCCTGGAACAGCTCGGCATCCACGTACACCACGCGCTTGCCATAGGGGTGCTCGGTGGCGGGCGTCACCTCCAGCTCGTACACCTCGCGGGGTTCCCAGGCGTTGCGGCTGTTGATGTAGGGCGGCTGCTCCAGGTCGGACTGCAGCAGCTCGGCGGGGGTGCGCTTCTTCGACTCATCCACCGGCTTGCCGGCGTGGGCCACCGCCAGCACCCAGCGCTTGCCCTTCAGCTTGACGCTGGGATACCAGTTGGGCGGGGTGTCCCAGACGTTGAGGTCTTCCTGCAGGATGTCCACGCCGCCGCCCAGGGGGTCCATCCAGCCGCCCCCCGAGACCCGCTTGGTGCGCCGGAACTGGTTGATGTAGACCCACTTGTCATCCACCTTGGAGGCGTCCAGGTGACGCAGGGAGAAGGAGCCGATGCCACGGATGTCCTGGGGATAGGTGAGAAAGACCAGGGTCTTGGCGAGCACCGAGCCATCACCCAGGGTGGCAGCCTCGGCGCCGACCCGACCGTTCATGATGACGCGCTTGTAGGCCCAGTTCTGGACCCGCTCGACGCCCTTGTCCAGATCCACCAGATACACCGCCACATAGGGCTCATCCTGGGCGTAGCCTTCGAGCAGGCCGTAACGGGCATTCCAGGCCACCTTGTCGCCGGCGGCGGGGTCACCGGCCTCGATGGCCGGGAAGGGCAGCCCGCCCTTCCAGCCCGACACGGTGCGGGTGGCGGCCTCGAACTTCACCTGGGGAGCGTTGCGCTTGGTGGCCTCCTTCCAGCGGGCATCCACTTCGATCGGCTTGGCGTTGGCCAACTTCATGGCGAAGCCCTGATTGCGGATCATCCATTCGACCCGCTCGGTGAGCAGGCTCTTGAGGGGCTTGCCGTCGAGGGTCTCGGTGAGCAGCTTGTCGATGCTGGCCTTGTTGAGCACGGTGCCGGCGGGGATCTCGGCGGCATGAGCAAAGCTGCCGAGCAGGAGGCTGGCGAGCAGCGCGAGGGGATGGCGGAATGTGGTTTTCATGGGTATGTCCTCTGGCGGAAAATCAGAACTGGTAGGTGGCGCGCAGGTAGAAGCGGTCGTTGCGACCGAGCACGCCGGGCAGGCCGGCCGCGCCGCCGACCGGGATCACGCCGACGCCGGTCACGTCCTTCATGGCGATGTCCGATTCCTTGCTCCAGAACAGGTCGGCCTCGGCACGCAGGCGCCAGTGGGCACCCAGCTCCTGATCGAGGGCGAGGGCCATGAAGGTGCCGCGGTTGCTGAAATCGCGGCCCAGGGCCAGGGTGGTGCCGAGCTTGTCGCCGTTGAACGGCGCCCGCAGCACCAGGGTGCCGAGGGTGGTGTCGTGCTTGACCCGGTTGGGGTAGCCGATGGACTGGACCAAGTCCTCCTCGTCACGCAGCCCCAGCACGCGGGTGTTGAAGAGCTGGGCCGACACCGACAGGGGGCCGCTGGTGGACAGCAGGTCCATGGTCTGGAAGGTCTTTTCGGCACGCACCATGGTCATCACGGTGTTCTTGCGCTTGACCCCGCACAGGCCGCTGAAGCTGGTGAAGTCGGCCACGCCGCCCATGGCGCCCAGACAGTTGGGCGAGGCCGACGGCACCGAACCCACGTTGAAGGGCTCGCCGCGGGTATAGACCACCTCACCGGACAGCACCGTGTCGATGGACTGCACATAGCCGTTGGCCCCGGTGCCGAAGACCTCCACGGTCGGGAAGATCCAGTTGAGCAGGCCGGTCGGCGAGGTGGGGGTGGGCGCCTTGACGTAGGGCGCGTACACCGAGTTGGCGATCACGTTGCGGGTGTAGGGCGCCTTCACGTAGCTGAGGTGATAGTTCACCCCGGCGGCCAGACCCTTCCAGCGCAGGGCATAGGTCACGTCGTCCTTGTTGCCCTCGGGGTGGTGGTAGTCGAAACCATTGCCGTACACCGACGACGCACCCTTGTAGCCCGCCGTGCGGCCGCGCCCCCCGTACAGGTCGAAGGTGCTGCCGATGTACTTGCCCTCGTCCCAGCCCGGACGGATAACCAGTTGCAGCGAGCCGTCGGCCTCGGGTACCGACAGGGTAGTGTTGAGCAGGATCAGCGGCTTGCGCGTCTCATCGGGTTCCTCCAGCAGCGGCGCCCAGGTGTTGTCGTAGCCGTGGATCACGTCGAGGGCCTGGAAGATGTCGGTCTCGCCCCACACCACCTGCTGGCGGCCGAACTTGACGTTGAGGTTCTCGGTGGGCTGGAACTGCACCCAGGCCTCGCGGATCTGCGCCGAGTTGTAGATGTCGGTCACATTGAAGCCGGGGTTGGCGAAGGCGCCCCGGCTGCGCTCCAGGTCCTGCAGGTCGGAGAGGTAGTCGGTGCGGGCCTCGCGCACGGCGCGGCCGGCGATCTTCCACTGCAGGCGCGGGCCCTTGGAATCGGCCTCGATGTAGGCCTGGCCACGCAGCATGCTGAGCCGGCCACGGTCGTTGCCGCTCAGCTCCTGCGGGTCGTCCAGGTTCCAGGCGGAGTAGCCGCGCAGATAGCCGCCGACGCGGATCTCGCCTTCATCATCGGCCTGGGCGGCACTGCACAATACGCAGGACAAGGACAGGCCGGCCATCGCACCGGCCACCTGGCGGGTGAGCAATCGCTTTTTCATCATGGGTTTCCTAGGGTTGGATTGACTGCAGGGGACGGGCGACGGAGGCGGCGCGGGCCGTCCCCATGACGAAGCCCGGTTTGAAGACCACCACCATCGCGGGCATCAGCACGAGGGCGCTGAAGGCCGAAATGCCGAGCCAGATGGCCATCAGCAGGGCCATCTCCGACTGGAAGCGCAGGGACGAGAAACCCCACATGGCCACCGCCAGGATCAGGGTGCCGGCGGTGACCGTGACGCCCTTGCCGGCACCGGCCAGGGCCAGGGCGATGGCCTCCTCGAGGGACTTGCCGTGGCGCAGCTCCTCGCGGATGTCGTCGATGATGTAGAAGGCGTAATCGACGCCCAGGCCGATGCCCAGGGCCGCCACCGGCAGGGTGTTGATGTTCATGCCGATGCCCTTCCAGGCCATGAAGCTGAAGGTCAGGGTGTTGGCCAGGATCACCGGCACCATGAAGAACATGCCGGCGTTGAGGGAGCGGTAGGTCACCGCGCAGCACAGCACCAGGACCAGCAGGGCCAGGGCGATGCTCTCGATCTGGCTGGCCAGAATCACCTCGTTGACCGCCGCGGTGACCCCGGCGAAGCCGCCCGCCAGCAGCAGCTGCATGCCCGGCAGCGGATTGGCCGCGGCAAACTCCTTGATACGCGCCACCGCGGTGCGGATGGTGTCGCCCTGATGGTCGCGGAAGAACAGGGTGATGGCGCCGGTCTTGAAGTCCCGGTCGGCCAGGCGCTCCAGGTCGGAGGGGTCGGCGCCGCCGCTGCTGAACAGGTAGAGCAGCTCGCCGTTCTCGTTCTGGTTGCGGCCGAACTCCTCGTAGTGGTGGTTGCCGTCGCGCATCACCCGCTTGATCACCGGGATCAGGTCGGCCAGGGACAGGCTGGCGCCGATCTCGGGCTGGGCCTCCATGTAGCGCTGGAAGCGGTTCATCGTCTCCAGGGCCTCGGGCCGCTTGATGTCGTCGGCCTGCTCGCCGGCCAGCACCACGAACATCCGGTCGGTGCCTGGGAAACGCCGGTTGATCTCGGTGGCATCCCGGTTGTAGGCGGAATCCTGGTGCAGGATGGGCGAGCCCGGATTGGCGTCGCCGATGCGGATGTCGAAGGCGAACCAGCCGGACACCACGAAGACCACCCCGGCCACCGCGACCACACTGTAGGCATTGCGCCCGACCACCCGGCGGGCCAGCCCGGCCATGGCCTTGTCGAGCGCCGGCATCAGGTTGATGGGGTGGGCGTGGCGCACCGGCAGACGTACCCAGGACAGCAGCACCGGCGTCATCACCACCGCGCTGAGGGCGATGGTGGACACCCACACGGTGCCGATCACCGCCACCTTCTGCATCAGCGGGATAGGCACCAGGATCACGATGATCATGCAGCCCGCATCGGCGATCACCCCCAGCATGCCCGGCTTGAACAGGCCGAACATGGCCTTGCGCGCCGCCTCCCGGGCGCTGGCCGCGCCGGCCTTCAACTCGTCATCGAAGCGGGTGACCAGCTGTACCGAATGGGAGATGGAGCGGGCCGTGATCAAGAAGGCCACCACGATCACCAGCGGATCGAACTGGATGCCCGCCAGCGCCGCCACGCCCAGCGCCCAGCAGCCACTGGTGAAGCCGGCCAGGCCGGGCAGCAGGGTGCCGCGCCAGGTGCGGGAGAAGAGGAACAGCAGGGCGCCCAGCACAGCCAGGGTGGCGGCCAGGATGGCCAGGGTCTCGGGCAGGAAATAGGCCACCCAGCCGGCCAGGATCGGCTCGCCGACCATGCGCACGCGCAGCCCCGGCCCGGCCACCGAATCGGCGATGGCGCGAATCTGGCGGAAGGCCTCCTCGGGCTTGAGCAGGTGGTCGTAGAAGTCGACGGTGACCAGCGCCGCACCCAGGTCACGGGACACGTAGCTGCCCAGCACCAGCCCGTTGCGCTGCACCCGGGCCTTCAGATCGGCCAGGCCGGCGGCATCGGACGGCACCTCGGGGAACATCAGCGGCCGGCTCTCCAGCCCGTCGGAGCTGGAGCGCACATCGACGATCTTGCGTGAGGCCAGGGAGATGATCTGCTCCGGATTGACCCCGTCCACCTTGCGCAGCTCGAGGGTCACGGTGCGCAGCCGCTCCAGGAAATCGGTGCGGAAGATGTCGCCCTGCTCCGCCTCCAGCACGATGGTCACGGCGTTGGAGCTGCCGTAGGTGGCCTTGAAGCGGTTGTGCACCTCCACATAGGCATGGTGCCGGGGCAGCAGATCCCCGAAGTCGGTGCCCACGTGGATGCGACTGGCCGCGCCGAGCATCAGCAGGGTGAGCAGCCCGATCACGGTGACCACCAGGCCCCGTCGTCCAATACAGAAATCAACGAATCTTGCGAGCATGGCAGCCTCTCAACGGGACGCGGCGGACGCCGGGCCGGGCGCGCCAGCCAGGGAGATGAAACGGTCCCCACGGATCACGCCGAGGGTGGCGCCGGACAGCAGGAGGCCGTCGGCGCCCGGCACGACGCGGGAGAACCACAAGAAGTTGCGGGCATCGCCGAGGGCTGCATCGAGGGCCTTCCAGGTCCGGCCATCGACGGATTCGAGCAGCACGCCCCGGTCGCCGCAGGCCACGAAGCGGTGGCCATCCCAGCTCACGTCATAGAGGTGCTCCTCGCCGCCCTGGCCGACCGCCTGCCACGAGCGGCCCGCGTCCTCGCTGAGCAGCACGGTGCCGTTCAGGCCGACCGCCACGCCGCGCTGCTCGTCGGCGAAGGCCACGGCGGTGAGATGGGCCTCGGTCGGGGAGCGGACCGCACGCCAGCTGCGCCCCAGGTCATCGGACTGCATCAGGCGGCCGAACTCGCCGGTCACGGTGATGCGCGAGCCGCGCACCGCCAGGCCGTACCAGGCCACATCCTGCTCCGGGGTCAGGCGCGTCCATTGGCGGCCATAGGCGCTGCCCAGCAGCACCGTGTTGAACTCACCGACCGCCACAGCGGCGCCGTCCGGCAGCACCTGCACCCGCATCAGCTTGTTGGCGGTGGCCGACACCGGCGCGTCGGCCTTCAGCCAGGTCTGCCCGCCGTCGCTGGTGCTGAGCACCGTGCCGTCATTGCCCACGGCCAGCGCATGCCGGGCATCCCAGGCGTCCACCGACTGCAGGTGCGCGCGGGTGCCGCTGGCCTGGACCTGCCAGCGGCCTTGCCCGTCGCCCAGCACCACCTTGCCGTCATTGCCCACCGCCCAGAGCGACCCGCCAGCCGGCTGGATGAGGGCATAGAAGTGATCGCGGGGCGCGATCACCGGCGGCTCGAGGGCGGTGCCGCCCCCCGCCGGCTTGATGTAAAGCGCCGCGTACAGCAGGCCGCCGATGATGCACAGCGGTGCCAGCGACGTGATGAAGCTGCTCCTTGAACTCATGGTTCCGTCTCTCCTGATGGGGCCGGTCTCGATGGGGAGGCCGACCGGGTGACGAAACCTTAAGAGCCGCCGGACGACGCCGGCAGTCGTTCAAATTGACGCAACGGCCCTGCTCATGCTGCACCACCGCAGTGCAGGGACAACGCCGGACGACATGCCATCAACATCCCCCCTGATCATGATTGGGGAATACGCGTGGATCGAAAGCCATATTGCTGCAGGGGAAATCCCCCCTGAAGGCACCCGTCCACCCCAATCCATTTGTAATAGACCTGACCGTCACCGTCCTTTGTGGTGCATGCCCTGCGCTGGGGCATTTGATGCGCAGCAACGAGGAATCCCCCCTCCGAAAAGACCCCACATCGTTCATTTGAACGACCACCCGATCTCCGCATTGCGGACCACGCTGTTCTGCAGTACCTTGAATAAAAAAGGAAAAGCGCCCACGGCCAAGAGCCGCCCAGCGCCCGGAGTGCCAACAGCGGAGGTCAACATGGAAGCGACGCAGGACTGGGGCGAACGCCTCGAGGAGGAAATTGCCCGGGCCTTTTCGGATAAGGAACTCGAACGGGACTCACCACAGCCTTGTCCGGCCGAGGCGACAGGCAGCGTCGCCGCCTCACTCGGGCGCCTGCTGCTGGAGCTCTACCCGCTGGCCCTGACGGCCAGCATCGGCGAATTCGAGACCCAGCTGTTCAGCCTGCTGCGTGAGCATCTGGACTTCGACAGTGCCTGGCTGGGCCGCTCGACCCTGGTGGATGGCACCCCCCTGATGCACAGCAACGCCCGGTACCGGCTGGGCCCGGATTTCCTGTCCGGCTGGGAAGAGATCAAGTTCAAGGATCCGCTGGTGCCGCTGGTCAAGTCCGCCCCCGGGCAGCCGGTGCACATGCTGATCACCGACGAACGCATGTGCCCGGAGTTTCGCCGCTTCACCGAGAGGCACGACATGGCCCAGCTGCTCTGCGTCATCTCGGTGGACCCGGCCCTCAACCTGTGGACCCACCTTTCGCTGTACCGCAACAGCCTGGTGCCGCGCTTCTCGGCCCGCGACGCCGAACTGGGGCAACTGGTCATGCCCCACATCGCCTCGGTACTCAACATCAACCGGGTCCAGTATCTCGAACGGGTGCGCCACCGCACCGGCACCCAGCGCATCTCGGCGGCCATCTGCGACTCTGCCGGGGTGATGCTCTACGCCGATGCCGCCTTCGCCGATCTGGTGCTGCTGGAATGGCCCGAATGGCGCGGCGGCCGCCTCCCCGCCCCGCTGCTGCCGGCCCTGCTGGCCAGCGACCGGGGCGCCTTCGTCGGCGCCCATCTGAGCCTGCATGCAGAAAAGCTCGGCGACATGCACCTGGTGCAGGTACGCCCCCGCGCCGCCATCGATGTGCTGACCCCCAAGGAGCTGTCGGTCGCCCGCCTGTTCGGCGAGGGGCTCACCTACAAGGCCGTGGCCCGCCGGCTCGGCCTGTCCCCCGCCACCGTGCGCCATCACCTGCGCCAGGCGTATTCCAAGCTTCACATCCAGAACAAGGGGGAGATCGCCTGGCTGCTGACCCATGCGGAGAGCGCCACTGCCCATTGAGCAGGGCTGAAGGCCAGGCAGGCCGGGGAGACTCAGGACATCGCCGGCCTGCCGTCAGCAGGCCACCGCCCGGTTTGGCCACCATTCTCCGCCCCAGAGCGGCTCATTCCCCCACCCGCCCCGCTGAACACCCCTCATCGATCCCCGCCAGAACCTGCTTGAGTTCGAGAGAGAGCGCCTGCAACGCGAGTATCTTCCCGGCGATCACATCGATCTTTCCGGTAATCACGGCACGTTTCTGATCTGCGCTCAGGGCGTGGTCCGCCCAGGCGTCCAGCAGCTCCTGGATCTCTCCCAGCGAGAAGCCCAGCGCCTTGCCCTGGTTGATCAGGCCGACACGCCGGACCGCCGACGCATCGTAGCGACGGTAGCCATGGCGACCCTCGTGACTGCGCTCCGACTTGAGCAGCCCGAGGCGTTCATAGAAGCGGATGGCGTCGCGGGATATCCCCGTCCTTTCGGCAAGTTCTCCGATCTTCACAACAAACTCTCCCTGATGCGCTGTTGACCTTGGACTTTACACCAATGTTTAGAGTGCCCCGCAACACGACCAACAGGAAGAACGCATGACAAACGAGAGAACTGCATTTGTGACGGGCGCGACCGGACTGCTGGGTAACAACCTGGTCCGGTTGCTGCTGAGCGAGGGCTACCGGGTGAGAGCGCTTGCGCGCTCGGCGCAGAAGGCCGCCGACCAGTTCGGCGGCCTGATAGGGGATCGGCTGGAGGTGGTCAGCGGCGACCTCACCGACATCGAACGCTTTTCAGCCGCGCTGCACGGTTGCGATGTCCTGTTCCACACCGCCGCCTACTTCCGGGAAAGCTACAAAGGAGGGCGTCATCACGCCGCCCTGCGCCGAACGAATGTCGATGGGACACAGCGCCTGTTGCATCAGGCGTACGAGGCCGGGATCAGGCGCGCCGTCCATGTCAGCTCCATCGCCGTGCTGGGATACGGCAAGGACGGGGTGACGGACGAGAATGTACTACTCGATGCGGCGGCGGCACCCGACGACTATTACCGCAGCAAGATCGAAACCGACGCGGTGGTCTATGCCTTTCTGGACCGCCATCCCGATATGCACATCTCGCTGATCCTGCCGGGCTGGATGCACGGACCTGGGGATCTCGGCCCCACCTCAGCCGGTCAGTTTGTGCAGGACTACCTGCAGCAGCGGATACCCGGCATCGTCGATGCCGCCTTCTCCTTCGTCGACGCCCGCGATGTCGCGCGGGTCGCTCTCGCAGCCAGCAGAACGGGGCGGCGGGGCGAACGCTATCTGGCGGCCGGCCACCCGCTCGGCATGGATATGCTTTTGCGCGCCATGGAAGCTGTCACTGGCATCCCCGCGCCACGCCGCAGGCTGCCACGCATGGCCCTGCTCGGGATAGCCCTCCTTCAGGAGGCCTACGCAAGGCTGACGGGCCGGCCGGTACTGCTCAGCCTGGCGACGGTGCGAAATATTGCAAACGACTATGGCCGAAAATTCTCGGCGGAAAAGATACGCCATGAGTTTGGCCTGGCTTTCCGTCCGATCGAGGAGACGCTGCGCGACGAAGTGACATGGACCCGGCAGCGGACGGGCTAGCCCCCCACGCGGCGGGCTCCCCTGCCCCTCCCACCCGCAGCAGACATGCCCTGCCATTCGTCCGGGGCGGCAGTAATCCATCCCTCGGCGCAGCAGGCCTGCGCCCTCACCCATCGACTCAAGGAGATTCCCATGTCCCAGTTGCTCAACAACATTGCGATTGTCACCGGAGCCAGTTCAGGCATCGGCCGGGCCACGGCCCGATTGTTCGCTCAGGAAGGCGCGCGCGTCGTCGTCGGCGCCCGCCGCGAAGCAGAGCTCCTCGCCCTGGTGGATGAGATCACCTCGGCGGGCGGAGAAGCCGCCGCCCTGGCCGGCGATGTGACGGACGAGCATTACGCAAGGGAGTTGGTCCTCCTGGCCCAGAGCCGTTTCGGAGGTCTGGACATTGCGTTCAACAACGCCGGCACGACCGGCGCGGTCGGCTCCACCGCGGACATGCCCTTGTCGGAATGGGAGCGCACGGTCACTGCAAACCTCACCAGCGCCTTTCTCGGTGCGAAGTACCAGATCCCCGCCATGCTGCAACGGCGGAAGGGGTCGCTGATCTTCACCTCGACCTTTGTCGGGTACACGGCAGGCATGCCCGGCATGGCCGCCTATGCGGCCAGCAAGGCGGGGCTGATCGGCCTGACTCAATCGCTGGCCGTCGAGTTCGGCACCCTGGGCATTCGCGTGAATGCCCTTCTGCCCGGGGGGACGGATACGCCCATGGGGCGGGCATTCGCCAACACGCCTGAAACACTGGCCTATGTCGAAGGCCTGCACGCCCTGAAACGGCTGGCCCTCCCGGAAGAGATCGCGCGATCGGCGCTGTATCTGGCCTCCGATGCCTCGAGCTTCACGACCGGTTCAGCGCTCCTCGCCGACGGCGGGGTTTCCATCAACCGGAGCTGAGTCATCGCCACGGGATGCGGCTGCCCATCAAGGCACGCCCATCCCGGTTCGCTTACCTTCAGACACAAAATGCCTTCGCGACCAGGCCTTGCACAGGAACCATTCACCCCCTTAGCACTCACAGGCCGGGAGTGCTAATATTTGCGCGAAGGAGGTAGTAGCAGATGTCCCAAACCCTGTCGTTTCCCGTTCCGTCCGCGGTTGGCAGCCTGGATCAGTACATCCAGAGCGTGAATCGCATCCCGCTGCTGACCGAGAAGGAGGAATCCGACCTGGCCCATAGCTTCCGGGAAAATGACGACCTGGAAGCGGCCCGCAAGCTGGTGCTGTCCCACCTGCGCCTGGTGGTGGCCATCGCACGCGGTTACCTGGGCTATGGCCTGCCCCATTCCGACCTGATCCAGGAAGGCAACGTCGGCCTGATGAAGGCGGTCAAGCGCTTCGATCCCGATCGGGGTGTGCGCCTGGTGTCGTTCGCCATCCACTGGATCAAGGCCGAGATCCACGAGTACATCGTCAAGAACTGGCGCCTGGTCAAGATCGCCACCACCAAGGCCCAGCGCAAGCTGTTCTTCAACCTGCGCAGCATGAAGAACAGCAGCAACGCCCTGCAGGGCGAGGAAGTGCTCGCCGTGGCCCAGCAACTCGGCGTGAAGCCCGAGGAGGTCCGCGAGATGGAGACCCGCCTGGCGGGCCAGGAAGTGGCCCTCGAAGCCGGACCGGAGGACGAGGAGGAGCGCTTCGCCCCCATCGCCTACCTGGCCGACCCCGATGCGGAGCCCTCCGAGGTGCTGGCCCAGCGGCAGGCGGCCCGGCTCAAGGACGTCGGCCTGCATGAAGCCCTCGCCAACCTGGACGATCGCAGCCGCGCCATCGTGCAGCGGCGCTGGCTGACCGAGGGCGATGCCGCCACCCTGCACGAGTTGGCCGCCGAATACGGCGTCTCTGCCGAACGGATCCGTCAGATCGAAGCCAAGGCCATGCAGAAGATGCGCACCCAGCTGGCCGCCCTGGCCTGACCGGCCCCGGCGCATCCGGCCTCGCAACAAGGGCGACCCGAGGGTCGCCCTTTTTCATTGCCCCGGCGTGGAGCCCATGCTTACTGTCCGGCCAGCAGCTTGCCGAGATCGGCGGCGATCACCTCCGGCTTCTCCCCGTGCCGGATGTACAGCCTCAGCCGCCCCTGCGGATCGAAGGCATAGGTCCCGGTGGAATGGTCGACCGTGTAGGCCTGGCCCTTGGTATCGCCCTGCTTCTGATAGAACACCCGGAACTCCTTCGCCACCGCCTCGGTGGCAGGCAGATCCCCCCTCAGACCGATGAAGCGGGCATCGAAGGCCGGCACGTACTGAGCCAGCAGGGCCTGGGTGTCGCGCTCCGGATCGACCGTCACGAACAGGACCTGGACGCGCTGCGCATCCGGCCCGAGCTGGCGCATCACCTCCGCCATGGTCAGCAGATTGGTCGGGCAGATGTCCGGGCATTGGGTATATCCGAAGAACAGGGTCACCACCTTGCCGCGGAAATCAGCCAGGCTGCGCGGAGTACCGGTGTGATCCACCAGCCGGAAATCCTTGGCGTAGTTCGCGCCCGTGATGTCGGTCGCGGCAAAGCCCTTCGCCCCCCGGCCTTCGCCCCCTGGCGAGCAGGCGCTCAGGCCAAGTGTCAGCGCCAAGCCGAAGATGATGCAGCGCAACATCAAAAGCATTTGCATTCCCCTTTAAAATCAGAATCTTGCACCACTTTCAAGTGCACTGCAAAATCGACAGGCGATGCTACACTCCTCCCAGAATTTGATCTGCGTCAAAAAGTCGCAGACAGGGCCTGGAGGAGACGCCATGGCTATAACAACGATAGAAGCAGAGGGCGTGCATGAATGGCGTGCACGCCCCAACTGCTCTCTGAATCCTTCCGCCCGCCGACTCCTGATCGGCGGCATCCTGTTTTTGAGCCTGCTCGTCAGCGGCGGCTTCCTGATTGCCGGCGCCTGGCTGGTACTCCCCTTCGCCGGCGTGGAGCTGGCCGTTCTCTACATCGCCCTCCGCATCCTCGATCGCCGTGATCAGAGCAGCGAGACCGTGCGTCTCGAGGGCAGCCGGCTCAGCATCGTCAGCCATCTTCCCGGCGGCGACATCCAGCATGATTTCAACACCGGCTGGGCCCGACTCAGCCTGGAGGCCGATACGGCCAGCGGCCCCGACCCGCTGATCTGCATCCGCTCCCACGGGCGCTGCTGCCAGGTCGGCCACCTGATGACACCCGAACAACGCTACCAGTTCTACACAGATCTCTCACGCCGGCTACGCAGCTGAGCGTCGAGGGCCGCGCCGATCATCCCACGAAAAGAAGAGGTAGAGACTTGACGACACTCAACCCCACCCCAGCCAAGCTTTTCGCAGGAACCGGCCTGACCCTCGCAGCGGGCAACGCGCTCGCGGATTACACCTGGAACTTCCCCAAGCCCGTCACCCCCATCGCCCGCGACACCCTGAACATCCACAACGAGTTCATGGTGATCATCACCGTGCTGTTCGTGGTCGTGTTCGCGATCATGGTGTATTCCATGATCAAACACCGCAAGAGCGCCGGCGCGGAGCCCGCCAAATTCAGTGGCCCGGCCGGCGCCCTGCAGTGGTTCTGGGTGCTGGTGCCCTTCGGCATCCTGCTTTTCATCGATTTCGTGCTGATGGGCATCCCGGCCTTCCACGCCGTGATCGAGATGGAAGACACCCGCACCAAGGCCGACATGGTGCTCAAGGTCACCGGCCTGCAATGGAAGTGGAAGTACGAATACCCGGATTCGGGCATCCAGTTCGTCAGCACCCTCACCACCCCACGCGAGCAGATCGAGGGCAAGGAGGCCAAGGGCGAGCACTACCTGCTCGAGGTGGACAACGAGGTGGTGCTGCCGGTCGGCAAGAAGGTCCGCATCCTGCTCACCTCCACCGACGTGATCCACACCTGGTGGGTGCCCCAGTTTGGCGTCAAGCGCGACGCCATCCCGGGCTTCCTGCGCGAAACCTGGGTCCGCATCGAGGAACCTGGGGTCTATCGAGGCCAATGCGCCGAACTGTGCGGCAAGGATCACGGCTTCATGCCCGTGGTGGTGCGTGCCGTTCCGGAGGCCGAATACGTCGCCTGGGTGGACAAGAAGAAGGCCGAGATGGCCGCTGCCGCCGCTGGCGGCGACAGGACCTGGACCAAGGACGAGCTGATGGCCGCCGGCAAGGCCGCCTACGAGAAGAACTGTGCAGCCTGCCACCAGCCGGAAGGCCAGGGCCTGCCCCCGGCCTTCCCGGCCCTCGCTGGCAGCAAGATCGTCAACGGCCCCCTGCTCTCCCCCGACGGCAAGCTGCTCCCCGACAGCCATGTGGATCGTGTGCTGAACGGCAAGACCGGAACCGCCATGCAGGCCTTCAAGGCCACCCTGTCCGATGCCGACCTGGCCGCCATCATCACCTACGAGCGCAACAGCTTCGGCAACACCAAGGGCGACATGATCCAGCCCGCCCAGATCAAGGCCCTTCGCTGAGGAGTCACGGATGAACACCGCCACCCATACCCTCGACCACCACGACGGCCACGGCCACCACCCCACCGGGCTGATGCGCTGGCTGACCACCACCAACCACAAGGACATCGGCACGATGTACCTGACCTTCTCCCTGCTGATGTTCTTCCTCGGCGGGGCGATGATCCTGGGGGTGCGGGCCGAACTGTTCCAGCCCGGCCTGCAGCTGATGAAGCCGGAGTTCTTCAACCAGCTGATCGGCGTGCACGCCCTGGTGATGATCTTCGCGGCCCTCATGCCGGCCGCCACCGGCTTCGCCAACTGGATGATCCCGCTGATGATCGGCGCCCCCGACATGGCCCTGCCGCGCCTCAACAACTGGGGCTTCTGGCTGCTGCCGCCGGCTGCCATGCTGCTCACCATGCCCTTCGTGCTGGCCCTCTTCGGCATCGGTGACGGCGCGGTGGCCACCGGCTGGACGCTCTACGCGCCCCTGTCGGTGCAGGGCGGCATCGGGGTGGACTTTGCGATCTTCTCGATCCACATCCTGGGCATCAGCTCGATCATGGGCTCGATCAACATCATCGCCACCATCCTCAACATGCGCGCCCCGGGCATGACCCTGATGAAGATGCCGCTCTTCTGCTGGGGCTGGCTGGTCACCGCGGTGCTGCTCATCATCACCCTGCCGGTGCTGGCGGGTGGCGTCACCATGCTGCTCACCGACCGCCACTTCGGCACCCACTTCTTCAATGCGGCAGGCGGCGGCGACCCGATCCTGTTCCAGCACCTGTTCTGGTTCTTCGGCCACCCCGAGGTCTACATCCTGCTGCTGCCGGTGTGGGGCCTGATGCCCCACGTCCTGTCCACCTTCACCCGCAAGCCCATCTACGGACACACCGCCCAGGTGTGGTCCTTCATCGCCATCGGTGTACTGGGCCTCATCGTGTGGGCTCACCACTTCCTGACCGCCGGCCTGCCGGTGCCGGCCCTGCTGTATTTCATGTACAGCACCATGTCGATCTCACTGCCGCTGGCGGTGCTCTTCTTCTGCTGGATCGCCACCATGTGGCGCGGCGCGATGAGCTTCGAGACCCCGATGCTGTTCGCGGTGGGCTTCATCGTGCTGTTCGGCATCGCCGGCCTCACCGGCTTGGTACTGGCCGACGTGGCGGCCGACGCCCAGTACCACCACAGCTACTTCGTGGTGGCCCATTTCCACTACGCCCTGTTCGCCGGCGGCATCATGGGGGTGATGACCGGCGTGTATTACTGGCTGCCCAAATGGACCGGTCACATGTACAGCGAGAAGCTCGGCAAGCTGCACTTCTGGCTCACCGTCATCAGCTTCAACTTCACCTTCATGCCCCAGTTCTTCCTGGGCCTGGCCGGCATGCCGCGACGCATCCCCGACTACGCGCTGCAGTTCGCCGAGTTCAACGCCATCTCCACCGTTGGCGCCTTCGTCCTGGGCCTGTCCCAGCTGATCTTCGCCTACAACGTGTGGCGCTGCGTGAAAGGCGGCGAGAAGGCCAGCGACAAGGTCTGGGAAGGCACCAGCGGCCTGGAATGGGAGCTCAGCTCGCCGCCGCCGCACCACTCCTGGGACATTCAACCCGTCATCAAGACCTCCTGAGGAGGACATCATGCACCTGACTAATTCTGATCTCGCCAACCGCCGCCGGGCCTCGGCCCGCTTCGCCTGGCTGCTCGGCGCCGTGGCCGTGGGGCTCTACGTGGTTGGTTTCTTCATCGACCGCTGAAATGCCATGAGCGAGGCAACCCTGCCCCCGCCACGCAGGCACGGCCGGCTGGTCGTCCGGCTGCTCCTGCTGGCCGCCGCCTTCTTTGCCTTCGGCTTCGCCTTGGTGCCGCTCTACGACACCCTGTGCGCGGCCGTCGGCTTCAATGGCAAGACGCTCAAGGACGCCATCGAAGCGAAGGACCTCCCCCCCACCGCAGTCAATTACGGCCGCAAGCTGGGTGTGCAATTCACCTCCACCCTGATGCCCGGCCTGCCCTGGGAGATCCGCCCGCTAGAACCGTCCATCGACATTCACCCGGGCGAACTGCGCACCACGCGCTTCCTGGTGCGCAACCTGTCAGACAAGACCATCGTCGGCCAGGCCGTGCCCAGCGTGTCGCCCACCACTGCGGCCCGCCACTTCAAAAAACTCGACTGTTTCTGCTTCAAGCAGCAGACCCTCGCCCCCGGAGAGAGCCGCGAGATGGCCCTGACCTTCATCGTCGATGGAGACATCGGCGACGAGATCAGCGAGCTGACCCTCGCCTACGCCTTCTTCCCCGCCCCGAATCCATCCTAGGGAGCCCGCCTTGAACGCCTCGCCCGCCAACACTGCAGCGCCCCACGCCACCCACTACTACGTTCCGCAACCCAGCCTCTACCCCTTCTTCCTGTCGGGCGGCATGTTCATGCTGGCCCTGGGCTTCATCCTGCTGATGAACAAGTTCGCCCCCGGCCCCTGGGTCATGGCGGCGGGCACGGCGGTCATCATCGCGGTGCTGTTCAAATGGTTCGGTGCGGTGATCACCGAGAACCAGCGCGGTGCCTACACCGACTGGGAGGACAAGTCATTCCGGCAGGGCATGATCTGGTTCATCGGCTCGGAGGTGATGTTCTTCGCGGCCTTCTTCGGGGCTCTGTTCTACTGCCGGGTGCTCTCGGTGCCCGCCCTGGCGGGCATGGATCCGGCCTTCACGCTCTACAAGGATTTCACCGCGGTCTGGCCCTCCGCAGGGCCGAAGGGTGCCAGCTTCACCCCGATGGGCGCCTGGGGCATCCCGGCGATCAACACCGCCCTGCTGCTGACCTCGGGCGTCACCCTGACCTGGGCCCACTGGGGCCTGATGAAGGGCAAGCGCGCCCAGCTCAACCTGGGCCTGATCCTCACCGTGCTGCTGGGCGTCATCTTCCTGGGCTTCCAGGCCTATGAATACCACCACGCCTACACCGAGCTGGGCCTGACGATGGGCGCGGGCGTCTATGGCGCGACCTTCTTCATGCTCACGGGCTTCCATGGTTTTCACGTCACCCTCGGCGCCATCATGCTGGCCGTGGTGGCCGGGCGCTGCGTGGCCGGGCATTTCGACGCAAAGCGCCACTTCGCCTTCGAGGCGGTGGCCTGGTACTGGCACTTCGTGGATGTGGTCTGGTTGCTGCTGTTCGTCGTCGTCTACTGGCTGTAGGCCCCGTAACGCCAGGCCAGCAACAAACCGATGAACAACAGGAGCGAGAGTGAGACGCGCACGGTGAGTGCCCGCACGACCCGGTCGCCATTGCCCTTGTCACGATAGAGGAAGACCAGGCCCGAGAAGAGGCTGCCGATCACCAGCAAGAGCATGAACACCACGGCCAACTTGAACAGCACAGCGCACTCCCCGAATCCGGTCGCACGATTGTGCGCCCGCCTCCGGGCCGTCACAAGCGGCCGCCGCTTCCGCCCCTCCCCATGGGGCGGATTGCTGGCGCTGGTGGTGGCTGCCGGCTGCATCCAGCTCGGCAACTGGCAGCATGGCAAGGCTGAGCGCAAGGCTGCCGCCCAGGCCCTGCTGGATCACGGGATGCAGGACGGCACCATCCAGCTGGCCGGCCCCCCCGCCGACGCAGAGGCCCTGCGCGCGCGCCAGGTTGTGGTGCGCGGCCGCTTCGAGACCGACCGGCAGTTCCTGGTGGACAACCGGATCCAGCGGGAGCGGGCGGGCTACCACGTGATCACCCCCCTGCGCATCGAAGGCAGCGAGATGCGCGTGCTGATCAACCGGGGCTGGATTCCCGCCGCTGACCGGCATGCCGACCTCCCGGACGTTCCCACCCCGGTCGAGACGGTCGAGCTGCGTGGCACCGCCACCCTCCCGGGGCAGCGCTTCTTCACCCTCGGCCCCGAGCCGGCCACCAACACCTGGGAGCCGGTCTGGCAAAACCTGGATCTGGCTCGCTTCCGCAGCCTCGCCCCGTGGCCGCTGCAGCCGGTGGTGATCCAGCTCGACCCTGCCTCGCCGGCCGGCTTTGGCCGGGAATGGCCACGCCCCGACGAGCGCCTGGAACGGCACCTGTCCTACGCCCTGCAGTGGTACGGCTTTGCCGCCTCCGCCGTGCTGATCTGGCTGGCCCTGGGCTGGAGGCGCCGCTGATGTCCCGCTACCGCCCCCTCTTGCTGATCATCGCCCTGCTGGCCCTGCCCTTCGTCGTGGCCGCCACGCTTTACCTCACCGGCTGGCGGCCCGCCAAGGCTGGCAACCACGGTGAGCTCCTCGACCCGCCACGGCCCGTGCCCGCCCTGGCCGGCCCCCACGGCGCGCCCCTCGACAAGACCAGCCTGGAGGGGCACTGGAATCTCATTGTCGCCGGCGCCGGGCCCTGCGATGAAGCCTGCCGCCAGTGGATCGTCGCCACCCGCCAGATCCACGTGGCCCTCTACAAACAGATGTCCCGGGTGCAGCGCACCTGGCTCACCGACCAGGCGGTCCCCGACAGCGCCCCCCTGACCGCCCTGCAGCCCGACCTCCACGCCGCCGTGGCTGGCAGCAGTGCCGCCCGGGCAGCCTTCGACCTGGATGCAGGCGGGCATCGGGTCTACGTGGTCGACCCCCAGGGCCGGATCATCCTGCGCTACCCCACCGACGCTGCCCCCCGCGACATCCTCAAGGACATGGAACGCCTGCTCCGCTACGCGTGGGCCGGCTGACGACTTCAACGGAGACCCGCCCGCATGCCGACCCTCCTCCGCAGTTCCGCCATCGCCGCCCCCTTGGGCCTGCGCCTCACCGCCTTCTTCACCCAGTGCAAGCCCCGGGTGAACAGCCTGATCGTGTTCACCGCCATGATCGGCATGTTCCTCGCGGTGCCGGGCTGGCCCCCCCTCGGCCGGATGCTCGCCGCCACCATCGGGATTGCCCTGGTGGCCGGCGCCGCCGCCGCGATCAACTGCCTCGTGGAACGCACCATCGACGCGCGCATGGCCCGTACCCGCGGGCGGGCCCTGCCGCTGGGCCTCATCACCCCGACCGAGACCCTCGGCCTGGCCTGCCTGACGGGGGGCGCCGGGCTGTGGTTGCTGCATGTGGCGGTGAATCCCCTGACCATGTGGCTGACCCTGGCCACCTTCCTGGGCTATGCCATCATCTACACCCTGGTGCTCAAACCCGCCACGCCGATGAACATCGTCATCGGAGGCGCCTCCGGGGCCATGCCGCCGGTGCTCGGCTGGGCCGCCATGACCGACTCCATCGGCCTGCCGGCGCTCGCCCTGTTCCTCATCATCTTCCTGTGGACTCCGCCGCACTTCTGGGCCCTGGCCTGCTACCGGCGGGAGGAATACGCCCGCGCCGGCCTGCCCATGCTGCCGGTGAGCCACGGGGTGCCGCTGACCTGCCTGCACATCCTGCTGTACACGGTGCTGCTGGCCGCTGTCTCCTACCTGCCCTGCACGCTGGGCCTGTCCGGGGCGACCTACGCCGCGCTGGTCAGCCTGCTCAACCTCGGCTACCTGCGGGAGGCCTGGATACTCTGGCGCAACTACTCGGACGACCGCGCCCGCCATGCCTTCCGCTACTCGCTGATCTACCTCACCGGCCTGTTCGCAGCCCTGTTCCTGGACCGGCTGGCATGAAAAGGCGCGCCAGCCACACCGCGGGGCTGCGCCGCGCCGAAACCTGGCAACCCGAGACCTGCTCACCGGTGGGCCCGGCCTACCGCAGGCTGGCTACAATCGCCCTGCTGCTCGCACTGGTGGTGGTGTCCCTCGGTGCCTACGTGCGCCTCTCCGATGCCGGCCTGGGCTGTCCGGACTGGCCGGGCTGCTACGGCAAGCTGGTGGGCGTGCCCGAACAGGCCCACGAGCTCGCCCACGCCGAGGCCCGCTTCGGCCAGTCCGTCGAAGCCCCCAAGGCCTGGAAGGAGATGATCCATCGCTACGCCGCGGGTACCCTGGGCCTGTGCATCCTCGCTCTCACCGCCATCGCCTGGCGCCATCGGGTCCGGCGTCGGCCGTGGCTGGAACTGGCCCTGCTGGGGGTGGTGACCGGCCAGGCCCTGCTCGGCATGCTCACCGTTACCCGCCTGCTCAAGCCCGTGATCGTCACCAGCCACCTGCTCGGCGGCATGAGCACCCTCGCCCTGCTCGCCCTGATCGTGCTGCGCGAAGGCCGCAGCCCCCGACCGACAGCCTTCCCAACCGGATTGAAAGTCCTCGCTATCCTGGCCACGGCAAGCGTGCTGACGCAGATCGCTCTCGGCGGCTGGGTCAGCAGCAACTACGCCGCGACCATTTGCGCCGACTTTCCCACCTGCCAGGGCAGCTTCCGACCCGAAACAGACTTCCACCACGCCTTCACCCTGGACCGCGAACTCGGCAACACGGCCAGCGGCGAGCTTCTCCCGGCCGCCGCCCTCACCGCCATCCACTGGACCCACCGACTGTTCGCCGGCGTCGTGCTGGGCATCGTCGGGGCGTTCAGCCTCTGCCTGCTACGCCGGCACGAGGGCCGCAGGCACGGACTGGCGTTGCTCGCCACCCTCGCCCTGCAGATCTCCCTGGGCATCGCCAATGTGCTGTTGCAACTGCCCCTGCCGCTCGCGGTGGCCCACAACACCGGCGCCGCGCTGCTGCTGTGCGCCGTACTGGCGGCGACCTGGAAGGTCCTGAATGGCGAAAAAGCCCGCCATCCCTATGCGATGGCGGGCTTTCCTCGACGTTTCCAGGCGATCCGTTAAGCAATCCCGGCAGCGGATGCCGGCTCCGCACTCTCTCGGGTGGCCTGCTCAGCCCGACAGGGCCTCGAGCAACTTGCCGTGGATCCCGCCAAAACCACCGTTGCTCATGACCAGGATGCGATCACCCTCCCGCGCCTCGGCAACGATCGCCCTGACCAGCACGTCCAGATCGTCCTCGACCACGGTCTTCCCGGCTATCGGCGCGAGCGCCTCGCGGGCATCCCAGCCCAGGTTGGCGGCATAGCAGAAGACCTTGTCGGCCTGGGCCAGGCTGGCCGGCAGCTGGTCCTTCATCACACCCAGCTTCATGGTGTTGGAGCGCGGCTCCAGCACGGCCAGGATGCGCGCCTCGCCCACCTGCCGGCGCAGACCTTCGACGGTCAGCGTAATGGCCGTGGGGTGATGGGCGAAATCATCGTAAACCGCCACCCCGCGCACGGTGCCGCGCAGTTCCAGGCGACGCTTGACCCCCTCGAAGCGGGTCAGGGCATCCAGCCCTACTTCCGGCGTCACGCCCACATGGCGGGCGGCGGCGATGGCCGCCAGGGCGTTGGCCCGGTTGTGCCGCCCCGACAAGGGCAGGCGCTTGCGGCCGATCTCCCGGCCCTGGTGACGGACCACCACCTCGTCCTCGGCACTTCCCTCGGCTATCGACCAGCCGGCTGCATCGTTGAACCACTCCAGCTCGGACCAGCACCCCCGCTCGATGACCTGCGGCAAGGTCTCCTCGGCGGCATTCGCGACGATCCGCCCGGAGCGGGGAATGGTCCGCACCAGATGATGGAACTGTGTCTGGATCGCCGCGAGATCGGCAAAGATGTCCGCATGATCGAATTCCAGATTGTTCAGGATGGCGGTCCGTGGGCGGTAATGGACGAACTTGGAGCGCTTGTCGCAGAAGGCGGTGTCGTACTCGTCCGCCTCGATCACGAAGAAAGGCGACTCGGTCAGGCGGGCCGACACACCGAAGTTCTTGGGCACCCCACCCACCAGAAAACCCGGGTTGAGCCCGGCATCCTCGAGAATCCAGGCCAGCAGCGAGGTGGTCGTGGTCTTGCCGTGCGTGCCGGCCACGGCAAGCACCCAGCGCCCCTGCAGCACGTTCTCGGCCAGCCACTGGGGGCCGGAGACATAGGGCAGGCCCTGGTCGAGGATCGTCTCGAGCAGCGGATTGCCGCGGGAGATCGCATTGCCCACCACAAAGACGTCCGGCTTCAGGCCCAGCTGCTCCACACCATAGCCTTCCACCAGACCGATCCCCTGCTCCTCCAGCTGGGTGCTCATAGGCGGGTAGACGTTGGCGTCGCACCCCGTCACCTTGTGGCCGGCCGCCCGGGCCAGCAGGGCGATGCCCCCCATGAAGGTGCCGCAGATACCAAGAATGTGAATATGCATAGTCGGGAAGGCGGAAACAGTGCCGCAATAGTCGTGTGTAGAATGGAAGGCATTCTAATCGAACGGGGAGCTCCGACCTTCCATGCCGCGCCCTGCCGTTCCGCACCGCAGCAACCTGCGCCGCGAGATCGCCGCCCTGGCGGCCCGCATGATCGCCGAAGACGGCGTCACCGACTACGGCTTCGCCAAACGCAAGGCCGCCCGCCAGCTCGGCGCCATCAACGCCGACGAACTGCCCAACAATGCCGAGATCGAAGCGGAAGTCCGCACCTACCTCGCCGTCTTTCAGGACGAAGAACATCTCGAGCGCCAGTTCGCCCTGCGCGTGGCCGCCCTGGAGGTGATGCGCGAGCTCGAACCCTTCCGCCCCTACCTCACCGGTGCGGTACTGGAAGGCACGGCCGGCCGCTACTCCGAGGTGGAGATCGACCTCTTCCCGGAGAGCGCCAAGGAGGTGGAGATCTTCTTCCTCAACCACGACGTGGCCTACGAGCACCGGGAGCCGCGGCGCAACCAGCCGGACGGCCCGGAGGCCATCCTGGTCTTCGACTGGGGCGACATCCCGATCCGCCTGCGCATCTACTCACCCGACCTGGAGCGCCTCAACCGGCGGGGCAGTCATGGCGCCCGGCAGATGGAACGCGCTCGCCTTTCCGTCGTCGAAGCCCTCGTCAACGACAGCACACCCAGCATCACCGCCGGCATCCAGCCATGAAATTCACCACCCGCATCCTCCCCGCCCTGATCATCGCCGTGCTGGCCACCGCGGCGGGCCTGTATTCATCCCGCCACAATCTGAGCGCCCCGGCCCAGTCGGCCGACGCCGCCCCTTCAGGCGCGGTCGGCAAGCTGCTGGCCCTCGAACTGCCCGACGCCACCGGCAAGAACCAGCCCCTGTCCCAGTGGAAAGGCCAGGTCCTGGTGGTGAACTTCTGGGCGACCTGGTGCCCGCCCTGCCGGAAGGAAATGCCGGCCTTTTCGGCCATCAGCCAGAAATACGCGGACAAAGGCGTCCAGTTTGTCGGCATCAGCATTGATACGGACGAAAACGTGCGCAAATTCCAGGCTGCCACCCCGGTCGCCTACCCCCTGGTCGTCGCTCCGCCCAGCGTGGTGAGCCTGTCCGAAGAGCTGGGCAACCACTCCCAGGCCCTGCCCTTCACCCTGATCATCGATCGGCGCGGCGCAGTCGGGCTGGTCAAGGTCGGCACCTTGTCCGAGCAGGAACTCGAGCGCAAACTCGCCGAACTCAGCCGCTCGTAAGCCACGCATTCACCGCCAGGCGATGGACAAATTGCGCCAATCTGCGGCAAACTTGCACTCATGACGCGGAAAAATCGCACACCTGAAGCCAGCATGGACGACCTGCAACAAGCCCGCATCCTCGTTCTGCACGGCCCCAATCTCAACCTCCTCGGCCGCCGTGAACCCGGCATCTACGGCCTGACCACCCTCGCCGACATCCATGCGGCGATGGAGAGTCGCGCCAAGGTCGATGGCGTGCTGCTGGAGTCGTTCCAGAGCAATCATGAGGGTGAATTGATCGACCGGGTCCAGGCCGCCGGCACCGAAGGCGTCGACTTCATCATCATCAACCCGGCTGCCTACACGCACACCAGCGTGGGGATCCGGGATGCCCTGTCGGGTGTCGACATCCCGTTCGTCGAAGTGCACCTGTCCAACATCCACGCCCGCGAGCCATTCCGGCATCACTCCTACTTTTCCGACAAGGCCGTCGGAGTGATCTGCGGACTGGGTGCCCAGGGTTACCAGCTCGCCCTCGAGTTTGCCCTGTCGCGCCTGCGCTCCCGCGGCTGAACCAGACACCGGCCCCCGCGTCGTCCGACGCCGGGGCACCAACAATCAAGGGGAATACAATGGATCTTCGCAAGCTCAAGAAATTGATCGACCTGGTCCAGGAATCCGGCATCTCCGAGCTGGAAGTCACTGAAGGCGAGGAAAAAGTCCGCATCGCCAAGCACGTCTCGGGCCCGGCCCCCGTCAATTACGTCGCCCAGATGCCGGCTGCCGCACCTGCCGCCGTCGCGGCACCGACCACCGCCGCTGCCGCCCCCGCCGAGCCGGCACTGCCGGACGGCCATGTCGTCAAGTCGCCGATGGTCGGCACCTTCTACCGGGCCAGCGCCCCGGGCGCCAAGCCCCTGGCCGAGGTCGGCCAGAGCGTCAATGCCGGCGACGTGCTGTGCATCATCGAAGCCATGAAGCTGATGAACGAGATCGAAGCCGACGCCTCCGGCACCATCAAGGCCATCCTCCTCGAGAACGGCGAGCCCGTGGAGTTCGGCGAACCCCTCTTCATCATCGGCTAAGCCCATGGCCATGTTTGAGAAGATCCTCATCGCCAACCGGGGCGAGATCGCCCTGCGCGTGCTGCGTGCCTGCCGCGAACTGGGCATCAAGACCGTCGCGGTGCACTCCGAGCCGGACGCCGAAGCCAAATACGTCAAGCTGGCCGACGAATCCGTCTGCATCGGCCCCGCCTCGTCGACCCTCAGCTACCTCAACATCCCGGCACTGATCTCCGCTGCGGAGGTCACCGATGCCGAGGCCATCCACCCGGGCTATGGTTTCCTGTCCGAGAACGCCGATTTCGCCGAGCGGGTCGAGCAGTCCGGTTTCGTCTTCATCGGCCCCCGCGCCGAGACCATCCGCCTGATGGGCGACAAGGTTTCCGCCAAGGACGCCATGAAGGCGGCCGGCGTACCCTGCGTACCCGGCTCCGAAGGCGCCCTGCCCGACGACCCCAAGGAGATCGTCAAGATCGCCCGGGCCATCGGCTATCCGGTGATCATCAAGGCCGCCGGCGGCGGCGGCGGTCGCGGCATGCGCGTGGTGCACACCGAGGCCGCGTTGCTCAATGCCGTCACCACGACCCGTTCCGAAGCGGGTGCGTTCTTCGGCAACCCGATGGTCTACATGGAGAAGTTCCTGGAGAACCCACGCCACGTGGAGATCCAGATCCTCGCCGACCAGCATGGCAATGCCATCCACCTGGGCGAGCGCGACTGCTCCATGCAGCGCCGCCACCAGAAGGTCATCGAGGAAGCCCCCGCCCCCGGCATCGAACGCCGCCACATCCTGCGCATCGGCGAACGCTGCGCCGAGGCCTGCCGCAAGATCGGCTACCGGGGTGCCGGCACCTTCGAGTTCCTGTACGAGAACGGCGAGTTCTACTTCATCGAAATGAACACCCGCGTGCAGGTCGAGCACCCGGTCACCGAGCTGATCACCGGCGTGGACATCGTGCAGGAGCAGATCCGCGTCGCGGCCGGCCAGAAGCTGCGCTACAAGCAACGCGACATCGAATTCCGCGGCCACGCCATCGAGTGCCGGATCAACGCCGAGGATCCGTTCAAGTTCACCCCCTGCCCGGGCAAGATCGCCAACTGGCACGTCCCCGGCGGCCCCGGCATCCGCGTGGACTCCCACGTTTACAACGGCTACACCGTCCCCCAGCACTACGACTCGATGATCGGCAAGCTGATCGCCTACGGGGACACCCGTGACCAGGCCATCCGCCGCATGCGTATCGCCTTGTCCGAGATGCTGGTCGAAGGCATCAAGACCAACATCCCGCTGCACCAGGAGCTGATGCTCGATGCCCGCTTCGTCGAAGGCGGCACCAGCATCCACTACCTGGAGCACAAGCTGGCGGGGCGCAACGAAGTAAGCAAGAACTGATGTGGATCTCGGTCATCCTCCAGGCTGACGCCAAGCGCGCCGAGGCCCTCTCCGAAGCGCTGATGGAACACGGCGCCCTGTCGGTCAGCATCGACGACGCGGACGCCGGCACCGACGCCGAGAAACCCCAGTTCGGCGAGCCCGGCATGTCGCCCGCCAGCCTGTGGGACCACAGCCGAGTGGTGGCGCTGTTCGACACCGACACCGACCTCGCCCAGTCCCTCGCCACCGCCTCGGCGGCGGCCGGGCTGGAGGCGGTGCCGCCCTTCACGATCGAGGAGGTCGAGGAGCAGAACTGGGTGCAGCTCACCCAGAGCCAGTTCGACCCGATCCGCATCACCGACCGCCTGTGGATCGTGCCCTCGTGGCACGAATCCCCGGCGCCGGACGCCATCAACCTGGTCCTCGACCCGGGCATGGCCTTCGGCACCGGCTCCCACCCGACCACCCGCGTGTGCCTGGAATGGCTCACCGAGCAGGTCAGCCCGGGCGTCAGCGTGCTGGATTACGGCTGTGGCTCCGGCATCCTGGCCATCGCGGCGGCCAAGCTGGGTGCCGGCGAAGTGACCGGTGTGGACATCGACGAGAAGGCAGTCGAGACCGCCGCCGACAACGCCGCCAACAACGGCGTGAGCCTGCACCTGCAGGTGTCGGCCAAGCCGCTTGAAGGCACCTTCCAGCGGGTTGTCGCCAACATCCTGACCAATCCGCTCAAGATGCTCGCCCCCTTGCTTGCCGCGCGGGTCGCCCCGGGTGGCAAGTTGGCCCTGTCGGGCGTGCTCGAGCCCCAGGCGGAGGATGTCATCGCCGCCTACGCCCCCTACATCGCACTGCGGGTCGGCGCCACCCACGAAGGCTGGGTGCGCCTCGAAGGCGAAATGCCGGAGCGGGCGGTGCCATGATCCTCGCGCGCTGCCCCGCGTGCGCCACCACCTTCCGGGTGCGCCCGGAGCAGTTGCGCGCCCGTCAGGGCCGTGTGCGCTGCGGCCAGTGCAACCACGCCTTCAACGCGCTGGAAACCCTCGTGGACGAGAACGCCGTTCCGATCCCCCGCGAGGTCCACGAAGTCCATCCCCCGCTGCCACCCGCACCGCAACCCTCCCCGGACACACCGCTGTTCGTCCTGGAGGAGAAGGAGCCCCTCCCCGCCGGGAGCGATGCAGCCATACCACCCGAGCAAGCGCACGAGCAGCCCCCCGCAGCCGAAACACCAGCGGAAGATCCCGCCGGGATGCCGGAACGCGAAGAGCTGCCCCCATCGGTTCCGGACATGCCGGACAGTACTCCGGACACGCCCGCTGTCGATGAGGACGCCCTGTTCACCAGCGCGCCAACGGCACTGCCGCCCACCGACATCGACGTGCCGAAAGAGGCCCTCCAGCCGGGCCCTGAAGACACGCCCGAGCGCGCCGATGTCGAGGCCGACGCAGCCGAAGCCGCTCCGGACGATGAGGCTGCGCCCCCTCCCGCCGCTGCCGACCCCTGGCCTGCCATGCTCGACGCGCCCGCCGCGGCCCCCGATGCGCGGATCGAGCCCGGCGGCGAGATCGTGCTGCCCCCCGAGGACGAATGGCCGCTTGAGCCCCCTGAAGCGCGGATCGAAGTGCCCGATGCGGCGCGGATCGATACCGACGAGCCGGCTCAGGCCATCGATGCACCCACCACTGCCCCCGAGCCCCCCCTCTCCAGCGATCCCTTGCTCGAGTTCGGCATGGACGATGACTTCCCGTCCGCCGCGCCGGCAGCCCCGCAGCACTTCCAGGCCGATTGGCCCGATCCGGCCGACCTGGACCTGAAGGCCTCTTCACCCGCTGCCGCCGGCAGCGAGCCGCCCATCGACTTCGATGCCCTGCTCCACAAGGAGGATGCCGGCGAGCACACTGCTGCCCCTCCCCTGGCGGTGGCGTCTGCGGTGCCTGCAGCCGCTCCGCTGCCGCCTCCTGAGCCCGCTCTCCCAAGCGCGCAAGACGCGGACAAGACCCCGCCCCAGGACGAAGACACCGACGAGGACGGCGGCGCCGACGCCGAAGACGAGGCTGCCCCGCCCTCTGCCCTCAACCAGGCCCTCTGGGCAGCCGGCGCCACCCTGCTGTCCCTGACCCTGCTGGCCCAGGGCGTCCTGGTGTTCCGGAACGAGATCGCCCTGTCGTCGCCCCCCACCCGTCCGGCACTCGAGGCCCTGTGCAGCAGCCTGGGCTGCGAGCTGCCCCTCCCCCGGGAGGCCGCCGAGATCGCCATCGAAAGCTCCGACATCCAGCCGGATGCGAGCCGCGAGGCCCTGTTCACGCTGCACGCAACCCTGCGCAACAGGGCCGAGTTCCAGCAGGCCTGGCCCCACCTGGAGGTCACCCTGACCGATGCCCGTGACAAGGCCCTGGTTCGGCGCGTCCTGGAGCCCGCCCAGTGGCTGCCAGCCGACGCCCCCAGGGACGCCTTCCCGGCCCGCCGCGAGATCGCCGCCCGGGTAGCCTTCGAAGCCCCCGGCGTGGCCGCCGCAGGCTACAGGGTGTACGCCTTCTACCCCTGAATCGCCCCTGACGTCCGGGTGCGGCAATGCCCCGGCCTTTCAACCCAGCCTATCCGATACCCATGTCCACGCTCATCTGCGGCTCCATCGCCTACGATTCGATCATGGTCTTCCATGACCGCTTCAAGAACCACATCCTGCCCGAGCAGATCCACATCCTGAACGTGTCCTTCCTGGTCCCGGAAATGCGCCGGGAGTTCGGTGGCTGCGCCGGCAACATTGCCTACAACCTCAGGCTGCTGGGTGGCGAGGCGCTGATCATGGCCACCGTCGGCGACGATGCCACGCCCTACCTGGAGCGCCTCGACAAGCTGGGCCTGTCCCGCGCCCACGTCACCCAGGTGCCGGGCACCTTCACCGCCCAGGCCTTCATCACCACCGACCTGGACGACAACCAGATCACCGCCTTCCACCCCGGCGCGATGGTCCACTCCCACCTCAACAAGGTCGAGCACAGCCGTGGCGTGACCCTGGGCATCGTTTCCCCGGACGGCCGTGACGGCATGCTCGAGCATTCGCGCCAGTTCGCCGAGGCCGGCATCCCCTTCGTCTTCGATCCGGGCCAGGGCCTGCCCATGTTCAATGGCGACGAATTGCTGGCCTGCCTGCAACTGGCGGACTACTGCACGGTCAATGACTACGAGGCGCGCCTGCTCAGCGAACGGACCGGACGCAGCATCGAATCCCTGGCCGGCGAGGTCCGTGCGCTGGTGGTCACGCGGGGCGCTGAAGGCTCGGAGATCCATGTCGGTGGACAGCGTATCGACATCCCCTGCGCCCAGCCCACCGCCATCGAGGACCCCACCGGCTGCGGCGACGCCTACCGGGCGGGCCTGCTCTACGGCATCGAGAACGGGCTGGACTGGGATCAGACCGGCCGTCTGGCGTCCCTGATGGGTGCCCTCAAGATCGCCTGCCGGGGCGGCCAGAATCATGCCCCGAGCCGCGAAGAGATCGGCGCAGCCTACCGCAGCGCCTTTGGCAGCACACTTTGGTGAAAGGAAACAAGATGCGTGTCCTGATGATCGGCCTGTCCCTGATTGCGGCGGTGAGTGTCACCGGCTGCGCCTCCGGCCTCGGCGGCGGCGACTATGAGCGGGCTGAAGCCCGGCGGGTCATGAGCGTCCGCATGGGGGTCGTCGAGAGCGTCCGTCCGGTCAAGCTGGAAGGCAGCAACACGCCTATCGGGACCATCGCCGGTGCGGCGGTGGGCGGCATCGCCGGCAGCACCATCGGCGGCGGCAAGGGTTCCAGCATCGCCGCGGTGGTCGGCGCCGTGGCCGGCGGTCTTGCCGGAGCGGCGGCCGAGGAGGGCCTGACCCGCAAGCAGGGCATCGAAGTCACGCTCAAGATGGACAACGGTGAACTCCTCGCCATCGTCCAGGAAGACGGCGGCGAAAACTTCGCACCGGGCGAACGCGTGCGCCTGCTCCAGGACGGTCGCAACACCCGCGTCTCCCGCTGATGACAGGTCGCCGGGGCACCCGTGTGTCCCGGCCCGCGTCACATCTCCGTCATCACCCCTTCATGGCGCCGCAACGCAGCATTTCCACAATGGATGGAAACCCCACAAGGATTTCCAATGCTGCACAAGGAACAACACGCCGCATCCCGCCCGGGCCGCAACCTGCATGTCGGTCTGGCCACCTGCCCCACCGAGATCCTGGAAGCGCAGAAGCTGCGCTACCGGGTCTTCGCTGACGAGATGGGAGCACGCCTGCAGACCCGCGTGCCCGGTGTCGACAGGGATCTGTACGACCCCTTCTGCGACCACCTCATCGTCCGGGACGAAGATGCCGGGCGCATCGTCGGCACCTACCGCATCCTGTCGCCCAGCGCCTCCCGCGAGGTGGGAAGCTATTACTCCGAGAGCGAATTCGACCTGACCCGGCTGCGCCACCTGCGCGGGCGCATGGTGGAGATCGGGCGCTCCTGCATCGACGCCGACTACCGCTCGGGTGCCGTGATCACGCTGCTGTGGGCCGGCCTCGCCCGCTACATGCTCGAGAACAATTACGACTACCTGATCGGCTGCGCCTCGATCAGCATGGCCGACGGCGGGCATGCCGCAGCCAGCTTGTATAATCGCCTGAAGGACGAGCACCTGTGCCCCCTGGAGTACCGGGTCTTCCCGCGCACCCCGCTGCCCCTGCAGGCCCTGCGCCAGGACCTCGATGCCGACACCCCGCCGCTGATCAAAGGCTACCTGCGGGCCGGCGCCTGGATCTGCGGCGAACCCGCCTGGGATCCCGACTTCAACACGGCCGACCTGCCCGTCCTGCTGCCGGTCTCCCGGCTCGACGCACGCTACGCCAAACACTTCCTGGGACGCAAGGACTGAAACCCGCCTCTTTTCCCCTGCGCCTGTCGCGCTACGTCCGCCTCGCCGGCCATGTCCTTTACGGCCTGACGCTGACGGCGACAGCATTCCGCTTCCTGCCTCAGGCCCGGCAGATCCGCCTCAAGCAGCGCTGGTCGATCCGCCTGCTGGAGATCCTGGGAGTACGCCTGGCGGCCGACGAGCCCTTCGTCGGCCCGGGTAGTCTTCTGGTCGCCAACCACGTGTCCTGGCTGGATGTGTTCGTGATCAACGCGGCCTACCCCGCCGCCTTCGTCTCCAAGGCGGAAGTCCGCGACTGGCCGGTGGTCGGCTGGCTGGCCGCCCGCCACGAAACCGTGTTCCTGCGGCGCGGCAGCCGCGGCCATGCACGCATCGTCAATGCGGAGATCGGCGCCCTGCTGGCGCGCAAGCGCCACGTGGCGATCTTTCCGGAGGGGACCACCACCGACGGCAGCCACGTGCAAGGCTTCCACGCCGCCCTGCTGCAGCCCGCCATTCTCACGGGCGCACCGATCCAGCCCCTGGCGATCAGCTACCGCCTGTCCGATGGGCGCTACACACGGGCGCCGGCCTACGATGGGGACGTCAGCCTGCTGGAATGCCTGCAGGCCATCGTCGCCGAAGGTGAGATCGTGGCCAGGGTGCGGGTCGCCCCGCCCCTGCCGACCTGTACCGAAACCTCCGACCGCAAATCCCTGGCCCGGGAAGCCCGGGAGGCCATCGCAGCGCGCATCACCGACTGAGCGCCGCAACGCTCAGGAGGGGCGGACCTTTCCGTGGGTCAGCCCCGGGCAGGGCACCTGGAAGACCACGCGATCCTCCAGGCGCACGGCAGTCAGCTCGCGCCCCCACAGGCAGCCCGAATCCAGGGCTAGCAGATTGGGGGTGATCTTCAGGCCAAGGGCCGACCAGTGGCCCACCACCACCGTGGTATCGGCGCTTTTGCGGCCCGGCACGTCGAACCAGGGCATGAAGCCCTTGGGCGCACGGGACACCTCACCTTTGACCTTGAAATCCATCACGCCGTCGGCCGTGCAGAAACGCATGCGGGTCATGGCATTGACGATCACCCGCATCCGCTCATGGTCACGCAGATCGTCCCGCCAGGCCGAAGGCTCGCTGCCCCACATGTGATGCAGCAGTTCGGAGTGGTAGGGCCCGGCCAGCGCCCCCTCCACCTCCCGCGCCAGATCCCGCGCCCGGGCCACCGTCCAGCCCGGCAGAAGACCGGCGTGGACCATCGCGAAGCCGTTTTCCACGTGCATCAGCGGACGGGTCCGCAACCAGCTCAGGAGCGCCTCCCGGTCGGGCGCATCGAGCACCGCCTGGAGGGTGTCGTCCTTGGCCCGGCTGCGCACGCTGCCACAGGCGACCATCAACAGGTACAGGTCGTGGTTGCCCAGCACGGTCACCGCAGCGGAGCCGAGGTCACGCACGAAACGCAGGGTCTTGAGCGACTCCGGGCCGCGATTCACCAGGTCACCGACCAGCCACAGGCGGTCACGAGCCGGATCGAACGAGACCCGGTTGAGCAGGGCAGTCAGGGACGCAAAGCAGCCCTGGATGTCACCAATCGCATAAGTGGCCATATGTCAGTACGCACGGAAGGGCCCGGAGGGCACCGCCCCGCTCACGGCGGAAGGCAAACGCGGGACGCGTCGGGGCCGGTTCATCCTAGGCTCGCTGGATGGTCTTCTCCACCACCGTCAGGACCGGGGCGGAGGGGGGGGAAGGCGCATATTCGGGAACCCAGCGGCGCAGCTCACCGCGCACCTCGGCCGCGCCGACGGCACGACGCTGCCGCAACCACAGCAGCAGGGCCTCGATCCAGCCGTCCTCGACGGGCTGGGCGCGGGCGATGCGCAGCTTGGGGTGATGGGTCGCCCGAGTCTGCTCGCTGTCGGCCAGGACTTCCTCGTAGAGCTTCTCGCCGGGGCGCAGGCCGGTGAATACGATCCGCACCTCGTCCTCGGAGCGCCCGGACAGCCGGATCATGTCACGCGCCAACTCGACGATGCGCACCGGCTCGCCCATGTCCATCACGAAGATCTCGCCCCCCTGCCCCATCGACCCCGCCTGCAGCAGCAACTGCGCCGCCTCCGGGATGGACATGAAGAAACGCGTGATCTCGGGGTGGGTCACCGTCACCGGGCCGCCACTGGCGATCTGCTCCTGGAACTTGGGGATCACGCTGCCTGCGCTACCCAGCACATTGCCAAAGCGCACGATCTCGAACTGGGTCTTGCCCTGCCGGGCCAGCGCCTGGCAGACGCGCTCGGCCAGACGCTTGGTGGCCCCCATTACATTGGTCGGGTTGACCGCCTTGTCGGTGGACACCAGCACGAAACGCGGCACCCCCGCGGACACGGCACTGCGCGCCACCTGCCAGGTGCCCAGCACGTTGTTGCGCACCGCCTGCCAGGCATTGTCATCCTCCATCAGGGGCACGTGCTTGTAGGCGGCGGCATGAAACACCACGTGCGGCCGGTAGCGCACCATCACCTCGTCCACCCGCACCACATCCTTCACGTCCCCCGCCAGGACGACGATCTGGACATTGGGGTAGAGGACGGAAAACTCCTCGGCGAGTCGATAGAGGCCGAACTCGCTGATGTCGAAACAGACCAGCACCGACGGCTGGAAGCGCGCGATCTGGCGGCACAGCTCGGAGCCGATCGACCCACCCGCCCCGGTGACCATCACCGCCTTGCCACGCAGGTAGTCCTGCACCTCCAGCGTGTCGATACGCACGGGGTCGCGGCCCAGCAGATCCTCCACATCCACCCTGCGGACTTCACCGACCTTCACCCGCCCGGTCATCACATCATCGATCCCTGGCACGATCAAGGCCTTCACGCCAGCCCGCACACACACGCTGGCCACCGCACGCCGCACTTCGTGGCGCGCGCCGGGCATCGCAATGATGGCGTGGCGCACCCGGAACTCGTCGGCCACCCTCGGCAGATCGTCAATGCGGCCCAGCACCTTGCAGCCATAGACTTCGCGCCCCTGGCGAGCCCGGCTGTC
>JAFLDU010000082.1 GCA_017309145.1 Zoogloea sp. | reverse complement strand
CTCGTCGCGCACCGCGTCGGAGGCCCACAGGATCACCGCATCGCTGTCCACGCCGTCTGCCGTCTTGCGCGGGCGGGCCAGGGCCTGCCCGGCCAGGCGGGTGCCGAGGGCGTAGCCGAGGCGGGTCGGCAGGATGTCGCCGTCAACCGCATGGAAGTTGCGTCCGGTGGGTAGGGCATCGGGCGAGCGCAGGGGGTCGTTACCCTTGCCCGGCGCGACGAAACGCCCGGCCAGGCCGGCGAGCAGGCCTTCCATTTCCAGGCGCGGCGAGTCGGCCAGGCGTCGGGCGATGTCCTCGTCGTAGCCGCCGGCCACCTGGGCCATCGAATCGGCCATCAGCTTGAGGGATTCCGGCGTCCAGGCCTGCCCGAAGACATGCAGGCCGTGGGGCATGAACTTCTCTTGCAGCTTGGTCAGGTAGTGGCCGATCTCGTGGGCCAGCAGGTCGTCGTCGGCGTCCTCGAAGCCGATGCCGCGCACTTCCAGCACGTCGGCCATGGAGGCCTCCAGCTCGGCCCGCAGGTTGAGGGCGATGACCTGCTCGCGCATGGTACGGGCGGCCTGAGCCTTGAGGCTTTCGCTGTTGGCGGCCTCGAAGCTTTCCACCACCTGGCGAAGTTCGAGCAGCCTGTCGTAAAGGGGCGTGGCGGACAGGGGCGGAGTGAGGTGGTCGACGATCACGGCGAGGCCCCGGCGCTTGGCCTGGATGCCCTCGCCGACGCCATCCACGATGTAGGGATAGATGCCCGGCAGGTCGGCGGCGACCAGGCTGGGGTAGTCGTCGGCGGTCAGGCCGACGGCCTTGCCGGGCAGGAATTCGTAGGTGGAATGGCGGCCCAGGTGCACCACCGCGTCGGCCCGGAACACGTCACGGATCCAGTGGTAGAAGCCGAGGAACTGGTGCGGGGGCGGTACGCTGGTGTTGGCATGGAGCAATTCTTCGTCCACCTCCCAGCCCCGTGGTGGCTGCGGGCCGATGAAGATCTTGCCGAAGCGCAGGCCGGGCACCAGCAGGCGGCCGTCGCTGACCATCACCTTGCCGGGAGCCGGGCCCCAGCCGCGGAGGCCTTCGATGCCGTGTTCGACCAGGCGCAGGGCCAGGCGGGAGAGGCTGGCGCAGGTTCGACGCGGTGCATCGGCGAGGCAGTCGCGATAGCCGTTCTCCAGCTCGCGCAGCCCTGCGATGACCTCGGCCCGCCGGGGATGGTCGGCACCTTCGGCGAGATGGTGGAGTTCCTTCATGGCGGTCTCCACCCGCTTGCGGCCCAGGCTGCGTTCGCCGGCCCGTTCGGCTTCGAGCACCTCGGCGTGCAGGCGGCCGAGGGGGCCGGACACCATCTCGCCACGGACCCGCTCCGGCAAGGTGGCGAACCAGCGCCGGTAGTCGGTTGCGGAAACGCTTTGTACGGTGCGGGCCAGCTCCCGCAGGGCGGCCTTGTCCTCGGGCAGATTGACCCCGTGGGCCATGATCTGGTCGAGCAGGGCCTCGGCGGAGTCCGGCAGCTCGCCCGTGTCGTAGCCTTCGGCCTTGAGGCGCTGCAGCAGTGCGAACAGGGAGGCCGGCACGTCCAGGTTGTCGGCGCCGATGTTCTGGCGCCCCGGCGGATGGTTGTAGTAGATCAGCGCCAGGCGCTTGTCGGCGTTGGCTTTGGCGCGCAGTTGCTGCCAGCGCAGCACGCGGCTCACCAGGCGCTGCACCTCGACGGGGATGGCTTCGGTGCGGCGCAACTCGATGCCGGTCTGCGGGTCGATGCGGCCGCTGCCCACGGCGGAGATCACCACCGGCTGGCCGATGCCCTGCAGCTCGGGCAGGGCCACCCGGTACTGCACGGAATCCACCGGCAGGCCCTCGGCCGACAGCCGCCATTGGGTGGCGCTGCGCTCGGTGAGGCGGAGGGCCTTGAGCACCGGCACGTCGAGCTTGCCGAAGGCTTCGGTGACGGCCTCGCGGTTCTCTGCCGCCCCGACCACGAAGTCCTGGATCACCACCAGTGCGGCGGGCCGGGCCGGGGCCAGCAGCTCGGGCAGGCGCTCCACCGCCTCCCGGGAGCTGCCACCCCAGCGGGTCAGCACTTCGGCGCAGGGCAGGCCCTGGCGGCGGGATTCGGCGCACAGGGCGGCCGCACTGCCGGATTCGATGTTGGACAGGTCGAGCACGGCCAGGGCCGGGCCGGCGGGCAGCAGACCGGCTTTCCAGGCGTCGCCGTCGAGGCGCTCCTGGTCGCCGACACGCAGGCGCAGGGTGGGTTCGGGGCGGGGTGGGGGGAGGGGCTTGCCATCCAGCAGGTGGGCGAACAAGCGGGCCAGGTTGTCCTTTCCACCGGCCTGCCAGGTCTGCCGGGCGGCGAGCCAGCGGGCGGCGGGGGGATGGGCAGCCGCCGCCTTGAGTGCCTCGGCAGGGGGCGTTTCCCCGGCGAGCTGGCGCAGGGTGTCGGCGGGGAAGGCCCCCAGGCCACCGGCCCGGCTGCGGCTGAGCAGGCTGAGGCGCTGTTCGCCGTTCATGGCCAGCACCGTGGTGGCGCGGCTGGCGGGCAGGGCATCGATCAGGCGGCGGGCCGGATCGCCGAAGGCGGACACCGCCAGTACCGCGTCGGCCTCAAGCAATTGGCGCAGCTGGCGGTCGCTGGCGGCCATCAACTGGGCCGGGGTGCGCAGCTGGATGCGGTCGCCCGGGTGGCTCGCCAGATGTTGCCGCGCGGCTTCGACGGCGGCCGGGGCGGCCCGGTCGGTGACCACGCCGAAGAGCGTGGCGGCCGCTGCAGGCAGGGCGCCCAGCAGGGCGGCGGCGGCAAGCAGGCGACGGAGAGTGGGACTGCGCAGCAGGGGGTTGATGGACATGTCTTCGTGGTTCCGCAACAGGGCAGGCACACGGAGACGGAGCGGAACGAGAGCACGGGACGATGCCGGCATCACCGGCCGGGATCGTGGAGGAGCGCTTCGCTCGCCACGCCCACACCCCGGGGCCCGGCCGAACAGGAGGTCCTCGGGCCGGTCTTCTGGCTCGCCGTCGTCCTTCTCCGTCCTGCCTTCCCGGGCGGAGCCCAGTGGCATCAGAGGACGGAGTCGTCAGGCTTACAGCAGCGGGGGCTGCGCCGGAATGGCCCGGGCGCGTGTGCGCCGGGGCTTCACCGGACTTCCCGTTTGGCCCGGCCGCATCATGTGGCGCGGGCACCCGGAGGAACGGGGCGCAAGCCTACGGTAAAGCGTCGGCCCGGGCAAGGCGTGCGCGGCGGAAGGTCAGGCCTGGATCTGCCACAGATGGGCGGCGACCAGGGAGCGCCACGGGGCGAAGGGCGCCAGCCAGGCTTCGGTACGGCGCGGATCGGGGCGCGTTGCGTCGTCCGTGGCGCCGAGCAGCTGCCCGAGTCCTCGGCGTACGGCGGCGTCGCCGTGCAGGGAGGCGTCGAGGTGGCCGAAGCCGCGCAGCAAGGTGTAATCCACCGTCCACGGGCCGATGCCGCGCACGGCCAGCAGGCGCGCGCGGAGCTGGGCCGGATGGGCAGAGGAGGACCACCAGTCGTCCAGGGGCAGTTCTCCGGCAAGGATCTGGTGCGCGATCTCCAGCAGGGTGCCGGCCTTGCTGCGGGAAAAGCCGGCGGTCCGCAGCTGTGCCTCGGACAGGGCCGCCACGGCCCGGGCGTCGGGATAGCAGGCCAGCCCGTCCGGGGTGAACAGGGCGGTCGCTGCGATCAGGCGTCGGCGGATGCCGAGTGCGGCGGCCACGCTGATCTGCTGCCCGGTGATGGCCCAGCTGAGGGCCTCGAAGGGCGTGGCGGCCTGGCTCAGGCGCAGGCCCGGACGCCGGGTCAGCTGCGGGCCGAGCAGGGGGTGGGTATGCCAGGCCGCCTCGAAGGCTTCCACCGGTTGGTCCAGTCCCAGGAAGCGGCGTCCCCAGGCCGCCAGGTCGTCGCCGGCCAGTGTGCCGCCCGCGCTGAGCCGAAGCCTGGCGGTATCCCCTTCGAAGCTCAGCGTCAGGCCGGCCGGCTGGCCGTGCCAGACCAGGCCCTTGCGCAGGGTGGTGGCGTTGACCTGCTCCGCCAATCCCTGGCGGTCGCGCGCATGGAATTCCAGAAAGTCCAGCCGCCGATAGGCGGCCGGCAGGGGCAGACGGATGTCTGCGGGCGACTCTGCCGTTTCCGCGGGATCGCTCATGCTGGGGGGCGATGCGTGGATTCGCGCCGCAGCAGCTCTGCCTTGCGTGCGATGCCCCAGCGGTAGCCCGCGAGCGCGCCATCGCTGCGGACCACCCGGTGGCAGGGGATGGCGACAGCCAGTGTGTTGGCAGCACAGGCGCTGGCCACGGCCCGTACGGCCCGCGGCATGCCCAGCTGCCGTGCCAATTCGGTATAGCTGAGGGTGCTGCCGGCAGGGATGCGCATCAGGGCTTCCCAGACCCGCTGTTGGAAGGCGGTGCCGCGGATGTCGAGAGGCAGCCTGTGGGCGCCCGGGCCCGGGGCGTCGAGGAGTCCGGCGATGTAGGCCATGTGCTGGGCGAACTCCGGGTCGTCACCGATCAGCCGGGCTTTGGGGAAGCGGTCCTGCAGTTCCTGTACCAGCTGCTGAGGGTCGTCGCCGAGGGAGATGGCGCAGATTCCGACCGGGCTGGCCGCCACCAGCAGGGCGCCCAGGGAGCTTTGCCCGACCGCGAAGCGGATCTCGGTGTCGACCCCGCCCGCGCGGTAGCGGCCTGGCGTCATGCCCAGGCGGCCCGGTGCCTCGGCATGGAAGGCGGCCGCCGAGGTGTAGCCGGCCTCGTGCATGGCCGTGGTGACGGTGACGCCCGGACGCAGGCCATCACGGATCCGCCGGGCCCGCAGGGCGGCGGTGTAGGCGGCGGGGGTCACGCCGGTCACCCCCTTGAAGAGGCGATGCAGGTGGTAAGGACTGATGCCCACCGCTTTTGCCAGGTCAGCGAGGCGCAGGGGCGGGTCTGTGCCTTCGAGCAGGCGACAGGCCTGTTCCACCAGTGCGGCATGCTGCACCTCGAGGTGTTGCTTCTCTGCGACGGGCGTTGCGCTGTCCATCTTGTGCTCCTTACCGATAGGTGGTCGCCAATGTAGCCCCCAACGGACCGGACGTGCATCCGGGATCTTGCTTTCAGGCGCCTCGGAGGCGCATTCGCACGGCCGGCTGGGAGGAAGAAACCGGTATTGGTGAATTTTAAGAATTTAAAGAATTTATGGTGATGAATGGCACTTATCACAGTTTGCCCAGCGGCCTGCCGCTATGATTTTTCCCGCCGGGCGCTGGTGCCCGGAGTGGTCATTGGAACAGGGAGTAATGGAAGCAATGTCGAGCCTGACCCGGGTGGGGCGGTACTGGAATCAACTGCGTGGCCTTTCTGTTGCAGAGATCGTCGAGAAGGCGGGCTCTACGGCCAGCCGCGCGATGATCCGCCGACCGGCCGTGGACACTGTGCCCTTGCCGCGTCCGATGTTGCCTGAGCCGAGCTGGCTGTCCTTGCAGCGACCGTCCCGTCGCGGGGTTGTGCTGCGTCGAGCCGACGAGTTGCTGGACGGACGCTGGAGGTTACTGGCCAGGCCGATGGAACTGGCATTCCCGCCCGAATGGAACAGGAACCCCGCCGGTGGCGCGCGGGTGCCGCTGACCACAGGACGTCGCTTTTCGGTACGCGATGTCGAGACCGCTGGAGACTACAAGTATCTGCTGGAGTTGCATCGCCACGGGGAGCTGGTGCTGCTGGCCCAGGCCTGGCATTTCAGCGGCGAACGACGCTATCTGGATGCGCTGGGTGACCTGCTGGGCAGCTGGTTCGCCCAATGTCCCTTTCCCCATGGCGCGGCCTGGTCCTGCCCCGGTGAGGCGGGTATCCGCCTGATCAACTGGGCGCTGGCCTGGCAGCTCGTTGGTGGCATCCGTTCGCCGCTGTTCGACAACCCGGTCGGCAAGGTGCTGCGCACCGACTGGCTCAACAGCGTCTGGCGCCATGCCGAGTTCATCGACGCTCATCCGGGCCGTCGCGCCGTCGGGGACCACAAGCGCATTGCCGAACTGGCCGGTATGTATGTCGCCGGTGCGACCTGGCCCCACTGGGACGAGGCGGCCACCTGGCGCAGCGTGGCCCGGGAGGGGCTGGAGAAGGAGATCCTGCAGCAGATCGCTGCCGACGGCGTGGGTCGGGAGCAGTCCATCGGTATCCAGCAGTCGGTGTGGGACTGCCTGATGTTCGCCGGAGTGGCGTCGCGCAGCACCGATACGCCCATGTCGGCGAAGTACTGGCAGCGGCTGGAGGCCATGTTGGAATTCCTGGCGGGGATCATGGACGCTGGCGGGAACGTGCCGCAGCTGGGGGACTGGGATAGCAGCCAGATTTCCGGCCTGGGTCTGGGCAGCGGCAGCTGCGCCTTGCATGGTCAGCTGGCGACCGGCGCCCTGCTGTTCCGCAACGCCTCCCTGGCCCGCAAGGCAGGGGTGGTGGACCCGGTCACCGAGTGGCTGCTCGGTGAGGCCGCCTGCGCAGAGTTCGATGGCCTGGTGCTGGAGGGCGCCGTCGCCACCCCGCGGACCGACTTCCCGGAGGGTGGGGTCTATGTGCTGGGCGCCAGCCTGGATACGCCCGCAGAGTTCCGCGTCGTGGTGGATGCAGGGGCCCTCGGCCTGGCGGGGGTGGCGGCTCATGGGCACGCGGACGCCTTGTCCTTCACCCTTTCGATGGCGGGCCGCGAGTTCCTGGTCGACCCGGGCACCGGCACCTATCTGGGCGCCGAGAGCTGGCGCAGCGGCTTCCGCGGGACAGCGATGCACAATACCCTGAGTCTGGACGGGGACGATCAGGCTGTGTCCGGTGGCCGTTTCATCTGGACCCGCCGCTACCAGACGCGGGTGGTCGAGCGCCACAACAGCGCCCGCGAGGAGCGGCTGGTGGCCGAGCATGATGGCTACCGACGCAAGTCCGGGCGGCCGGTGCATCGCCGGGCCTGGCTGTTCGATCGCCCGAGCGGCACCTTGTCGGTGACGGACAGCGTGTCCGGAAACGGCGTCCAGGATGTACGCCTGCACTGGCATTTCAGCGAGGAATGCAGCGTGACCTGCACACCGGATGGCCTGCACGTCAGCAATGGACCGGTGTGTCTCGAGATGCTCCTGCCCCCGGGCGGCGAGGTGAGTGTCCTGCATGGCTCCGAGACGCCTCTGACCGGGTGGGTGTCCCGCAGCTACGATCAGCGGGTGCCCAGCACCACGGTGATCTGGCGCGCCCAGATGGCGGCAGACATGCCCATGGAGACCGTCTTCCGGCGTCTGTGCTGAGGCGGATCGACGAATTGAAGCGGGGCCGCGCAAGCGGCCCCGCGGCGTTTCAGGCCCGGCTGCCTCAGCCCTGGGCCGGGAAGAAGAGGGCGATCACGGCGCCTTGCTCACTTTCCGTAATGCCCCGGATCCGGGCCAGCTTGTCGGTGTCGAGCTCCAGGCGCGCGCCGACCATGGGATCGATCAGAGCCAAGGCAGCCACTTCTGGCTCCGCGTCTTCGGCGGTGATGAGGATCTGGTTGGCGATGTGGAGCAAGGCCGCCTCGGTCACATGGGGGCCGGCCAGGGCGGGCTGGATCTGGGCCCCGATGGCGGCGGCAAAGCCGCTGGGCAGATGCCAGGCGCTGGCAAGCGCCGCGCCCACCTCTGCATAGTTGCAGCCGACGATCTCCTGTTCCAGCTCATGAACGGGGGCCTGGGCTTGGTGGGCGGCAGCCAGGGCGGCATCGGTCGCTTCGGGCGCGGCCTGGAACATCACCAAGTGACCGATGTCGGCCAGCAGCCCCTCGACGAACATGCGCTCCGGGTCGCCCGTTCCCAGTGTCTTCGCTGCAGCCCGCGCCGCCAGACCGCGGAACACGCAGTCCTTCCAGAACTTGATCATGTGCATGCGCGCCGGGCGGATGCCCGAGAAGGCGCCGATCACCGAGGTGCTCAGCACCAGATCGTGTACCTGCTGCATGCCCATCAGGTTGACGGCCCGGCCGATGGTCTCGACCTTGCCCGGGAAGCCATACAGCACGCTGTTGACGGCCCGGAGGACGCGCGCGGTGATGCCTGCATCGCTGGATACAGCATCGGCGAGGTCCTGCACCGAGCTGTCAGGGTCATCGAGCAGGGCACGGATACGGTGATACACGGCGGGCAGGCTGGCCAGCCTCTCGACGCAGGCAACAAGCTCCTGGGGCGTACTCATGGCGATCATTCTCGAACGGGTGACTACAGGTTTACGGCGGCGGCGGACGGCTCTTGAGCATCCGGCCTGATTTCGCCGGGATACCCGTGCGTGACAAAAATCCTGTTTCGATCAATGACATGCAATGCTTCCGGCAATTGCGCACGTTGCTGCGGGTTTAGCGCGGGAGGGATGCGGACGGCCTTGCTATCCTCCCGCCTGTCAGTCCGGCCAGGAAGTATCCCGCGCCGGCATGGGTTCAGGTAGAACGGATTTTTTTGATGAAGCCGATGAAGCTATTGAGCTGGAACATTCAGTGGGGGCGCGGCGCCGACGGCGTGGTGAATCTCGATCGCACCATCGCGGCGATCCGGACGCTGGGCGATTTCGATGTGATCTGCCTGCAGGAGGTCGCCGTGGGCTTTGCCGGCCTGCAGGGCGGTGTGGCGGTGGACGGGGTGGCACGCCTTGCGGCGGCCTTTCCGGGGCATCAGGCGTATTTTGCCGAGGGTGTGGACCTGCCGGATGGCGCGGGCGGGCGCAGCCGTTTCGGCAATCTGACCCTGTCCCGCCTGCCGGTCGGCCAGGTCTTCCGCCACAGCCTGCCGCGTCCGCCGGAAGAGGGCAGGCCGAGCATGCCGCGGGTGTGCCTGGAGCTGGTGGTGGACGGCCCGCGGGGCCCGCTGAGAGTGCTCAACACCCACCTGGAGTATTACTCGCGGATCCAGCGCATGACGCAGATCGCGGCCCTGCATACCCTGCAGTCCGACGCCGTGCGTCTTGCCGGGATGGAGCAGGGGGATGGACGTGAGCGTGGCGATTCGCCCTTCGCCGTGTGGCCGAGGCCGGTCTCGGCGGTGATCTGCGGGGATTTCAACTGCGAACCCGGCAGCCCGGAGTATTACCGGATGACCGCCCCGATCAGTGCCGACGTGTCGGGCTGGGAGGATGCCTGGCGAGCCTGTTACGGGGACATCCCGCATCTCGGAACGGTGGGTCAGAACGGCGCTGAGTGGCCCGATCGGCCCTACTGCTGCGACTATTTCTTCGTCAGTGCCGACCTGGTTGACCGCATCGAGGCAGTTGCCGTGGATCAGGCCACGGCGGCATCGGACCATCAGCCGGTGATGCTCACGCTGCTCTGAGCGATCTTCCGGTGCGTCTGGCCGGCCTGCCCCCGTGGGGGCCGGGCTGGCGCACACCTGCTCAGAGCTTGACCAGATCTTCCTGGTAACGCAGGGCGTTGGCGACGTAGCCGTCGGCGCTGGCCTGGAGGCGGCTGATCTCGTGGTCGGTGAGTTCGCGGATGATCCGGCCTGGCGAGCCACAGACCAGCGAGCGGTCGGGGATGACCTTGCCCTCGGGGATCAACGAGTTGGCCCCGATCAGGCAGTGCTTGCCGATCACGGCGCGGTTCAGCACCACCGCATTGATGCCGATCAGGGAGCCTTCGCCGACGGTGCATCCGTGCAGCATGACCTTGTGCCCGACGGTGACATTGGCGCCGATGTCGAGGGGGACGCCGTCGTCGGTGTGCAGCACCGAACCATCCTGGATGTTGGTGTTCTCGCCGATGGTGATGGGGTCGTTGTCCCCGCGCAGGATTGCGCCGAACCACACATTGACGTTCTTGCCGAGACGCACGTCACCGATGACGGTGGCCGTGTCGGCAATCCAGACTCCCTCCTGCAACTGCGGAGTACGCTCTCCGAGGCGGTAGATCGGCATGTTATTTTCCTGTTTTGGTGAAGTTCCGCCGTGCCGCCGAATGGCCGGCTGAAGAGCGCGCCATAATAACAGGGTAATGCTTGAGCGCAAGCGGAAAATCGGCGTTCAGGCAACCCTTTCCGTAAGGGAAATAAGGGCTTAGCCCCTGCAAGCGGGCCCGTTTGCATGATGCTTGCTGAGGCTGGCGAACACTCTGGGAGACAGGAATGGCAGATCAGGATTTTGTGGTTTTCAAGCAACAGGATGGCATCGTCACGCTGACCCTCAACGCGCCCGAGGCGCGTAACGCACTGACCGGCCCGGAGCAGTGGGATGCCGTCGTGGCGGCCTGCGAGCGGGTTCAGCGTGATCCGTCGGTCAAGGTGGTGATCCTCACGGGGGCGGGCAGTGCCTTCTGTGCCGGCGGCAACGTCAAGGATTTCCGCGACAAGCGCGGCCTGGCCGCGGGCACCGGGATGGACGTGAAGGAAGCCTACCGTAACGGCATCCAGCGTATTCCTCTGGCCTTCTACCGTCTGGATGTTCCGACCATCGCCGCCGTGAATGGCCCGGCTATCGGTGCCGGCTGTGATCTGGCCTGCATGGCCGACATCCGCATCGCCTCGGAGAAGGCTCTGTTTGCCGAGAGCTTCGTGAAACTCGGCCTGATTCCCGGTGATGGTGGCGCATGGTTGTTGCAGCGGGTGGTGGGGTATGCCCGGGCCGCCGAGATGAGCTTCACCGGCGACGCACTGGATGCCCGTCAGGCTCTGGAAGCCGGACTGGTGTCACGGGTCGTGCCGCCCGAGAGCCTGCTCGATGAGGCCCTGGCGCTGGCCCGCCGCATTGCCGCCAACCCCGGCCAGGCCTTGCGCATGACCAAGCGCCTGATGCGAGAGGCCCAGACCAGCCGCCTCGACACAGTCCTGGAACTGTCGGCGGCCTATCAGGCGCTGACCCACACCTCCGCCGAGCACGACGCTGCAGTGGCGGCCTTCCTCGATCGCAAGAAGGATTGAGGATGGCCGGCGACCTGGACGATCTCACCCGGCGGGTCGCCGCCTTCCGGGATGCCCGTGACTGGGCCCAGTTCCATTCCCTGCGTAACCTGATCGTGTCCCTCAATCTGGAGGCGGGCGAATTGCTGGAGCTGACCCAGTGGAAGGACGACGCCCAGGTGGCGGCGCTGACCGATGATCTGCACGGCCGTGAGGCGCTGCAGGACGAATGCGCCGACGTGCTGCTGTACCTGCTGTTGATCGCAGACAGGGCGGGGATCGATCTGCGTGCGGCGGCGCTGGCCAAGCTGGCCAAGAACGAAGCCAAGTACCCGGTGGAGCGCTTCCGGGGTTCCAGCCGCAAGTACAACGCGCCCTAGCACGACAAGAGGGGCGGCCGGCGGGCGGAGGTGATAGCATCGCGCCCCTGATCCACCGTTCCCGCTTTCGCGGAGACCCGCCATGCTGAGTTATCGCCACGCCTTCCACGCCGGCAACCATGCCGACGTGCTCAAGCACTTCGTCCTTGTCCAGCTGCTCGAATACTTCAATCAGAAGGACAAGCCCTACTGGTACATCGATACCCACGCGGGCGCCGGTTGCTACTCGCTGGATGAAGCCTTTGCCCGCAAGAACGCGGAGTTCGAGGAAGGTGTGGGGCGTCTGCTGGGTCGAAAGGACGTGCCGAAGCCGCTGAAGAGTTATCTCAGGTTGGTTCGCGAGCTCAATGAGACCGGCAAGCTCAGGCTCTACCCCGGCTCTCCCTGCTGCGCGGCGCCCTTGCTGCGGGACGATGACCGCATGCGCCTGTTCGAGCTCCACCCTGCGGACAACCGCCTGCTGCGCCAGACCTTCGAGGATGCCAACAGCAAGGCCATCGTGCTGGAGCAGGACGGCTTCACCGGCATCAACGCCTTCCTGCCGCCGCCGTCGCGCCGTGCGTTGGTGCTGATCGATCCCCCGTACGAGGTGAAGAGCGATTACCGGACGGTGGTGAGTGCCCTCAAGGAATGCTTGCGCCGCTTCCCGACCGGTACCTATGCGGTGTGGTACCCGAGGCTGCAGACCATGCTGTCCCGGGAGCTGCCCGACAAGCTCAAGCGTCTGCCCATCACCAGCTGGCTCAATGTCAGCCTCGATGTGAGCAAGCCCTCCGAGGACGGCTACGGCATGCATGGCAGCGGTCTGTTCATCATCAATCCGCCCTGGACGCTGCCCGAGACCCTCAAGACCGTCATGCCCTGGCTGGTCCAGGTGCTGGGCCTGGACGACGGCGCGACCTTCGGTCTGGAGTACGAGATCCCCTGAGATGTCGAGGCGGCTTCAGCCGCCCGCAGGTGCCTGATCGGAGTTCGCGGGCGGCTGAAGTCGCCCCTACGGAAAATGAAAAGGCCCCGGACATGCCGGGGCCTTTTCGTTGAGACGGTGTGGTGCTTACAGCAGGTGCATCTTCTTCGCGGCCGCGGTCAGCTCGGCCCGGAAGTCCGGGTGGGCGATGCTGATCAGAGCCTGGCAGCGCTGCTTGGCGGTCTTGCCGCGCAACTGGGCCACACCGTATTCGGTGACCACGTAGTTGATGTCGTTCTTGCTGGTGGATACATGGGTGCCCGGGGTCAGGGTCGGGGCGATGCGCGAGATGGCGCCGTCCTTGGCCGTCGAGGGCAGCACGATGAAGGCCTTGCCGCCCTTGGAGCGGTTGGCCGCCCGGACGAAGTCGGATTGGCCGCCGGTACCGGAGTAGGGGATCGGGCCCAGGCTCTCGGATCCGCACTGACCCAGGAAGTCGATCTCGAGGGTGGCATTGATGGCCACGAGATTGTCGTTCTGGCCTGCCAGATAGGGATCGTTGGTGTAATCGACCGGATGCATCTCGAACATCGGGTTGCGGTCGATCCACTTGTAGAGCTTCTTCGAGCCCAGGGCGAAGGTGGCGACCATCTTGCCCGGCAGGTAGTTCTTGCGGCGGTTGGTGACGGCACCGGATTCGATCAGGGTCAGGATGCCATCGCCGATCATCTCGGTGTGGATGCCCAGGTCGTGCTTGTGGGTCAGCTGCATCACCACGGCATCAGGGATGCCGCCGTAGCCGATCTGCAGGGTGGAGCCGTCGTCGATCAGGTCGGCCACGTATTTGCCGATGGCTTCCTGCACCGGCCCGATGGTGGGCAGGCCCACTTCCAGCACCGGCTCGTCGTTCTCGACCAGGGCGCTGACCTGGGAGATGTGCAGGTGGCAGTTGCCGAAGGCGAAGGGGACGTTCGGGTTGACCTCGATGACCACTGCACGCGCCTTGCGGATGGCCGCCATGGTGTAGTCGGCCGCGATGCCCAGGGAGAAGTACCCGTGCTGGTCCATCGGCGACACCTGGGTGAACACCACGTCTGCTGGCATCAGGCCGCGGTCGATCAGCTGGGGCATCTCGGAGAAGTAGCTGGGCGTGAAGTCCACCACGCCTTCGCGGAAGCCCGGACGGGTTGCGCCGCTGAAGAAGTAGGCAGTGTGGCGCACATGCTCCGCGGTGGTCGGATCCAGGTAGCCGAACTTGCGGACGGCGAGGATCTGGGACACCTGGACGTCGCGGAAGTCGCGGCGGTGTTCGGACAGGGCGTTCAGCAGCGCCGGCGGCTCGGCCACGGCGGTGGGCACAACGATGGTGTCACCGTTCCGCACAAGGCGGATGGCTTCTGCCGCGGTCATGCGTTTGGCTGCGTACTGTTCCTGAGGGTTCATGCGGTTGATCTCCCGTGGTCGTTGTTTTGGCGACATTAAACCATGCCTTGGCGGCATATCCTGTACTGGATTGTAATGTCACTTGGACACGGCCAATCTGGCCTGGATCAAGGAAAGTCGGGCGCGCCGCAGCACTCAGGGCGTGGCCGCCCGGTTACGTCCCAGGCAGGTGCGGTGACGGGTGTCGACCCGTTCGGCGAACCAGGCCGTGGTCAGCTTGCGCTGGATCTTGGGGCTCTTCAGGTCGATGCGGGGCAGGGTCTCCCGCGGCAGGCGGACCCCCGCATCGGCGTCGGCGAGGGCGAACACGCGGCCGTACAGGGGCGTCTGGGCGAAGCGCGAGACCTTCTCCAGACGCAGGTCGCGGAGCATCTCCGCTCGGCTGAAGCCCAGGCGTGGGGAGAGCCGTTCGAGGGCTTGGAGGGTGGCGCTGGGCTCGGAGGACGGGTTGCCGTCGGTGTAGCGCAGGAGGTCGCCATCCAGGGCCAGGGGCTGGCCGCTCAGCCGGGCCACGGCTTGCTGGAAGGCCGCATTGCGGCTGCTGTAGCGCCCCGCGTTGAAGTCGGCGAAGCGGTAGAGCGGCTGGGTGTAGGGCGCTGGGTAGTCGAGCAGGATGGCGATGCCGAAGTAGAGGCCACCCCGCCGGGAGAACACTTCATCGCGGATGCTGCCCTTGCGCGGATAGGGATAGCCTTTTTCCTTCACATGGTCTTCGGCGAAGGCCACGCTGACCTGCATCGGCCCGCCGGTGCGGACCGGGTTGTAGCCACCGAGCAGGTCCTTGCCGTGGGGGAGTTCGGAGATCATGTCCTCGAAAAGGCGATTCATCTCCTTCTCGGTGCGCAGGGCGTCGATGCGCGCGCTGTAGCTGCGGCCGTCTGGCGAGCCCTTGAGCAGGGCCGCATCGACGAGCAGCTTGGGCAGGTGCAGGCGCTCGCGGCGGGCATCGATCTCCTTGCGCACGATGCGCGGCAGGCCGGGCACCTGCGGATCGGCCTGGAAAGTCGATTCCTGCTCGATGACGGCGACCGCCGCACAGATGTTGTCCGGCGTGGGAGCGATGCGCAGTGCCGCGAAGGCGGAGAAGATGTCGGCGGCCCACCCCTCCCTGTCCTTCACCGCCGGTGGCAGGTAGCTGGCCACCAGGGCGCGGCCTTCCCGCTCGTCGGGATAGGCCGGCGCTGATGGTCTGGCTGGAGCCGGCGGCGAGGCCGGCTGCGGCGGAGGCATGGCGGCGATGGGCGGCTGGGGCCTGGAGGTGTCTCCGGGAGCGGCCGGTGGGCTGATCGGGCGAGCGCTCTGGCCTGCGCTGCCGGAGACCGGGGGCAGGGTTGGCGACGGCCGGGATTCCACCGGGCCGTTGCTGGCGCAGGCGCCGAGCAGCAGCGGGAACAGCAGGCCGGCGCTGATGTGGCGCAAGCTCAAGATGTGCCCGCCGACTTTTCCTGTTCTGCGATGCGGCTCAGGCTGCGGGTGTAGAAGGCGGCATAGCCCAGGGCGAGCAGGGCCATGATGCCGGTGCCAAGCACGGCGCCTTCGGCTGGCTGGCCGGCCAGGACGTTGGCGACAAAGGAGTAGCCGAGCACGCTGGCGGCGGCAAAGCCACCGATGATGCGCACAAGGGCGAAGGTTTTCTGCTGCTTGAGGGTGGGGGAGGCCATGGCGAAAGCGTCGTGAATTCCGGAGTGCCGCGAGGATCGGGCCTTGGCCCGTCCTCGTCAAGCATCCGGACGCTTACATGATGCTGCGGCCGAGCCAGTAGCCGCCGGCCGCCACCAGGGCCGAGCAGGGGATGGTCAGGATCCAGGCCCACACGATGCTGCCTGCGATGCCCCAGCGCACCGCCGCGGTACGGCGCACCGAACCGACACCGACGATGGCGCCGGTGATGGTGTGGGTGGTAGAGACGGGGATGCCGAGGCTGGTGGCCAGGAAGAGGGTAATGGCGCCGCCGGTTTCGGCACAGAAGCCCCCGACCGGCTTGAGCTTGGTGATGCGCTGCCCCATGGTCTTGACGATGCGCCAGCCACCGAACAGGGTGCCGAGGCCGATCGCCATGTAGCAGGTCACCACCACCCACATCGGTACCGGGTCGTTGGCGGCAGTGACACCGGCTGCCAGCAGCAGCATCCAGATGATCCCGACCGTCTTCTGGGCATCATTGCCGCCGTGGCCGAGGCTATACAGGGCTGCTGAAACCAGCTGCAGGCGGCGGAACCATTTGTCCACCCGGCGCTGCGTCTTGTTGCGGCAGATCCAGGCGACGATCACCAGGATCAGCGAACCGAGCAGGTAACCGAATAGCGGCGAGATGATGATGAAGGCGACAGTCTTCCAGATGCCCGCGGCAATCAGAGGATCGGTGCCAGCCTTGGCCATCGCCGCGCCGACGATGCCGCCGATCAGGGCGTGCGACGAACTGGACGGGATGCCGTAGTACCAGGTGACGACGTTCCAGGTGATGGCGCCCAGCAGCGCCCCGAAGATCAGGTAGTGATCCACCACCGAAGGGTCGATGATGCCCTTGCCAACGGTGCTGGCCACCTTCAGCTGAAAGACGAAGAGGGCGACGAAGTTGAAGAAGGCGGCCCAGGCCACGGCCTGGTGCGGCTTGAGCACGCCGGTGGAGACGACGGTGGCGATAGCGTTCGCCGCGTCGTGAAAGCCATTCATGAAGTCGAAAAGCAGGGCGACGACAACCAGCCCGGCGATGACCCAGAATCCGATCTGTACGGGTTCCATGGTAGCGCTCAGGCGTTTTCCAGCACGATGCCTTCGACGATCTTGGCGACGTCCTCGCAACGGTCGGTGATGGATTCCAGCTGCTCGTAGATGGCCTTGAGCTTCATGACCTGCAAGGCGTCACGCTCGTCGCGGAAGAGGCGCGACATGGCGCCGCGCATGATGCGGTCGGCGTCGGTCTCGAGGCGGTCGATCTCCTGGCAGGTCTGCAGGATGGCGCTGGCGTTGTCCATGTTGGAGATCAGGCCGACCACGGTCTTGACCCGGGTGCAGCAGGACAGGCTGACGTTGGCCAGCTGGAGTGCCTCCGGCGTGATGCGCTGGATGTGATACAGCGTGGTGCATTCCGCCACGTCCTGGACGGTGTCCAGGATATCGTCCATGGCGTTGATCAGGCTGTGGATCTCATCCCGGTCGAGGGGCGTGATGAAGCTCTTGTGCAGCTGGGCGATGGTTTCGTGGGTGATCTTGTCGGCGGCCTGCTCGATGCCTTCGATGGCGCCGATGTGCTTTTCGGCACTGGCCAGATCCTCCATCAGGGCGACGAGTGCCTGGCCTCCGAGGACGATTTGCTCCGCGTGGGAGTTGAAGAGTTCAAAAAAACGGCCCTCTTGGGGCAGCAAGCGTCCAAACATGAGTATGAATTTGTTTCAATAAAATGACCGTAATGCGAATTTTAACAGAGCGCTCAGCGGTTCATGTGTCTGACGAGGCAGACTGTAGGGCGATTACAACGGCCGATACGGACTTCAGTCACGGCGCGAAAGGGCGATACCCGGGAAAATCAAGCCCAGGGTTTCCCCCCGGAAGCCATGAAAACCCAGGAGTTGGGGAATGCCGCTGGCAGGTTTGACACTATCCGAACTGATCGGCGCACTGAGCCACGCGCTGGACATCACCGAAGGGCAACCCGAAGGGCATTGCGTGCGTTGCTGCTGGATCGGCATGCACCTGGGGCGGGAGATGGGCCTCTCCGACGAGGCCTTGTGGGAGCTCTACTACACGCTGCTGCTCAAGGACCTGGGATGCAGCAGCAATGCGGCGCGGATCTGTGAGCTTTACCTGACGGATGACCTGAGCTTCAAGCGGGACTTCAAGACGGTGAATGGCCGCCTGCCCAAGGTGCTCAAGTTCGTGATCAGCCACACCGGGCTGGGTGTGGGGCTAACCGAACGCTTCCGGGCCATCGCCAACATTTTCCAGAACGGCGACGGGATCGCCCAGGAGCTGATCGAGACCCGGTGCACCCGCGGCGCCGACATCGCCCGCCAGCTGCGTTTCAGCGAATCGGTGGCGATGGGCATTCATGCCCTTGACGAGCACTGGGACGGCAGCGGCCGTCCGGGCCATCTGCAGGGCGAGCAGATTCCGGTCTATGCGCGGATCGCCCTGCTGGCCCAGGTTGTGGATGTGTTCAATGTCTCGGATGGGATGGATGCGGCCTGCTGGGAGGTTGAGGACCGTTGCGGCAGCTGGTTCGACCCCGCCATCGTGGCCGCCTTCAGGCGTTGCGCGGAGCGGCCGGAGTTCTGGGAACGGCTGGCCGATCCCCAGCTCGAGCGGGCTGTTTTTGCGCTGGAGCCTGGGCGCTATGTGGTGCCGCTGGACGAGGATTACTTGGACGAGATCGCGGCGGCCTTCGGCCAGGTGGTGGACTCGAAGAGCCCTTACACCGCCGGCCATAGCGCGCGGGTGGCGCTCTACACCGAACGTATCGCCGAGGCGCTCGGCTTGCCACCGTCACGGCGGCGCTGGCTGCGGCGGGGGGCCCTGTTGCACGACATGGGCAAGCTCGGGGTCAGCAATGCGATCCTGGACAAGCCGGGCAAACTGGATGCGGATGAATGGGCGGCGGTGCAGCGGCATGCCAGCTACACCGAGGCCATCCTGTCGCGGATCCGGGCTTTCGGGGAGCTGGCTGCCGTATCCGGCGCCCACCACGAGCGCCTGGATGGCATGGGTTATCCGCGGGGGCTGAGCGGGGATGAGATCTCGCTCGAGACGCGGATCATCACCACGGCCGACATCTTTGATGCGATCACGGCGGCGCGCCCCTATCGCGGGGCGGTGCCAGTCTCGAAGACCCTGGAGATCATGGAGGCGGAGTTGGGCAAGGCCATCGACGCCCGCTGCTTCGATGCCCTGAAGCGGATCGTCGGTTCCCTGGAGATGGGCTGAATGCGTCAGGTGCCGGGAGCTGCCAGTGAGTGTGCAGCCCCCGTACCGTGCGTTCAGGGCTTCGGCTTGCGGGGCTTGAAGTCCTTGTTGCCGGCAAAGCCATCCTTCCGGAACGGCTTCTTGCCCGCTGGTGCGCCCCGTCCGCCGGGGCCGCCGGGGCGGCCACGTTCGCGCGCCGCCTCTTCAGGGCTGGCCAGGCGGATGTTGAGCTGCTGCTGGCGCACGCGGGCCTTGCGCAGGATCTGCAGCACGTCGTTGGGCAGGTCCGGCGGCAGCTCCACGGTGCTGTAGTCCTCGAACAGGTTGATCTGCCCGATGAAGCGGCTTTCGATGCCGGCTTCGTTGGCGATCGCGCCGACGATGTCCTTCGGCGAGGCCATGTGCTCGCGGCCCACGTCGATGCGATAACGGGCCAGGCGACCCTCGGCGTAGTCGCGGCGGCGTTCGAGGATCTCGCCGCGGTTTTCACGAGGCTCGCGGGCGTCGCGGGCAGGGCGGTCCGTCTTGCCGGCAGCCAGCTGGGCGATGTCGGGGCGCCCGGTCTCGGGCATCTGCAGGGGGCGATCCTTCTGGGCCAGGAAGGCCAGGGCGGCGGCGACCTCGCGGATGTCGACGTCGTGCTTCTCTTCCATGCCGGCGACCACGTCCAGGAAGAAGCTCAGGTCCTGGGATTCGAGCACATCGGCGACCTGCTGGCGGAAGGCGGCGACCCGCTTGTCGGCTACTGCCTCACGGCTCGGCAGCTTCAGCGCTTCGATCGGCTGGCGGGTGGCGCGCTCGATCTGGCGCAGCAGGTGGTTCTCGCGCGGCGCGACGAAGAGGATGGCGTTGCCGGTGCGGCCGGCGCGGCCGGTGCGGCCGATGCGGTGCACATAGGCTTCGGTGTCGTAGGGGATGTCGTAGTTGATGACGTGGCTGATGCGCGGCACGTCAATGCCGCGGGCGGCCACGTCGGTGGCGACGACGATGTCGAGGGTCTTGTTCTTGAGCTGCTCGATGACCCGCTCCCGGAGCTGCTGG
>JAFLDU010000081.1 GCA_017309145.1 Zoogloea sp. | reverse complement strand
TCCGGCGGCGGCTGCTGCTGCGGTGGCCGCGCCGGCCTCCGTCCAGTCCCAGCCTGCGGGGCGTACGCCCAAGGGCACACCCCGTGCCTATGCGATGGATGGCGCCACCTTCTATCAGGGGGGCCGCAAGATCCGCGTTCAGGGGCTGGATATCCGCGAGCCGGGCATGACCTCCGAGCACGCCACCCAGCGCCTGCAGCGGGCACTGGATTCCGGCAGCCTGTCGGTTGAGCCGGTGGAGGTGGATGGTTCCGGCCACACCGTCGCCGTGGTGCGGGTCAACGGCCGCAATGTGGCGGAAACGGTGCGCGCCGCCAACTGAGTCAGATCCGGGGCGCTTACTCCACCTGGCGATCCGGGTTATGATCCTTGCGTAAGGCGCCTCGAAAGCCCCTGTTTTCACCGAAATCACTGTTGTAAGTTGTTGATTTGGCGATACCGGGTGTTCAGAAAGTGAGGTTTTTCGAGGCGCCCCGCAGTGTTCCCGAGTAGGGCTTCGGCCCTCTTGTTATCGCTACGGCCCATACCGTGTCAGGGGCCGACATTCTCTCCCTCCTTTGGCCATCTCGCGTGATCCACGGTTTTAGAACAGACATCCAGGCGCTTCGAGGGCTCGCCGTATCGCAGGTTCTTCTTTATCACGCAGCCTTGGGGCCATTTAGTGCAGGCTTTCTGGGTGTAGACATCTTTTTTGTGGTGTCGGGCTTCCTGATCACCAGCATGGTCCGGCGAGCCATCGAAGACGGAAGCTTCCGCTTTTCCGAATTCTACTTTCGGCGTGCCAAGCGCCTTCTGCCTGCCGCCTACGCCACATTCCTGGTCACCAGCGTGGCGGCCCCTTTCATTCTCAATGCGCGTGAGTTGCACGACTTCTCACATCAGGTATTCGGGGCGGTTACCTTTCTGGGTAACGTAGTCCTGTTCATGCAGGCTGGCTACTTTGGGGGGGGCGCTGAACTCAAGCCGCTGCTCCATGTGTGGTCGTTGTCGATCGAAGAGCAGTACTACCTGCTGCTACCCGCCATGCTGGTTTTTCTGCCGAGGCGCCTCTGGTTGGTTGTCGGCCTGACGTTGATGGTGGGAAGTCTCGGTTTATGTCTGAGTTTGTTGTCAGTCAAGCCGGTTGCCACGTTCTACATGCTACCGATGCGGGCTTGGGAGCTTGGGCTGGGGTCCTTGGCGGCCATCGCACCTGTTTGGGTCGAGAGGGCGAGACCGTTCTTGAACTTTGCATTCTGGCCGTCATTGGCGGTGCTTTGCCTGCTGCCGGTTTTTCCGACAGGGCTGCCGCATCCAGGCATTGATGCGCTTCTCGTTTGCTCAGCTACGATGGTGGTGATCCTGCGACAGCACCCGGTCCTCAACACAGCTTGGTGGTCCAGGGCGCTGGCGCGGGTCGGGGATGTCTCCTACTCGTTGTATCTGGCCCATTGGCCGCCTTTTGCCTTTCTCAAAAATGCTGTGGTGGGGGAGGTGACTCCGCTGCAGAATCTGGTCACGTTGGGGCTGGGTATCGTGCTGGGGGGGCTGCTCTACCGCTACGTAGAGTTGCCTGCCCGGAGTCTGGTCATGCGCCCGTCGAAGCGCTTTGCGGTGGGGACGCTGTCGGCGTCCTGTGTCGTGCTCAGTGTGCCAGTGGTCATGGCGGCAGGTGTCGGGAGCCAGGGACCCGACTTCAGTCAGATCCGCCGTTCCAATGATGGTTTTGCGGAAGAGTGCGCCTTTGAGACGCCTTTCAAGCCGCTTGCTGCGTGCCGCAATGCTGAGGTGCCTGAGGTCATGGTGTGGGGGGACTCCTTCGCAATGCATTTGGTGCCTGGGCTGGCGGCGGTCACTGATCGCGGCATCATCCAGGCTACCCGCAGCAATTGCGGCCCAATCCTGGGCCTGGCGCCACTCTCAGATGTGTTCTACATGAGGCCGTGGGCTGAGGCCTGCATGGAGTTCAACCAATCGGTGCTGGATTATCTGCGCCTGACTCCGTCTATTCGGGTGGTCGTCCTCTCCAGCCCTTTTCATCAATACCTGAGAGGCGATGACAAGCGGAACCACTGGCGAACCCTGGGGTTGCTTGATGGTAGGTTGGTGGAACGGGAGGCCAGTGTCGATGTCGCCTTGGACGGGCTGCGCGCCACGATCCAAAGCCTGCACACCCTGGGCAAGAAGGTGGTGCTGGTGGCTCCGCCCCCAGCGGCAGGCTTCAACATCGGCGCCTGTGCCGAGCGGAAGGCGCAGGGCAAACTGGTGATTGGTTCACCTCTTGATGATTGCAGTGTGCCGGTATCTGCATTTCGGGCATTTCACGCCAGAACGCTTGAACTGATACATCGTCTGGAGGGGGAGCCAGGCCTTCAGATCGTGTCTTTCGAACCAGTCCTTTGCGATAAGCTGCGTTGCAGCAGCCGGATGGATGACACCTACTTGTATGTCGACTCGGGCCACCTGACGCACGAGGGATCGGCCGTGCTGGCCCGCAAGCTCGACCTGGGCCGGGTTCTTGCCGCCCGGCCCTGATCCCGCATGGGCCCCCGCTCAGGGGGGGCTTACATCGCCACCAGCGTCTGACGGCCCCACCACTCTGCGCCGGGCGCGAGTTCGATCGGCGTCTTCACCGCCGCGGCTTCCACGCAGAGCATGCGTCGGAAGCCATCGGCGGGCATGTCGCTGAGTTGGGCGCACTTGTGCTCCCAGGGATTCCAGACCACCACGTCGGGGAAGTTCTCGCTATGGATGCCCATGGCCCGATGATCCTCGCGCACCAGGAGGGTCGGCGGGGCGCCATGGTAGATCCGGTCCACCTCGTCGTCGATCATCACCCCGACGCCGGTTTCCTTCTTCAGCGTGCCGCCGTGGGCGGAGTCCCGGTAGTCGAGGCCGCGCAGGCCCTCGATGCGCAGGGCCTCGACCTCGCGGACCTTCAGGTAGGTGTGCAGGGCCGCAGTGAAGCTGAAGGCCGTGTCGCCGGTGTTCTCCACCTCCAACTCCATGTCCAGCCGGCCGCCACCAATCGAGACACTCATCTCGGCGGCAAAGGCGTGGGGCCACAGGGCGCGGGTCGCCGGGTCATCCTCGAGGCGCAGGGTGGCGACGGCGTAGTCCTTGCCCGCGCGTGAGCTTTCCACCCGCCAGGTGCGGTTGCGGGCGAAGCCGTGCTTGGGCAGCGGCCCCTCCGCGGCGAACTGGGGAAAGCACACCGGCGTACCGCCACGGATCGGCGTGCTGCCGTCGAAGACGGCCTGCGGGCTGAGGTAGAGGCGCTCCTCGCCGCCTGCAGGCGTCCAGGACAGTACCTGGGCGCCGAACAGGCTGATCAGCGCCACGGCGCCGTCCGGGGTTTGCAGCTTGAGTACGGGCTGGCCGTGCAACTCGGCGGTTTCTATCTGGTCGATCATGATTCGAGGATACGGGTGTTACAGAGGCGGCGATGATAGCGCGGCCACCTCCTGGTGGCGGAAACAGTCGGTCACGTGGTCGTTCACCAGCCCGGCGGCCTGCATGAAGGCGTAGCAGATGGTGGTGCCGACAAAGCGGAAGCCGCGTTTCTTGAGCGCCTTCGAGAGCTGATCCGAGAGCGCTGTGCTGGCCTGGGCCTCGGCAAGGCTGCGGAGCTGGTTCTGGATCGGCTGGCCGTCCACGAAGCGCCACAGCCAGGCATCGAAGCTGCCGAACTCCGCCTGGATGGCCAGGAAGGCGCGTGCATTGTCGATGGTCGAGGCGATCTTGAGGCGGTTGCGGACGATGCCCGGATTGAGCATCAGGGCGGCCTGGTCGGCTTCGGTGAAGCGGGCCACCTGCTCGGGGTCGAAGCCGGCGAAGGCCTGGCGGTAGGTCTCACGCTTGCGCAGCACGGTGATCCACGACAGGCCGGCCTGGGCGCCTTCGAGGGTCAGGAGCTCGAACAAGGCGCGATCATCGTGGAGCGGAACGCCCCATTCGGTGTCGTGGTAGGCCTGGTAGAGCGGGTCGTCGCCACACCAGGCGCAGCGGGTGACGGAAAGGGGAGTGATCTCTGGCATGCGGGGCTTCCTTGAAAAAGGCCCGCGCTCCTCACGGAGGCGGGCCCATGGCAGACCGGCTGAAAGTGGAAACGTTCAGCCCTGAAGCATCAGCGCACCGTGCTTGATGGTGTTGTCTTCCGGATCGTTGGTGAGCACGAAGCCGAGGCTCTGCACAAACTTGAGCATGCGGTCGTTGTTGGACAGGAAGATGCCGGTCATGGCGTGCAGGCCGCGGTTGCGGGCGGTCTCGATGAGCACGCCCATCAACCGCCGGGCCAGGCCCCGGTGCTGCCAGTCCTCGGCCACCACGATGGCGAACTCGCAGGTCTCGCCGTCCGGGTTCACCGCGTAGCGGGCCACCCCGATCTCCACTTCCGCGCCGTCTTCCTCGATGGTGGCCACGAAGGCCATCTCCCGGTCGTAGTCGATCTGGGTGAGGCGCGCGACCATCGCCGGCGGCAGCTCGCGCATGGTGTTCATGAAGCGCAGGTACTTGGTCTCCGGCGACAGCTTGCGAACGAACTCGACCTCGAGCTCCGCGTCTTCCGGTTTGATCGGCCGCACCGTGATCTCGCCCTCCGGCATGGAGATCTTGGTGATGAGGTGGGACGGGTAGGGGTGGATCGCCATGTGGTCGTAGCGGTCCGCCGTGGGGGCGATGTTGTCCACCACGATGCGTGCATCCACGGCCACCGCGCCGTGCTCATCCACGATCAGCGGGTTGATGTCCATCTCGCGGATCCACGGTAGCTCGCAGACCATCTCGGAGATGCGCAGCAGCACGAATTCCAGCGCTTCCATGTTGATCGGCGGCATGTTGCGGTACTCGCCGAGCAGGGTGGAGATACGGGTGGACTTGATCAGATCCTGCACCAGGTAGTTGTTCAACGGCGGCAGGGCCACCGCGCGGTCCTTCTGGATCTCCACATGGGCGCCGCCCTCGCCGAAGGTGATCACCGGGCCGAACACCGGGTCGCGGAAGGCGCCGACCATCAACTCGCGGCCGTAGGGCTTGATCACCATCGGTTCGATCGCAACGCCGTTGATGATGGCGTCGGGGCGCTTCTTCTTCACTTCTTCCAGGATTTCCTGGTAGGCCGAGCGCACCGCGGCCAGGCCGCGCAGGTTGAGGCGCACGCCGCCCAGCTCGGCCTTGTGGGTGATGGAGGGGGAGTCGATCTTCATCGCCACCGGCAGGCCGAGTTCTTCGGCCAGCACCATCGCCTCGGTGGCCGAGCGGGCCACCACGGTCTGGGCGATGGGGATCCGGAAGGCCGCCAGCAGGGCCTTGGACTCCATCTCGTTGAGGTTCTTGCGGCGCTCCGAGAGGGCCGTCTCGATCACCAGCCGTGCGCTCTCCACCGACGGCGGATTCAGGTCGGACGACAGGGAGCTGGGTGTCTGCACCAGCAGCTTCTGGTTGCGGTAGTAGGCCGAGATGTGCCCGAACAGCTCCACCGCGGGCTCCGGCGTGCGGAAGGTGGGGATGCCGGCGGCCTCGAAGCGCTTGCGCCCTTCGCGCACCTGTTCCTCACCCATCCAACAGGTGAACACCGGCTTGTCGGCGCTGCGCTCGATCTCCACGATGCGTTCGGCCACCTCGGTGGGGCGGGCCATGGCCTGCGGCGTGAGGATGGTCAGCACGCCTTCCACGTTCTCGTCGGACAGCACGATGTCGAGGGTCTTGGCGTAGCGGTCGGGGTCGGCGTCGCCGATGATGTCGATCGGGTTGCAGTGGGACCAGTTGGCCGGCAGCACTTCGTTGAGCTTGGCGACGGTGGCATCGGTGAGCTTGGCCATCGGGATGCGCAGGTCGGCGGCACGGTCGGCTGCCATCACGCCCGGCCCGCCACCGTTGGTGATCACCGCCAGGCGGTTGCCACGCGGGCGGAAGTGCGAGAACAGGGCATTGGCCGCCGCGAACAGCTGGCCCATGTTGTAGAGGCGGATCACCCCGGCGCGGCGCAGGGCGGCGTCGAACACCGCATCTTCGCCCACCATGGCGCCCGAGTGCAGCAGGGCCGCCTGGGAGCCGGCCGGATGGCGGCCCACCTTGATCAGCAGCACCGGCTTGACCCGCGCCGCGGCGCGCAGGGCGCTGACGAAGCGGCGGGCGTCCTTGATGCCTTCCACGTACAGGAAGATGCTCTCGGTGCGGGAGTCCGACACCATGTATTCGAGGACTTCGCCGAAGTCGATGTCCACCGAGGTGCCCAGCGACACCACAGAGGAAAAGCCCACGTTGTTCGGGCGCGCCCAGTCGAGGATGGCCGAGCACAGCGCGCCGGACTGGGAGATCAGGCCGATGGAGCCCTTGATCGCACCGCCGTCGGCAAAGCTGGCGTTGAGGCCCAGCTCAGGGCGCAGCACGCCCAGACAGTTGGGGCCGAGCAGGCGGATGCGGTGGCGGCGGGCGTTTTCATAGGTGTTCTTCTCGAGCATGCGGCCGCGCGGGCCAGAGTCCGAGAAGCCCGAGGGCAGCACGATGACCGACTTGGTGCCGGCCCGGCCACAGGCATCGACAATCGCCGGCACCCGGTCGGCCTTGGTGGTGATCACGGCCAGGTCGAGGCGCTGCGGGATGTCCTCGACGCTCTTGTAACAGGGCACCCCGAGCACGCTCTCGTACTTCGGGTTGACGGCGAACAGCTTGCCCTTGAACCCGGCCTCCAGCATGTTGCGGACCAGGATGTTGCCGAGGGCCAGCTCCCTTTCACTGGCGCCGATGATGGCCACCGAGCGGGGCTCGAAGAGGGGGGTGAGGTAATGCTGTTCGTTCATGATGGTTGCTCGCGATCGCGCTGGTGTGCGGCTATTGTGCTGCCGTTTTCACAGGGTCGGGTTTCCTTTTGGGGTCGCCCGGATTCTACTCTGCGATGGGCTTCCCTGTATTAGGGAAAGCCGCCGTTTATTGCGTTGCACAATGGCGCCTTGTGACTTATATCAAGGCTTTCGATTCAATGTGTTGCGCGGCAGCAACGGAAAGGCGTGGAAGCCCTCAGTGGCTGAGGGTGAAATAGAAGCGGGCGCCTTCATCGGGCGTCGATTCGGCCCACACGCGCCCCTCGTGACGCTGGATCACGCGCTGCACGGTGGCCAGGCCGATGCCCGTGCCGGCAAACTCGCTGATGCCGTGCAGGCGGTGGAAGGGCAGGAACAGCTTGGTGGCGAAGTTCATGTCGAAGCCGGCCCCGTTGTCCGACACGCAATACACCACCTGGCGGTCGCGCAGCTCGGCATGGAAGCGGATCGAGGCCACCTCGCGGCGGCTGGTGAACTTCCAGGCGTTGCGCAGCAGGTTGTCGAGCGCCACCCGCATCAGCGCCCGGTCGGCTGCGGCAATCAGGTTGGGTTCTATATGAATGTCCACCTGGCGCTCGGGATCCTCGAGCCTCAGCTCGCCCAGGATCTGTTCGACCAGCAGGCTGAGGTTCACCTGCTCCCGCTTCATGGTCTGGCGGGTCAGCCGCGCCAGGTCGATCAGGTCGTCGATCAGGCGCGCCATGCGCTGGGTGGCTACCCGGATGCGCTGCAGGTATTCCTTGCCGATCTCGTCCAGGCGCGGCGCGTAGTCTTCGGCAACAATCTGGGCAAAGCCGTCGATCGCCCTGAGCGGGGCGCGCAAGTCGTGGGAAACGGAGTAAGAGAAGGCCTCCAATTCCCGGTTTGATGCTTCCAGCTCGGCAGTCCGCACCCGTACTCGGGCCTCCAGCTCCTTATTGAGATCGCGCTGGGTCTGCTCGGCCTCCTTGCGGGCGGTGATGTCGGTGAGGGTGCCGGAGCAGCCTATCGTCCGGTCGTGGGTGTCACGCAGGGGGCGCAGCGTCGCCTCCGCCCAGCGCGGCCCTCCGGTCCGGGTGCGCAAGCGGAACTCGATCTCGGCGATCTCCTCGTAGCCTTCCCGCACCGCCCGTAGATGGGGGGCCACCCGTCCCCGGTCATCCTCCTCGACGAAATCCAGGAGGTTCTGCCCGGTGCTCAGACGGCTGTCGAAGCCGGTGGTCTGATGCCAGGCCCGGTTCAGGAAGGTGATCCGGCCCTCCGCATCGGTCTGGAAGAGGATCTCCTTGACCGACTCCACCACATCCCGGTACATCGCCTGGCTTTCCCGCAGGACCTGCTCGGCATGCAGCCAGCGGGCTACGTCGCGCAGCATGTAGATCAGCGCCGGGCTACCGTCCAGGGTGGTCTTCACCGCGATGGCCTCCGCCTGAAGCGGCTTGCCGTCGGCGCCACGGAAGCGCAGGGGTAGGGGCGAAAGGTGGGTTTGCAGCGGGTCGGCGGTGAAGCCGGCCAGCCTGGCCTGTTCGAGGCTGCGGTCGTCCGGGTTCAGCAAGGCCAGCAGCTCAAGATCGTCCAACCCCTCGCTTCCGTCTGCCGCAAACAGGCGACGCGCGGCTGCATTGGCCAGGCGCACGCGGCCGTCCACGCACACCAGGGTGGCCTCGGGGGTGTCCTCGAACAGCGCCTGATAGCCGTCGGCCCTGGTCTCTGGAGGGGCCGGCACCACCTGCGGGACCGGACGTTCCTGCAGCACAAGCACCAGGCTGGCTGGCGGCTCGTCCTGGATGCGGACCCGGCGCAGGTATTCGCGGAGCTGCAGGTGCCGCCCGTCGCTCGCAAGGTAAACCGCGTCCCGCTGGAGTTCTCCCTGTTCTTCCTGCAGGCTGCGCTGGCGCTGTGCGTGCCAGGCGCTGGCCTCGGACGGCGCCATGAAGGTCTCCAGGGCCTGGCCGTTGACCGCGTCGGCGGGTCGCCCCAGCAGGCTCAGCGCGGCCTGGTTGGCCTGTTGCACTTGCCCCTCGGCGTTCAGCAGAGCAATGGCCGCCGGGGCCTGCTCGAGGAGGCGGCGGAACAGCGCGGCCTCGCGCATCAGGCGGCGGCGCATTTCCATCTCGCTTGTCACGTTGCGGATGGTGCCGCAGTAGCCGGCGAAGGCGCCCTGGCGGTCGAATACCGGAATCCCCGATTCGCGCAACCAGACCAGCCGGCCGTGGGCATCCCGGCGGCAGAACTGGAACTCCGAGAAGGCCTCACGTTTGTGAAGACTGGCAATGTGCAAGGCCCAGGGTTCAGCGCCGGGCGACACGCCGGGCAGATCCCAGCGGCGGCGCCCGATGGTGTCCTCCGCAGCCAGGTCGCCCACCTGGCCGGAGCGTGCGGTCAGGGTGGTGTAGCACAGGTCGGCGTCCTGCTCCCAGTAGCCGTCGGCGCTGCAGCCCAGCAGGGCGTGGATGCGCTCCTCGTTGTCCACCAGCTCAGCGGCCAGGCGGGCCCGCTCGGTCACATCCCGACCAATTCCCCGGTAACCCAGGAAAGTGCCTGTTGCGTCGAAGCGGGGCGCCCCGAGCAGCTCCAGGTGGCGCACCTCACCGTCAGGACAGCGGCGGGTCAGGGTGGCGCTGACAGGCGCCCGGCGGGCCAGGGTGTCAAGCAAGGCCGAAGCGAAATCCTCGCGTACGTCGGGCATCACGCTCGCCGTCCAGCTCCGGCCTGCGGCGTGGTCCAGGCCCAGGTCGGAGGGCGGGGGGCGGAGGGTATCGACAAAGCACAAGTCGGCATCCGTCTCCCACCACCAATCGCCCGACAACTCCGCGAAGGCGTGCCAGGCCACATTGATCTCGGTCGGCGGGGGCACCTGCGGCGGTGTGGCCATGGCGGTAGTGCGGCTGAGCAGCCGCTGCAGCATGGCGCCGGCCACCAGGCCACCGATGCCCCAGGCCAGGTTGGGCAGGTGTTCCATGGGCCACCATCCCGCGTCGGCGGCTTGAGCGGTGGACGCAAGGGTGCATCCCGTCAGGAGCAGACAGGTAGAAGCAGGCCTAGCAGCCCGGGAGAAGAGGAGTCGGACGCGCATCAAGACCCTATTATCCTTGGAGAGCTCAGCCTTGGTGCGCCGCCATAGGCGGGAAATCATGCGCCTTGCCACGAACCGTGCAAAAAAGTGTCCCGCCCGCATCAACGGCCTGCCCAAGAAAAAATTTATCGAAGATGTTTGACGAGGCCCGGTTGGGTAGGTATTATTCGCGCCTCTCGGGGTGTAGCGCAGTCCGGTAGCGCGCTTGCTTTGGGAGCAAGATGTCGGGGGTTCGAATCCCTCCACCCCGACCAAAGCTTTACCCCGGTGCCCGCGGCAATCTGCCCGTAGCTCAACTGGATAGAGCACCGGCCTTCTAAGCCGGGGGTTACAGGTTCGATTCCTGTCGGGCAGGCTCTGAAATTTGGTATAATTTGGTTTATGGGTTGGCGACGCAAGTCGATGACCTTCAGTGGCGGCATTAGCTCAGTTGGTAGAGCACTGGATTGTGATTCCAGTGGTCACCGGTTCGAACCCGGTATGTCGCCCCAAGATATGGAAAGCCCCGAGAAATCGGGGCTTTCTGCTTTTCAGCCCCCCGCGCCTGCACTGGGTCCGGGGGGCTGAACGCTTTCCGGGGCTGAGTCGCCCTGGCGGATCGACAGGGTCAGTGGCCGTGTAACTCGTCGCCGACTTCGACCTGCAGGCCGGATGCCGGCGTCTGCAGGCGGGCGATGGCGAAGCGCGGATACACGGTGGTGACCACCACCTCGCCCACAGGGCGCTTCTCAAGGCCGAGGATCTCGCCACCCGGGGTGACCACCGGCTGGCGGTCGGGGCGGAAGGCCGACAGCAGATCGCCCGGCGCGAGGCCTTGCTCGGCGCCCGCATCGAGATGGATGCCGTCCTTCCCGCTGCGGATCACCCGTGCCGAGAAGGGCAGGCAGCTGGTGGTGGCTTCGGCCCAGCGGGCCATGTCGTCGAGTACCGCAGCGTAGGCCTGGCCGAAGTCGGTGGCATAGTGCGCGCTGCTGCCGAAGATCACCGAACCCGGAATCTTCACCCGGCCCTGGGCCACACGACGGAAGCGCTGGCGCGCCACGCAAACGCCGCTGGAGGCATCCAGGATCAAGGCCTCGAGATCCACCTCGCGGGATTTTTCATCCGCGGACAGGGCGAGGGAGCGGAAGCGCCCGGCGAGCACGTACTGCGCCCGGTGGCGCCGGGCCGCATCGCGGATCACGCTCCAGCCCTGGAAGTCCGCGGCCACGCCCTCGACGACGCGTTCCGGCACGGCCGGGAGCACCATCAGCTCACCCTGGTGATCCACCAGAATGGCCGCCCCATCTGGAAAGCGGCGCGCGGCTTCGGCGGCGGTGAGCTGGGCGTAGCCTGTCATCTCGCGCATCGCCAGTTGCTCCGGGCGTTGCAGCGGAAAGCCGGCCAGCAGCAGCCGGCGCGTGTGCCCCTCCCGGCAGACCGGGCCGGCGTGGCCCGAGCTGGCGCTCAGCTCGGCACTCAGACGCACCCGATAGACCCCGTCCTGCTCCGATTCGGCAAGGATGCGATGACGCTCCACCCTTACCCCCGAGCGGATCACCACCTGGTCGAAGGCCGCCTGGTGATTGCCGCTGCCGCTGCGCGCCTCCACCGTCAGCGAGGCCTGGCGGGCGGCATCGGCCAGAGCGTTGCGGATGGCCTCCTCGCGGGCCGGGGCGAGTCCGCCCGGCTGCACGGTGGCGACGCCTTCCGCAATCACCGTCTCGGCCTGCCCGCAGGGCGCACCCAGAGCCAGGGCGGCAGCCATCAGGCCGCATCGCAGTCGCTGCCGCATGGCTCAATACGCGGAATAGTAATAGGCGCTGGGCTGCGTGCAGCCCGACGTCCCGCAGGGCGCCTCGACCGGTACCGGGGCGGCCGGGCACACCGGGGTGTGGCCCGCCAGACAATTGAAGAAGGCCGGCGTCAGGTCGAGCTCCACGGTGGCTTCAAAGTTGCCATCGGCCACCGGCGTCATGTTCACCAGGCGGGCCCCGCGGATGAAGGCGTCAACGTAGGTGCGCACATTGTCGTTCTGCGTGGCAAAGGCCGCTACGGAAGTGCTGCCCGACACCCGGAAGCCATACACCTGCTCAGCGAGAGTCCGGTAGGCGTCCACCCGGGCGGCGCGCATGGCCAGGAGTTTCTGCTGCCCCGAGGTGTATTGCGAGTTGATGCCGCCCACCGCACCATAGCCGACCGCCGTGATCTTCTGCGACGCGAACACGGCCGGGCGCAGGTCACGCACCGGGCTGCAGCAAGGGTTATAGACTGTGGTGCAGCCCGCCAGCAAAAGGGGGAGGCCCAGGCCGAGCAGTGCAAGTTGTGCTTTGTTCATTTTGATGTTTGTGTTGTTTTTAATGATTTTATTGTTTTCGGTAATTTAATGGGCCGCTTGAGTGTCCGGCAGCCCGTTGCAGGCGGGCTGGCGTGAAATCCGTCACGGACCTAATCTTTGAGAACACACGGATCCCGTTGCGGCAGGGGCGAGGAAGGATGGGCGAGGCCATGAAACACGTACATGCATCGATACCGCGGCGCGCCTGGCTGGCGGGCTTGCTGCTGGCCGGCCTCGGGCTGGGTGGCAGCGGCCCTGCCATGGCGGTTTACAAGTGCGTGGGCGCGGACGGCAAGGTGACCTACACGGATTCACCCTGCGTGGGGGCGAGCCAGATCAGCCGGGTCGAGACGCCGCCTCCCCTGACCGCGCGGGAGCAGGCTGCCGCCGACGAGCGCTCGGCGCGGCTGATTAATCAGGCGCGGGTGCTGGAATACCGGCAGACCCTCGAGGCCGCCGACCGGCAGCGGCGTTACGAAGCGGAGCGGCAGGCAGAGCGCCAGGCCGAGATGATTGCCCAGCGTCAGGCCGAGTTGGAACTGGAGCGGGAGCGTGAGCGCCTGGTGGTGATTCGGCCGGTGCCCATCGTGCCGAGGCGGCCACCGGCGCCGGTGCAACCCAGGCCGCCGCGTCCAGAGGTGCAGGAGCGGCAGGTGCAGATGCGGGGTTACCCCTTCCGCTGAGTCTTGCGGGTGGGGGGCTTCCTGCCGGTCTCGCCATCCCGGCCCAGCACCACCACCCGGATGGGCTGTTCCGTCTGGCAGGCGACGTGGCTCAGGGCCTCCATCACCCGTGATACCTCGGCGGGTTGGAGCCGGTCCAGCACGATCAGGGTGGGGCGGCGCGGTTGCCAGCGGGCCAGGGCGATCAGCCGTTGGGCATCCACCGCCGTCAGCCAGCATTCGTCCCAAGGGCTGTCAATTCGGCGCGGGGCGAACCACAGCAGCGGCCGCAATTGAACACCGATCCGGTAGATCAGGCCGCCCAGGCGGCTGCGTTCATCCAGTTGGTGGTAGCCCGCCAGCCGGTAGGCAAAGTGCAGCAGGGTGTTTTCATGCTGGCTTTCCAGGCTGCGCAGGGCCAGCGGCAGGGGGACCCGCGGGCTTTGCCAGGGCAGCAGGGTGGCACCGTGTCCGGCCCCGGTGCCGGCCCAGGCGGCCAGCTCCAGCTTCAGGCGTTCATCGCCCGGGTTCATGTCGGGGCGGCGGGTCAGCGGCTGCAGGGCGGCGCGGTCGTAGCGCCGGCGCAGGCGTGGCAGACGGGGGGCCAGCGCGATGCCGACCACCACCGCCAGCGCCACCCCGGCCGTGCTCAACATGCGAAGCGGCTCCGCAGCTCAGTCAGGTTCAGCTCGGCGAGGATCGCCTCGATGCGCTCCATGGCGTTCTTGCGCGGCTGACCGGTGTAGCGGGCGACGATCAGCTCGTTCTTCATGGAGTGCTCCCAGCCCACCAGCTCGGTCACCGTCACCTGATAACCATGGGCCTCCAGCTGCAGGCAGCGCAGGGCGTTGGTGAGCTGGCTGCCGAACTCGCGGGTGTGGATCGGATGGCGCCAGATCTCCGACAAGGGCGTCATGCCGAAGCTGGCGTTCTTGTTGTGGCGCATCACCGCCGCCACTTCCGCCTGGCAGCAGGGCACCAGCACCACGAAGCGGGCCTGCTTGGCAAAGGCAAACTGGATCGCATCGTCGGTGGCCGTGTTGCAGGCGTGCAGCGCCGTCACCACATCGATGCGCTCGGGCAGCGCCTCGGAGCGGGTCGACGCCTCCACGCTGAGGTCCAGGAAGCGCATCCGCGGAAAGCCCAGCCGCTCGGCCAGCTCGCGGGAGCGCTGCACCAGCTCGGCGCGGGTCTCGATACCGTAGATGGTGCCGGCCGGCTTGTCCTTCAGGAACAGGTCGTAAAGGATGAAGCCCAGGTAGGACTTGCCCGCCCCGTGGTCGGCCAGGCTCAGGTCGCCCGTGCCGGCCAGCACCTCGGCGAGCAGCGGCTCTATGAACTGGTACAGGTGATAGACCTGCTTCAGCTTGCGCCGGCTGTCCTGGTTCAGCTGGCCGTCGCGGGTTAGGATGTGCAGCTCCTTGAGCAGTTCGATCGACTGCCCCGGGCGGATCTCGGCATGCGCCGCCGGGCGGGCCCCGGCCTCAGCCCTGTCCTGTGCCTTGTCCTGAGCCTTGCCCTGCGGCTTGGCGGCGGGCTTACTTTTCGCCATGGTCCGCAGCGCCCGGAGTGGACACGGACAGGCCCAGCGCCTTCCAGCCGGCGATGCCCAGCTTGCGCAGGGTCTCCATGTTCCGCTCGTAGATGGTCTCCGCCTCGGGGAAGGCTTCAACAGCCTTGTCGATGCTGGCCTCGCGGATCAGGTGCAGGGTGGGGAAGGGCGAGCGGTTGGTGTAGTTGGTGATGTCGTCCGGCTCGGTGCCCTCGAACTGGAAGTCCGGGTGGAAGCTGGCGATCTGGATCACCCCCTCCAGCTCATGCTCGGTGATCGCCTCGTCGGCAATCTCCAGCACATCGTTGAAGAGCAGGAAATCGGGGAACAGGGTCGGGTGCACCAGCAGCGTGGTATCGGTCACCTCTGGATCCACCTCGGCCAGATGATCCAGCTCCCGGTCCAGGTCTTCCAGAAAGCCATCCAGGTGGCGGGCATCGCTGACCACGATGCGGACCTGGTCCTTCACGTACACCGCCTTGGCGAAGGGGCACAGGTTGAGGCCGATGACGGCCTTTTCGAGCCACTCACGGGTGGCGGCGATGACTTCTTCGTGGTTCATGGGGCGGAGTATCCGGCAGAGTTTCCTTCGAGGGCCGACATTTTGCCCTGATAATGGCAGGCTTTCATTGATTCAACGCACGCCATGTCCATCCAGTGGTTCCCCGGTCACATGACTTCCGCCCGCAAGAAGGCGTCGGAAAGCATGGAGCGCATCGACGTGGTCATCGAAGTGCTCGACGCCCGCCTGCCGGAAGCGAGCAGCAACCCCATGATCCGCGAGATCCGCCAGCACCGGCAGCGCCCCTGCCTGAAGGTGCTCAACAAGGCCGACCTGGCCGATCCCGACGTCACCGCCCAGTGGCTCGCCTACTTCAATGCCCAGAAAGGTGTGAAGGCGGTGGCCCTGTCGTGCAAGAAGCCCTCCGACGTCGCCAAGATCACCGGCTTCTGCAAGCCCCTGGCGCCGCATCGCAACGACCGCCTCAAGCCCCTGCGCATGATGATCATGGGCATCCCCAACGTGGGTAAATCCACGCTGATGAACGCCCTGCTCAAGAAGCGCGTGTGCAAGGTCGGTGACGAACCGGCGGTCACCAAGAGCCAGCAGATCCTCGACCTGTCGCCCACCATGACCCTCACCGACACCCCGGGCATGATGTGGCCGAAGATCGAGCACGACTCCGACGGCTACATGCTCGCCGCCAGCCACGCCATCGGCCGCAACGCCGTGATCGACGAAGCCGTGGCCAACTTCCTGGGCGACGTGCTGCTGGCCCGCTACCCGGCCCTGGTGGCCAAGCGCTATGGCATTCCCGTTGAAGGCCTCGACGGCCCGGCGCTGGTGGAGGCCATCGCCCAGCGTCGTGGCTGCCGGCTCAAGGGCGGTGGCCTCGACCTCGAAAAAGCCTCGCTGATCCTGCTGCAGGACTACCGCGACGGCGCGCTCGGCCGGGTCAGCCTCGAATCCCCCTCCAGCCGCGCCGCCATGCTCGAAGCCCACGCCGCCGCCAAGGCCGCCAAGGCGGCCGAAGCCGCCGAACGAGAAGCCGACGAACCCGAACTGTAAGGGCCATGTAGGGGCGGCTTCAGCCGCCCTTCGTGCGTGAATCCCTGACAGGCCTTTGATCACCGTCCGCGGGCGGCTGAAGCCGCCCCTACATCGTCCCCTACGTCTCCACCCGCAGCAGCACCGTCTTCAGCGGCGGGTTGCCGTCGCTGCTGGGGAAATCCTCTTCCGGGGTGATCCATTCCACCTCGCGCACCTCGCGGCCGATCTTGCGGGCGCTGCGTACCAGCTGGTCGAGCCACGCCTCGCGGTCCACCCGGGCCACGTTGTTGCAGCACACCAGGGTGCCGCCCGGCGCGGTGGCCAGCAGCGCCGGCTTGAACAGGGCCGGGTAGTCGTTGATCAGGTCCACCACGCCAAAGGCGCTTTTTGCATAGCGCGGCGGATCCAGGAAGACCAGATCGAAGGCATGCTTCTCCAGCGGCGGGAAGGGGGGCATGCGCTTGCCGCGCACCACCTTCGGCTGGCCGATGCCGGCGTACTGGCGCAAGGCCGCAAAGGCATCGCTCTTCACAAAGCGCACCCGGATCGGCAGCTCGTTGAGGCGCGCATTCGCCTTGCCTACCGACAGGCTGGACTCCGCAAAATCCACGTTCACCACATGCGCCGCGCCGGCCTTTGCCGCCGCCACGCCCACCCCGCAGGTGTAGGCGAACACGTTCAGCACCGACTTGCCCGGCGCCTCCGCCATCACCTTCCGGCGGGCCGCCCGCAGATCCAGGAACAGCCACGGGTCCTGCCCCTGGTGGCGGGCCTGCACGTTGTATTTCACCCCCAGCTCCGAGAACTCGCGCAGCGCCTCGGCCCGCGCCAGGCGCTCCGACGGCAGCGGGTTGGCGATGCGTGAATTGGCATGGCTGCGGTCGTTGTAGATCACATCCGTGTCCGGCAGCACGCTGGCGTAGAAGGCCTCCAGCTCGACCTCCTCGGCATCGCTCAAGGGCGAATGGAAGCTCTGCACCAGCACCAGGCTGCCGTAGCGGTCCACCGTCAGGCCCGGGCGGCCCTCCACGGTGCCGTGAAACAGCCGGTAAGCATCGGTGCCCTCGGCAAGAAGGCGGGCCATCAGGGCCTGGCGGGCCTGGAAGGCGGCATCCAGGGATGCGCTGAGGGTGGGCAAGGGGGTATCGGGTGAGGCCATGGAAGCTCGGCTTTCTGATCTGAACTACGGGTGAACTGCGGGGGGCAAGGGCTCCGGGCCTAGCAGGGTGATGCAAAAGTAGAAATCCGGGCCCGAAAAAATATGACGACCTCTCAGAACGGCCTGTATGCCATTTTTTCGGGGCGGTAGGGGTGAAGAGACCCCCGATAACATCGTTTATGACGGCGCAAAATAGTTTTGCATCACCCTGCTAGAGCCCGAAAAACTCGCGGATCTTGCGCCCCAGGGCGGCAACGTCGGAGGGCGGGCTGTTGCTGTTCGAGGGCTGGCCATCGGCGTGTCCCTGTTCCAGTGCCTGGAAGTGCGCCAGGCGCTGCTGCAGGATACCGGTCACGCCTTCGGCAATCTCGGGGCGGGCGCGGATGATGTGCTCGAAGCCCGCCTTGTCGAGGCGGTAGGCCTCCACATCCGACACCGCAATCACGGTGGCGCGGCGGGGAGCGCCGGTCATCAGGCCCAGCTCGCCGAACACGCTGCCCGGGCCGCGCCGCTCCAGCAGGCGCTGCGGGCTGCCGTCGGGCGGCTGCCACCAGGCCTCGGCCTCGCCGCTGACGATGATGTACAGCCAGTGGGCGATGGCGCCCTGACGGGTGACCACGTCGCCCTTGGCGAAGGGGGCGTTCACCAGCCGGCCGGCCAGCTCCAGCTGCTCCGCCTCGGAGAGGCGCGAGAACAGGTCGATGCGCGAGATTGCCTGCAGGCGGCGGTTCAGCTCGCGGGCCCGCACTTCTTCCCGGTGGGCCTCGCCTTCCTGCACCAGGTGGATGGTCTGGTCGCTCACCGCCAGGCGGATCCCCTCCCGCTGCAGTGCCGCCAGCAGGTGGTGGCGCACGTCGGAGTCGGTCATCTCGTCCGGCCCCGGGTCCATCAGCCAGTAGCGCAGCTGGTAGCGGGCAAAGCCCGGCCCGAAATCCATCAGCAGGCACTGGGGCGGCGGGGTCAGGCTGAGGTTGGGGATGCGCGCCGTCAGCACGTCCTGCAGCACCGCCTGCGTGACCCGCGACGGCGGCACCGACAGGTCCACGTTGAAACCAATCGCCCGCCGCTGCAGCGGCACCGATTGGCGCTTGTTGCAGATCACCGAGTAACGGTTCTTCATCAGGTGGCTGTTGGGGATCACCACCCGCTCTCCGCTGCGGGTCACGATGGCGGTGTAGCGCCACTGGATGTCGCTCACCCGGCCGGCCACGTCGCCCATCTGGATCCAGTCGCCGATCTCCAGCGAGTTGTCCATCTGCAGCGCCAGCCCGCCGAGCAGGTTGCCCAGCGTGTCCTGCATCGAGATCGCCACCACTGCGGTCAGCACGGCGGAGGTGGCGAACAGGTGCGAAAACTGCATCCCCGCCAGGTTCAGCCGCAGGAAGGCCCAGGCCACGTAACCGACGATCACCAGAATGTCGGCGAGGATGCCCGAAATATGGATCCGCATCCGCGGCGTGACCACGTTGAACAGCGCCAGGCCCAGGTAGCGGATCACCGCCAGCCCCTCGCCGAACACCGCCAGCTCGCGCAGCCAGTTCAGCGCAGCAGGCTGCAGCTGGCCATGCAGCAAGCCCGCCAGCAGATCGCCGGCCAGGCACACGACAAAGAACACCCCGGTGTTCACCAAAGAGCGGCGCCAGGCCCGCAAGGGGCCGAAGATCAAGGCCGCGCCCGCCAGCATCAGCAGGATGGCGAAGGGCGCCTCTTGGCTCAGGTAGGAAATCTGCATGGAAGCGCGGGCCGCATCGGCCCCGAAAGCATCGTCAGGAAAGGCTTAACGGACTGCGCCCGCCCGAATGAAGGGGCGGGCGCGGTATACCGTATTACGCGGAGGCGGAGGGTCAGAGCGCCGCGCGCAGGCGGGCGGCCATCTCGTCGAGGGCTTCGCGGGGCGGGGCGCTGGCCGGCCAGAAGGGCAGCAGCTTGTCGTCGGTGAAGCGCGGCAGCACGTGCAGATGAAAATGGAAGACCGTCTGCCCGCCAGCCACCTCGTTGGCCTGGAAGATCGTGGTGCCATCGCAGCCGGTGACCGCCTTCACCGCCCGCGCCACCCGCGTGGTGGCCTGGAAGACCGCCGCCGCCAGGGTGTCGTCGAGGCCGTAGAGGTTTTCCACGTGGGGCTTGGCGATCACCAGCGCATGGCCCGGATGGGCCGCCACAATGTTCATAAAGGCCAGCGTGTGCTCATCCTCATAAACCTTAGAGGCGGGCAGCTCGCCGCGCACGATGCGGCAGAAAACGCAGTCATCCATGGGTGTCTCCGATTGGTGGATCGTTATTCTTGCCGGCGCTTCGCCAGGGCGCGCGCCAGGTTGTAGTCATCCTGCCAGCGCCGACGTTCCGGGTCGGACACGGCGTAGCGCCGGCTCTCCTCGGCCGACTGGGCCTGGAAGCTCTCCAGGGTCCGCTGCAGCAGCTCATGATGCGGCAGCATGGTACCGAAGAACAGCACGCTGTCATCGCGCTGGATCAACACTGTAGGAAAGTTCTCCACGTCGTAGTCGTCCACCAGCTCGGCGTCGTCCTCCACATCCACCCACAGAAAGCGGGCACCGGGAAAGCGCGCCGCCATGGCCTCGAAACCCGCCTGGTAGTCACGGCAGGTGCCGCACCAGGCGGCGCACAGGCAGGCAACCAGAAACTCGGGGGAGGGGCGCTCGGACGGCAGGCTCATGGGTTCGGCGATTGGGGTGG
>JAFLDU010000080.1 GCA_017309145.1 Zoogloea sp. | reverse complement strand
CGGCAAACAGGGCCATCTGATGGTGGCGGGCATTGACCCGCAGCAGGGGGCAGGGGCCGATCCAGTCGCTGACCAGCGTGTTGAAGTGGCCCAGCCAGAACGCCTGATCGCGCACCGGATCGGTGGAGCACAGGCCCACATGGCCAAAGCCCAGGATGCCCGCGTCACGGGCCGGGAAGTAGCGCCGGCCGGCTTCATGGGGGCGGGCCACCAACTCGATCCGGTTGCCCGTGGGGTCGAGGAACCACATGAAGGCTTCCACGTGGCGGTCGGCGGCCTCCGCCGTGCTGCCCATGCCGCAGGGTACGTCGGCGGCGCGCAGGTGCTCGTAGGCGGCGCCCAGGGTGGACCAGTCCTTGAGCTCGAAGGCGATCACCTGCTCGGCCGGATCGCCGAGGAAGTAGGCCAGGCTGTGATGGCGGCTGTCGCTCTTCAAGTAGAGCCGGTCCTTGCTGCGCTCCACCTTCTGCAGGCCGATGATGTCGGTGGCGTATTTTTCTGCCGCGTCCAGGTCCTGGGTTCCCAGGCGGGCGTAGTGAATGTCCCGAACTTCGATCATGACGTGTCTCCGTGTTGGTGTGGTCTGTAAATCTCGGCACATATCGAAAATCTCGATAAGCCTGGGCCGAGTTTAGGAATCACGGAACATTCATACAAATCATGATTTATGATCTTGTTTATTTCTTTGGGAAATAATTCAGAGGGGATGAAAGGATATGCGGCCGGATCTGCTTGACCTCAATCTGTTGCGTGTCCTGCGTACGGTTTACACCACGCGCAATGTCACCAAGGCTGCGCAGGCGCTGTTCACGACCCAGTCGGCGGTGAGCAATGCCCTGCGCCGGCTGCGGGAACGGTTGGACGATCCCTTGTTCATCCGCGGGGCGGACGGCATGGTGCCGACGGCTCTGGTGCAGTCGCTGATCGGTCCCATCGAGAGCGGGCTGGGCGGGATCGAGGCTGCCCTGCGCGATACCCGGGTCTTTGATCCGGGAACCTCGGATCGACTGTTCCGCCTGCTTGGCAACGATCTGGCGCAGATGGTCTTCATCCCGCCCTTGCTGCGGCACCTGGCCGGCGTGGCGCCGGACATCCGGCTGGAGACGGTGGATTGCCCGCTGGACGAAGCGCGGCACGCCATGAGCGAGGGCACGATCGATCTCGCGGTGGGCAACTGGCCGGAGATCGGCAGCGACTACCACCGTCATAATCTGTTCACCGAGACCTTCGTGGTGCTGATGAGCCAGTCCAATCCGCTGGCCCGGGGCGAGCTGAGCGTCGCCGACTATCTGGCGGCCCGGCATGTGGATTACCGGCCGGGTGGAGACAGTCACCCGGTGCTGATGCGGGCCCTCGACAGCCTGCTGCTGGCGCGCAATGCGAGTCGTCGCATCGTGTTCACGGCCAAGCACGGCTTGGGGCTGGCGTCGGTGATCGCCGATTCGGACATGCTGTTGACCATCCCGGGCCGGTTGGCGGCCTCCATGACGGCGCGCATCGATGCACTCGTGGCGCGACCCTTTCCGTATCCGACGCCGCCGTTCCCGATCTCGGTGCAGTGGCATGCCCGTTCGGATCACGATCCGGCGGTGTGCTGGTTCCGGGATCAGCTCGTACAGCTCTTCTCCTATGGGTGAGGTCTTTATGCCTAGAAGAGCTGCCGGATTTCCTCGAAATGCGCGTCCACCAGCTTGCCGCTTCCATCGAATACCAGCTGAAGGATCACGTCACTGTGCCCGCCTAGCAGGCCTTCTGGCTTGCCCAGGATCTTGCCGAACACACAGGCGCCGCCGCGGGGGCGCAGCTGGCTGACGTTGGGGCTGCGTTCGACCAGCGCCATGCATTCGGCCTCGGTCTTCACCGAGAAGGTGGTCCCATGGGCCTTCAGCCGCTGGCTGGCTTCGTCCAGCGACATGCCCGGGGCGAACTCCCCGTTCATCTGCTCGGGCAGGGGGTTGGGCGCCAGGCTGCAGGCGCTGAGAAGCAGGCCGCAAGCCAAGCCGCACAGCACGGGGAGGCGGTGAGCGAAGAGGGCGGGGAGGATAGGCATGGCAGCTTTCTGGCGGGGCGGTTGCCCGGAGGGCGCGAAGTATCCCACGGACAGTCCCGCCAGAGCTCAACTGTCGGGTGAGGCCTGGCGGAGCTTGCGGTACAGGGTGGTGCGGGTGATGCCCAGCTCGCGGGCGGCGGCGGAGATGTTGCCTTTGTGGCGGGCCACGGTGTCTTCGACCAGGCGGCTCTCTGCAGCCCGCAGGCTCTGGTTGCGGGGGCGTCCCGAGCGCAGGTTCGGCTCGTCGATCAGGTCCTGGGGTAGATGCTCGGGTGTCAGCGTGTCTTCGTCGGGGCTGAGCATGGCGGCAGCCAGGCGCAGTGCGTTCTTCAGTTGGCGGATGTTGCCGGGCCAGGGATGGCGCCGGATCAGGTCGAGTGCCGACGCGGAAAGGCGGATCGGGCGCCCGGGGGATTCGTCGTGCAGTAGTCGGCGCGCCAGGGATTCGATGTCGACCCGCTCGCGTAGTGGGGGCAGGTGCAGGCTCATGGCCGACAGGCGGAAGTACAGGTCGGGGCGGAACTCCCCGCTCTCGCACATGGCTTTCAGGGAGTGGTGGCTGGCACAGACGAGGGACAGGTCGATCTCTTCCTCGGGGCCGCCGCCCAGTGGCGTGACCCGGCGCGTCTCCAGGACCCGCAGCAGGACGGCCTGCAGCTTCAGCGGCATGTCACCGATCTCGTCCAGGAACAGGGTGCCACCATGGGCTTCGCGCAGTTTGCCGCGGGCACCCTCGCCACGGGCCCCGGTATAGGCACCGGCCGAGTAGCCGAAGAGCTCGGCTTCGATCAGGGCGCCGGGAATCGCTGCGCAGTTGATGGCGACGAAGGGGCCCTCGCGACGTGGGCCGCTGTTGTGATAGGCCTGGGCGAAGACTTCCTTGCCGGTGCCGGTTTCACCCTGGATCAGCAGCGGGATGTCGAGCCCCAGAATGCGCCGGGCGCGCCGGATGGCATGGGTGATGGAGGGGTCGCCCAGCTCCAGGTCGTCCAGGCTGGGGTGGGGCGGACGGGCCGTGGCCGCCGCTTCCCGAGCCGAGACGGGGCGGACCCGCTGCAGGTCGCTGACCAGCACGTGGGCGACAAACTCCCGACCCCGGTGGCTGCGCAGCTTGGTGGGGCGGGCGCTGCTCTGCAGGGCATGGTCCAGCACGCTGTTCCAGCGGGTCTCGAAGATGTCCCAGTAGGCCGGTCGGCTGATGCGGGTGTCGCCGGTGCCCAGAAGGCGCTCGGCCCGACGATTGCAGGCCAGGAATCCGCCGGCTTCGTCGAATACGGCGAGGCCCTCGAGGGGGGAGGCGAGGGCTTCCGGCTGATGGTGGAAGCGGATCACCACCGCGGCATCCGCGATGGTCTCGATGAGCCGGTTCTCGATGATCTCGACGGTGGTCTGCAGCAGGGCCTGGGCGTGGGTCTGGGTCGGACGCGCGCTGGTGGACACATCGAGGATGCCGAGCACGCCCCCTGTCGGGGCGTGGATGGGCGTGGCGATGCAGGTCAGGAAGCGGTTACGTTCAAGATAGTGCTGGTCGCCCACCACGCATACCGGGCGTTGCTCGGCGATGGCGGTGCCGATGGCGTTGGTGCCCATCACCGATTCGGACCAGGACTGGCCGGGGTGCAGGGAGATCCGGGCGGCCTTCTCGAGGAAGTCGGGGTCACCGACCGAGCGCAGGATGGTGCCGCTGTTGTCGGTGAGGAGAACGGTGGATGAGCTGCGGGCGATCTGCTGGTGCAGATGCTCCATGATGGGCTGGGCGTAGGCGACCAGCCGGGCGTTGGCCTCGAGGCGATCCGCCAGGCAACCGGCCTGGAGCCGGTCCTCAGGATTGCGTTCGTCAGGCCGCAGGCCGCTGGCAGCGCTTCGCTCCCAGGAGCGCCGGATGGCCTCCAGGGGCGGAAGAGGGGCGGAAAAGTCCTTGTCTGTCACCTCCGTATCCCAGCAGGAAACATGCCCGTGGCGTGTCACCGGGGCGGGATGGCCCACTGGGCCTCGATTCAGGCTTGGAGTGCCCGTCGCTAGCGGGATCTGGAGGGGTGTGTGTTTCTTTTTGTCAGGCTGGCCCGTTCCGGGAGATGCTCAGACGTGTGCAAGCTGCGTAACGCAATGGAGCAGGTGTGCAAGGGCTGAGCAGCGCATGGTGCCGGACGGCGTCTTGCGGTGACCTGGGTGTCCGGGCAAGTGACTGTCTGGAAAGGACTTTCTGGCGGGTCTGAAGAGGTGCACGGTTTTTGCTGTAAGGAGGGTGCAAGGCGGTTTTCGGGCGGCTCTGTGCCGTCCGGTTTTTTCTCCGCCGTCGCCCCCACAAGATCAATCAGCAAAAAGGAGGAGTCCGTTCATGAAGATGACCCAGTTTGTGTGCGCAATTGCGCTGGGAATGGTTGCAGTGTCGCCTGTCAAGGCGTCCGAGGAGATCATCAAGAAGGCTCGCTGCGTCGCCTGTCACACGGTGGACCAGAAGCGCGTCGGGCCGGCCTACAAGGAGGTTGCGGCCAAGTACAAGGGGCAGGCTGATGCGGTGGCCGTGCTGAGCGCCAAGGTCCGCAATGGCGGGACCGGCAACTGGGGTCAGATTCCGATGCCTCCCCATGGTGCAGACAAGATCAGCGATGCGGATCTGAAAGCTGCCATTGAGTGGATTCTGAAGCTCTGAGGTGGTGCGTGGCCCCGGTGGTGTGCAGCCGGGGGATTTGAGTGTGCTCCACACCTGCTCCATCATGGAGCAGGTGTGTCACGAAAGTACAGTTGCTTGTCCGGGAAGGACAGTCTGTGGTCAGCGGATGACCACGCCCCAGGGGAGTTCTCCCACGGGAATCTCGGTCTTGACCTCAAGACGGACGGTGTCGATCACGCTGACGCTGTTGGAGCGTCCGTTGGCGACGTACAGCTTGCTGCCATCCGGGGTGATGGCCATATTCCATGGGCGTTTCCCGACCGGAATGGTCGTTTCCACCTGGTTGTCGGAGCTGCGGATGACGCTCACCGTACCGTCCTTGCCATTGGAAACATAGACACGGCTGCCGTCAGGCGCCATGGCGATCCCGTTCGAGAAGGTGCCCGCCTTGATCTCGGCGATCACCGTGCGGCTTTCCATGTCGATGGCGTACACCGTGCTGACCAGTTCGCAGGCCACGTAGGCACGACGGCCGTCCGGTGTGAAGCCGATGCCGCGCGGGCGCTTGCCCACCGGAATGCTGCCCACCTGGCGGCGGGCCTTCACATCGATCAGGTCGACCTGCTCGGCATTTTCCGCACTGACCAGCAGCCACCGGCTGTCCGGGCTGAACACGGCGTGCTCCGGGTTGTCACCGTTGACCCGGATCTCCGCCAGCTTGCGGTGGGTCTTGGTGTCCAGGATGGCGACACTGTTGGATTCCTCCACCGCGGCTGCAATCAGCTTGCCGTCTGCGGAGATGCTGACGCCCTCGGGAGATTCGCCAAGCCGGATCCGCTTCGTCTCGCGGGCCCTGGCGATGTCGATCACGGCGAGACCGTTGCTGGGCGCCTCACTGATGAAGAGCTGCTTGCCGTCGGTGGCGATGCCACGCGGGCGCTTGCCGCCCGGAAGGGTTGCCGTGACGGTGTCGGTAGCGGTGTCGATGACGGTCACCGAAGCGGATTTCTCGTTCGGTACATAGGCAAAGGGCGCGGCTGCGGCGCCCGCCGACAGCGCGGCGAGCACGGCAGCGAGGCCTGCCTTGAGGGGCGTGCGGATCATGGTGTCAGAGCGTGGGCTGGAGGTGGCTGATGCCATGGCGGGCAAAGATCGCTGCCACGGTGCCGTCTTTCTGAAGCTGCTTCAATGCCTCGGAAAGCGCATCGGCAAGTTGCGTGTCATCGGCCTTGACGGCCATCCCCAGGGGCCAGCTGTTGATCTTGAGCTCAGGCATCTGCACGGTCTCGATGACGAAGCGGGTGTCCTTGCCCATGGCGTTCTCGATCTCAGAGCGGGGGCCCATCACGGCGGCCAGTTCGCCGGCCTTGAGCTTCTCGATCGCCTTGTCGACGCCGGCGAAGTGAACCACGTTGTCACGCAGGCGACCGTTGAGCACGCCCAGCAGGAATGCGTCGGAGAGGGTCCGGCCTTCCACGCCGATCTTCTCTCGGGTGAACACCTCGAGGGCGTTCGCCGCCGAGCCGCGGAACTGGCCGATCCGCGGCAGGCGCGCCACTGCGATGGTTTCCAGGTGGTAAGGCCCGAAGATCCTGACCTTGTCGTTCTTGCCCTGGAGATAGGAGTCCACGGGGACGTGCATCATCACGTCGGAGGGCTGGGCGCCGAGGTAGTGGCCCTTCCAGACCATGTTCCTCAGGTCGTCGTCCATGTCCTCGTCGGCGTTGTAGCCCACTACCTGCGTGCTCAGTCCGAGCGCCTTGCCGAGGGCTTGGGCCAGTTCGACGTCGATACCCTTGCCCTGGTCGGAGAAGGGGGCGAAGCTGTTGTACACGGCAACCCGAAGGCTGCCGCGTTTGCGGATGTCTTCGAGCCCGTCGGCCCGGGCCGGCAGGCTTGCAACCAGGGCCGAGGCCCCGGCCGCAAGCAGGAAGCGGCGACGATCAGTCTTCACGAACGGTCTCCAGCCATGCGCGGATGGTCCACATGGCTTCCTGGCTCAGGATGCCCTCGAACGGGGGCATGTAGACGCGGCCGTCGCGGGTGGCGCCCTTGCGGATACGCTGCAGGAAGATCTCGTCACCTTCCTGGCCAGCCGGCAGGTAGCGCAGGTCGGGAGCAATGCCGCCGGAGACGGCGCCGAGGCCGTGACAGCGGGCGCAGTTCTGGTTGAAGGCGGAGTCGCCGATGCGGATGGCCTCCTTATTGCCCAGGTAGGGGTTCTTGGCCAGCCATTCGGTGCCGAGCTGCTTCAGCGAAGACGTATCGACGGCCTGGGGCACCACGTCACCGTGGGCCAGCACGGCGCTGGCGACGAGCGTCAGGGCGGCGGCAGAGAAGAGGCGGAAGAGGGAAGAGTTACGAGCAGTCACCTGGATCACCTTTGGTCTTGATTGGAGTTCATCGAATCGACCCGTCTGGCGGGCCGTTCTGTGCCCCAGGCTTTCAGCAAGGGGCGTGCCAGCTGTTGGGTGTATAAAGCCTAGCCAGATTTCGCCGGGTTGTATCGGGATTTCGCAGTTTTCTTTATGGCGCGATAAGTTGGCACTACATTTGCTGTAATGGACCCGGGGTGGAGCAGTCGCATTGTTGAAATGTGCTCCACCTGTTAGATTTTGGAGCACACACCACAAAGCCGGCTGGGAAGCCGGTAACAATCCGTACCAGCGGAGGAGGAGATGATGCAGGTTCCATTCAGTGTCGAGGCTCGCGCGGTGAGTCTCCAGGAAGCGCGGTCGCTGTACTTCGGCCGGGGAGAGCTCCCGGAGGCCTTGCTCGACCAGAACGTGCTGCGATCCTGGGAGCGGTGTCGGCAGGCCGGTCTGGACCCGGCCCGACTCGGTGGCGGAGAGCCCGACGTGCGCGGTGTGGCCGAGGCCCGCGAGCGCAACCGCACCCTGATTTCCCACGCCCAGCCGGTGCTCGAGCATCTCTTCGAGCAGATCCGCAACTCCCACAGCATGGTCATCCTGGCCGACGCCCGGGGGATGGTGCTGCAGAGCTATGGTGACGCCGACTTCCTGAGCCGTGCCGAGCAGGTCGCCCTGCGCCCCGGTGCCAGCTGGCACGAGTTCGAGCGGGGCACCAACGCCATCGGTACGGCGCTGGCCGAGCGTGGCGCGGTGAACGTGTTCGGCTCCGAGCACTTCTTCGAGGGCAACGCCTTCCTGACCTGCAGCGCCTCGCCGATCCAGGATGCCCAGGGACGCTTGATGGGTGTCCTCGACATCTCCAGCGACTACCGGGCCTTCCAGCGGCATTCCCTGGGCCTCGTGAAGATGTCGTCGCGGATCATCGAGAAGCGCCTGTTCGAGTCCGAGTTTGCCCACCAGGGGCTGCTGAGCTTCCACGCCCGGCCCGACCACGTGGGCAGCCTGTGCGAGGCCTTGCTGGCGATCAGTCCAGATGGCGACCTGCTCGGTGCCGATCAGGCGGCCCTTGAGCTGCTGGGCCTGCGCCGGGAGGATCTGCCCCGTCGCCACTACAGCATGCTCTTCGATGTGCCGCTGGGCACCCTGATCGACCGGGCACGGCGTGACCCGTCATCGCTCATCGCCATCTCCGGCCGCAATGGCGAGCGTTTCTATGCGCGTCTGCGTGGCAACTTCGCGCCGATGTCCGCTGCGGCCCCGGCCCTGGTCGATGCCCGAGGCGAGCGTCTGGCCGGGCGCCCGCGCCAGGAGGCGCCGGCGCCGCTGCCCGCCGACCGGCTGACCCTGCAGTTCCTGTCCACCGGCGACGAGCGTTTGCAGGCGGCCATCGACAAGGGGACCCGCATCCTGGGGCGCGACATCCCGATCCTGATCCAGGGCGAGTCCGGTGCCGGCAAGGAGATGTTTGCCAAGGCCTTCCACAACAGCGGCCCGCGGGCCCAGGGGCCCTTCGTGGCGCTCAACTGTGCGGCCATTCCCGAGACCCTGATCGAGTCCGAACTGTTCGGCTATTCGGGGGGCGCGTTCACCGGTGCCCGCAAGGAAGGTGCGGTGGGCAAGATCCAGCAGGCCCACGGCGGCACCCTGTTCCTTGATGAAATCGGCGACATGCCCCTGTCCCTGCAGGCGCGCCTGCTGCGTGTGCTCCAGGAGCGTTGTGTGACCCCACTGGGGACCAACAAGAGTATCCCGGTGGATATCACCCTGGTGTGCGCGACCCATCGCCGGCTGAAGGAGGAGGTGGCCCGGGGCGGCTTCCGTGAGGACTTGTACTATCGACTCAACGGCTTGTGCATCAACCTGCCGTCCCTGCGCGAGCGTAGCGACATCGACCGCCTGATCGACAAGCTGCTGCGCGAAGAGGCGGGCCCCGACCGCCAGGTGCAGGTATCCCACAAGGTGATGGAGGCCTTCCTCAAGTACCGTTGGCCGGGCAACATCCGCCAGCTCAACAACGTCATCAAGGTGGCCATCGCATTGCTCGACGACGACGAGACCGTCATTGAAACCTGGCACCTGCCGGACGACATCTTCGAGGAGATCGGACAGATCGAGCCCTCGGTGGCCAGCGCCCCCATCGGTCGGGCAGCCGCCGATGCGGTGCCCCAGGCAGCGATGCCCGCTGCGGCTGCGGCGGCGGGTATGGGGCGCCTCGAGGAGATCGAGCGCGAGATGATCCATCGCACCCTCGAGGCCGAGAACGGCAACATCTCCTCGGCGGCACGCCGGCTGGGCATCAGCCGCAATACTCTGTATCGCAAGCTGGGACGTTTCTGAGCCGGGCTCCGGCCCGGGCGCCGGTTGTGAGGATGGAAGGTCCGCCTTGGCGGACCCTTCCTCGTGTTCAGTGACCCGGACTTGCCGCCTCGGCCAGGATGGCCCGCAGCAGATGCCAGGCCTTGCCCACCGAGGCCACCTCGACCCGCTCGCCCGGCGCATGGGCGCCGCGGATGGTCGGGCCGAAGGACACGATGTCCATGCCCGGATAGCGGCTGCCGATGATGCCGCATTCCAGGCCTGCGTGGATCACCTGGACCTTTGACGCTCCGCCGAACTCGCGCTGGAACACCCGCTGGCACAGGGCCAGCAATGGAGAGGCCGGGTTGGGGGCCCAGCCCGGGTAGTGTCCCGACTTCAGCGCGGCGGTGCCGGACAGGCTGAACAGGCTGACGATCTCGTCGGCCAGCGCCTGGCTGCCGCTGTCGATCAGGGAGCGGACCATGAAGTTGCAGTGGCCGCCATCCGGGCCCAGCGCCACCATGCCCAGGTTGTTGGATGTCTCAACCACGCCGGGCACGCTCAGGCTGCGGCGGCGTACGCCGTGGGGGGCTGCATGCAGACTGCCCAGCCAGACGGCCTGTTCGCCCGCCTCCAGCAGCCCGCTCGCTTCACCCGGGCCGGCGGCAAGGCGCAGGCCTTCATCCACACCCAGCAGTTCGCGCTTCAGCTTGGTCTCCCAGGTGGCCAGCAACGCGCTCAGGCGTTCGCCGGAGCCGGCAGGCAGGGCCACCACGGCCCGCGCCTCCCGAGGCAAGGCGTTGCGTGCGCTGCCGCCTTCCAGTGAGGCCAGGCGCAGGGGCAGGCTGTCCTGCAGGCCCCGCAGCACCCTGACCAGCAGTTTGATGGCGTTGCCCCGTTCTTCATGGATGTCTACGCCCGAGTGACCACCGCGCAGACCATCCAGGGTGATGCGCCAGGCCTCCCAGCCCGCCGGCATGCCCGCCGCCCGCCCGGGGCGGTCCACATTCACATCCATACCGCCGGCGCAGCCCAGGTAGAACTCGCCCCATTCCTCCGTATCCAGGTTGAGCATCAGGCTGCCTTTCAGGAGGCCGGGCGCAAGCCCCTGGGCGCCGCCCATGCCGGCCTCCTCATCCACCGTGAACAGGGCCTCGAGGGGGCCGTGGGTCAGTTCGCTATCCTCCAGGGCGGCGAGGATCAGGGCGGCGCCGATGCCGTTGTCGGCGCCCAGCGTGGTGTCCTCGGCGATCAGCCATCCTTCCCGCAGCACGGGGCGGATCGGATCCCGGGAAAAGTCGTGCCCGGTGCCGGCGTTCTGCTGGCAGACCATGTCCAGATGTGCCTGCAAGACCACGCCCGGCGCCGACTCGGCCCCGGGGCTGGCCGGCTTGCGGATGATCAGGTTGCCGGCTGCATCCACCTGGCCTGCCAGGCCGCGGGCTTCGGCCCACTGCAGCAGGTGCCCGCGTAGCGCAGCTTCTTGCTTGGATTGACGGGGGATGCGGCAGAAGTGCGCGAAGTGGCGCCAGACGAGGGCGGGTTGCAGGTCGGAGAGCAGATCGGCGGAGGTGGGCATGATGCAGGCGCAGGCCGTTGAAGGATGCCCGGACTTTACCGCGTCTGCCTGGCTTCGGCAGCTGCGCCGAGGCCGGGTTCGGGCAACTTGATTCGGGTCAATGCCCTGCAGGCCGGCCAGCGAATAGCATCCGTTCCACCTGCTGCCCGACGGGGCGGTGATGCCCCCAACCCGATACGAGAAAGAACCCTCCATGTCCATCACTCGAATCCTTCCTTTCCTTCTGGTCGGCTTGCTGGCCGCCTGTGGCAAGTCCGAGACGCCGCCGGCCGCACCTGCCGCTGCGCCCGCCGCAGCACCGGCAGCGGCTGCACCGGCTCCTGCCCAGGTCGCATCGGCCGACGGTGGGAAGGGGGCCGACATCTTCAAGAAGACCTGTGCCATGTGCCACCAGACCGGTGTGGCGGGTGCCCCCAAGCTGGGTGACAAGGCCGACTGGGGGCCGCGCATTGCCCAGGGCCAGGACGTGCTCTACAAGCACGCCATCGAGGGGTTCAACGGGAACAAGGGCGCCATGCCGGCCAAGGGTGGCAACCCCTCCCTGTCTGACGAGGATATGAAGTTGGCGGTGGATTTCATCGTCGCCAAAGCCCAGTGAGCGCCTGTTGCGCCATGGGAATGAATGACAGGGGCGCTTTGGGCGCCCTCGACTGAGTCTCTTCTGGATGGGCGCGCACCCCCCGTGCGCCCGGGCCCGACCGCTGATCTGCGGCCGGGCTTCTTTTTTTGGAGGAGCCCTCTCTCCGATGGGGTGCTGGACGGAGGCGGAACGGACCTCTGCAGGCTATGCTGCAGATGCAGTGTGCATCGGCGGACAGCGTGTTCTGGAGGGGCAAGCATGGAGATCAGCGCAGTGGTGGGCGACTGGGGGGGCGGGGCCGTCAATGCCCGGCAGGATGTGGAGTGCGTGCAGGCCTTGCTGACGCGGCTTGCCCGACGACTGGGGCGGACCGCCCTGGATCCGTTGGGCGTCGACGGCCGCATCTCCCGGCCGCCTGCCGCCTCGAGCACCGTGGCGGCGATCCGGGCTTTCCAGGCCTATGCCGGGCTCGGTGTGGATGGCTGGATCGCCCCGGGCGGCGAGACGTGGCGACGTCTGGTGGATGCCGCCACGGCCTCGGCGGACGAAGCGGCGGCGGGGAGCGCCTGCTTCCCGTTTGCCAGGCCTGCCGTGGCCGACTGGACGCATCCGCCCCGCGCCTTCGGCGCGAACCGCAGTGGAGGGCGGCGCGCCCATGGCGGTTGCGACCTGTATGCGCCGGTGGGGCGGCAGATCCACGCGGTGCAGGACGGCGTGGTCATTCGTGACCCCTATCCTTTCTACGCCGGCACGGATGCTCTGGAGATCGACCATGGTGATTTCGTCGCCCGTTACGGCGAGATCCAGCAGGACTGCGAGCTGCGCCAGGGCGACCGCGTCACCGGCGGGCAGGTGATTGCCCGGGTCGGCTTGCTGGTGGGGATCAACGTGCCCAGCGCGATGCTGCATCTGGAGATGTACGATGGCAGCGTGCAGGGTAGCCTGACGGTGCCCGAGGCGGCCTCGGCGCGACGCAGTGACGGCGTGCCCTACCTGCGCCGTGCGGACCTGATGGATCCGACTCCTTTTCTCAACCAATGGAAGGCAAGGCTGGCCCGATGAGTATTGTCCCCGTCATGGCCCTGGTGACGGTGCTGCTGGCGGCAGTCGGGCCCGCCCACGGGCGTCCTTGTGCGGAGGTGCCCGTCGCTGCCCAGAGCGGAGATTTCGATGGAGACGGCCGACCGGATCGGGTGTGGAAGCAGCGCGTCGGGAAGGATCTGGGGGGTAGGGTGCGCGCCTATGACCCCTGGCGTGGGCAGCTACGCGCCGTGGAGCAGGGGCGTCCCGCCTTGGTGGTTGCCTGGGGGCGGCCGGTGGTGGCCGGTGGTGCCTGCACCCTGATCCAGAACCGCCGCTTTCTGAGTACGCCGATCTGGGATGAAGCGCCGCCGCCGCTGGCCGTGTTGCCCCGCTCGGCGCTTCCTGAGAGCGCCTTCAAGGGCGTGCAGAGCCGGCGCTGGCGGGGCGACGGCATCCTGCTGGGAACCGAGGCAGGCATCGACATACTGCTCTACTGGGATGGGCGCCGCTTCCGGATCGCCTACAGCGGTGAGCAGCCCTGAGCGTGGGCTCAGTGCTGGTGGGCGTTGCCCAGGCTCCTGAGCAGCTCCCGGGTGATCTCCGGATAGCCGAGGACGCGCCCGCCCTGGGTCCTGGCATGGGCCTCGGCTGCGGCACGGGTGGCAAAGGCGGGCAGGTTGGGTTCGTTCATCGGGCCGCGGGCCTGGGAGCCCGTCACGTAGAAGGCCGTGCGTGCGTCGGTCCAGGCCCGGGTGCCGTAGTCGGCCACCCAGACGGCCCCCACGTCGGCGGGCTTGTGGCGCTTGTCGAAGGCGAGCATGTTGTTCAGGAAACGGAACAGGTCCACCGGCGAGTCGAAGCTGCTGGCGCTCTGGTCGTTGAAGACGACCTGGGCCATCCATTGGGGGCTCATGGCGGGATACATGCCGCAGACGGGGCAGCGGGTGTTGCGTTGAACCTCCCGGGGGGAGAGGTCGGAAGCAAGGGGGCTGCCCATGCCAAGGCCGATCAAGGTGGTGGCGAGGAGGGCGGCCAGCAACTGCCGTGTCATGGTAGGGCTCCGCAAAAGTGTGTCTCGAGCAGCGGGTCGGCGATGAGCGCCTCGACGACTGCGGCGAGATTGTCCCACGGGGCGGCACCGCAGTGGGTGAGGGGGTCGTGATGGAGCCGGCCCTGAGCATCGTGGAGGTGATTGGGGAAGGTGGCGAGGTCGTGATGCAGGGGCGCGGTGTCGATGCGCAGCAGCGCTTCGCCCCAGGTCCACGTGAAGACGTAGGCGTTGGGCGCGGCAATACGTGCTTCCAGCGTGACGCCATTGAAGAGGCGCGCGATCAGGGCGTCCAGACGGGTTTCGATGGGGCCGGCCAGCTGAGGGCCATAGTGGCTGTCGACGCGTTGGGAGAGTTCAAGCAGCAGGTTCATGAATTCTGGGCCTCCTCCAGCCGGGTGGCGAGTTCGGCGCGGATCTGGCTTGTCAGGCCGGCCAGGATGCGGGCGGACACGTAGTCCTCGTAGCCCGGGTGTTCGGGGATGTCCCCGCCGATGATGCTGGCAAGGGCCTGCACGTCGTTGGCGGCCCCCAGGCGGGCCAGCACCTCGTCTCGGGCGCTGCGCACCTCGTAAAGCAGGCGGGCGAGTTTCTCGATCTCCAGGGCGTCGTCGGGGGGCAGGCTGCCGTAGATGGGGTCCATGGTTCACATCCTCTTGTCGTGCAGGGCACCGCCATCGAGGCGCGCCATGTCGGGGGTGATTTCGGCGAAGGCGAGGACCTTGCCGCCTTCCGTGTCGGCGAACTTCTGGGCGCTTTCACGGCTGCCGAAGGAGGGCAGGGTGGGGCCCATGGCGCCGCGCTTCTTCGAACCGACCACATAGAAAGCCGACTTGGCGTCGATCCAGGCGCCGCGGGGTAGATTCCAGTCCGCCTTGGCCATGTCCTGCACGAAGGCTGCCGCCACCAGCCGGGCCTGCTCGGGTTTGAGCAGCAGGGCGAACATCTCCATGGTGTCGCAGTAGAACTCGGGGGCCGGCTGGCCGCTGTAGTGGATTTGCGCCTTGGGGCCGGGGTAGTCGGCAAGGAGCATGCCGTCCAGGGCACAGAAGCTCTCCTGGGTGATGTCCTGGGCGGTGACGGGGGCCTCGGCCTGCTTGCCGCAGGCGGAGAGCAGCAGCGCGCAACCCAGCAGCGCGGCGGCGAGCCTCGGGAGGTGGGGGGTAGTCATCGTTCGAATCTCCAGATGGCCACTGCGAGGGGGGCGATGATCCAGGCGAGCATCACCCCGCCCAGGGTGGCGGGATGGCTGAGGGCCTCGGGGAATACGGTGGCAAGACCGTAGAGCGTGCGCACTTCATCCAGGCTGAAGATGTTGAGCACGCGGAAGACGTCTGCCGGGTTGAGCAGCAGCAGGTAGGGAAAGACGGCACCGCCATAGTCGCCGGCGGTGAGCACCAGGGCGCCGAGGAGGATCATGTCGAACACCAGCACGAAGAAGAACCAGGTGGCGATGGCCAACCCGGAGGCGCGGGTGCGGTCGCTGGCGAAGACCGACAGCATCAAGGCCAGGCTCAGGAAGGCGAGCCCCAGCAGCAGCGCCGAAACCATGAAGCCGGCGTAGTGCCAGAGGGCGTCGAGGCGGATCTGCGGCGACAGGATCAGCCCGGCCGCGCCGAACCCCGCGAGGGTGGAGACGGTCAGGGCTCCGGCCAGCCCGGCGTACTTGCCGAGGATGACCTCCCGGCGGGTGATCGGCAGGGTCAGCAGCAGTTCCAGCGAGCCCCGTTCCCGCTCGCCGACGATGGCGTCGAAGCCGAGGATGAGGGCGATCAGCGGGATCAGGTAGATCACCAGGCTGACCAGCGAGGCGATGGTCACGTCGATGGAGTGGAAGCCCACACTGCCTTGCTGGGCGCCGCCGAAGTAGGCGATGACCAGGGCGAAGACCGTAAACACCAGGGCCACGGCGAGGACCCAGCGGTTGCGGATGCGGTCCTGGAATTCCTTGCCGGCGACGATACCGATCTGTCTGAAGTCGATGGACAACATGGCCTCAGTTCCGGTAGCCGAAGAACACGTCTTCGAGGGAGGGCTCGTGGACCTGCAGGTCGCGCAGGGTCTCGCCCAGGGTGGCCAGGCGCGCCAGGGCGGGCATCTTGGCCTCGCGGGGCAGGCGGATGTGGAGCTGGCTGCCGGTTTCGTCGATGCGTTCGACCGCCAGGCCCTCGAGGACGCGGGTGACCTGCTCCAGGAGGCCGGCCCCGCCGGCGATCTCCAGGGTCAGGGGCAGGTTCATGGCTTCGCGCAGGATCTGTACGCTGCCGCAGGCGCGGATGCGGCCGTCCTCCATGATGGCCAGGCGGTCCACCCGTTCCTGGATCTCGGCCAGGATGTGGGAGGTGAGGACCATGGTCACCCCCTCGTCGCGCAGTTCCCGCAGGATCCGGTAGAAATCGCGGATGGCCTCCGGATCCAGACCGGTGGTGGGCTCGTCGAGGAAGAGCAGGCGCGGCGTGCCGAGCAGGGCCTGGGCAAAACCCAGGCGCTGGCGCATGCCCTTGGAGTATTCACGCACCCGCCGGGCCCGGGCATGGCCCAGGCCGACCTTGTCGAGCAGCGCGGCGCAGCTGCTGCGCGGCACGGCTTTCAGGTCGGCGAAGAAATGCAGGGTCTCCAGGCCGGTGAGATTGTCGTAGAGGACCACGTTCTCGGGCAGGTAGCCGATGCGCCGTCGCACCTCGCGAAAGCGCGGCCCGCTCACGGCTTCGCCGTCCAGATGGATATGGCCGCTGCTGGCCGGGATAAGGCCCAGCATCATCTTGAAGAGGGTGCTCTTGCCGGCGCCGTTGTGGCCGATCAGGCCGAACAGCTCGCCCGGGACGATGGACAGATCCACCCCCCTGACGGCCTTGATGGGGCCGAAGTTCTTGGTGACGCCTTGGGCGTCAACGATGTTGCTTGCCAAGCCAGTGTCTCCAGTCGGAATGGTCGGGGCGCATGCGCGGGGCCGGGTCCACGATGCTCGGCGCGCGCAGCAGCGGGAACTGGCGGGCCACCAGGCGCAGTGTCTGGATGGCCGGGCTGGCCAGCAGCAGCTTGAGCAGGGGATGGCGCCACGACAGGCGGTCCACCAGGTCGTTGGCCTCGTAGGGGACGTCGCCGCGGCCGTCGCCGTTGCGGTCCCAGCCCAGGTAGTTGCTCCAGTGGTTGCCTTCCTTGGCACCCCAGGTTTCGTCCCGGGCGGCGACGTACTTCACCTGCTCCCGGTTGGCGATGAAGTCGTTGCGCTCGACCACGTTGCGCACCGAGCCGGCCCACAGATGCACGCCGATCTGGTTGTCCACCACGAGATTGCCCCGCAGGGTGTTGTACTCGGCGTCGTAGATGAAGAAGCCCCGGGCATTGCCGGCCACCACGTTGTTCTCCACCACCGCATCCTGGATGGTGCGCAGCATGATCCCGTGGTCGGTATTGCCCCAGGCGCGGTTGTTGCGCACCACCTGGTCCCGCACCTCCATCAGGGCCAGTCCGCCCCGGTTGAGGTAGGTGTCGTTGTCCTCCCACAGGTTGTGGTAGGAGTTCATGTAGTGGGTGCCGTAGCGGCTATGGTGCATGCGGTTGCCGCGGAAGACGGCCTGGTGGGACACATCCACATAGATCGCGTCGCGCACGAAGCTGATGTTGTTGCCTTCGATGTGAGCACCGGTGGTGTTGTAGAGCTGGATGCCGTTGCCGCGCTGGGACGAGTCCAGGTCCCGCTTGCCGGTGATGAGGTTGTGCTCGATCACCACGTCGTTGGCCTTTTCGATCCACAGCCCGAACAGGGTGTAGCTGAAGTCGCAGCGGCTCACCCGGGCCCGGTGGCTGCCGGGGCGCAGGTAGATGCCGGCGTTCTGCTCGCCGAGGTCTGCCCCCGAGTTGGCGACGATCAGGCCCTCGATCTGGACGTCGGGGGCGCTGACGCGGATGGTGTTCCCCTGGCCACCGCCGTCTATCGTCGGCCGGTCCTGGCCGGTCAGGCGGAGGGGACGGGTGATGTGCAGGTTCTCCCGGTACAGGCCGCGTGTCACCTGGACCGTGTCGCCTGGTGCGGCCCGGTCGATGATGGCCTGGATCGACTCTCCCGGTTTGACCCTCCATTCCGCAGCGCTGGCCGGAGCGCCCGCCAGCAGGGCGATCAGCAAGGCCAGGGCGGCATGCGGACGGGGCGGCAGGCTAAGGGAGGCGGAGCAAGGCTGGAGTGGAAGAGGACGCATCGGGGATCCGCGATCGGAAGTGGAGCCAGTGTGGGCTGCCGTCCGGGATCCCGCCTTGATTCAGGTGAAGTTGTGCGTGAGGCGGATGCGCGGGAGCGCATCCGGGGGAGGGGGTGTGCCGCAGTAGGGCGGGTGAAGATCGTGGGTCGGCCTGCGCGGAGGAGGCCGACCCACGACCGGCTTCAGGAGGCTTGTGCGTGAGCCGCCTTGCTGTGCTCCAGGTCGGAATGACTATGGTTGACCAGCAGGATCGAGAAGGAGGCGATCGCCGCCGGGATGGCGATGGCCAGGAAGTTCTTCTCCAGGGGAAGTTCCATGCCGACCAGCACACCGATCAGGATCGGCGCCAGGATCGCACCCGCGCGGCCGACGCCCAGCATCATGCCGACTCCGGTGGTCCGTACCGCTGCCGGGTAGAACTGGCTCGCATAGGCGCAGGTCACGATCTGGGTGCCGATGGTGGAGGCGCCGGCGAGGCCGACCAGCACGAACAGGATCTCCGTCGGCATCTTGTAGCCCAGCAGGGTGATGGACACCGCAGCGACCAGATACATGCCGACCAGCACGTACTTGATGTGGAAGCGGTCGGCCAGCCAGCCTCCGAGGCCGGCACCGAGCATGGCGCCGAAGTTGAGGACCAGCACGAAGGTCAGGGCCGAACCCAGGCTGTAGCCGGCGCTGGCCATCAGCTTGGTGAGCCAGGAGCTGAGGGCGTAGACCATGAACAGGCACATGAAGCAGGTCACCCAGAACATCACGGTGCTGAAGCCCCGGCCGTGGGCGAACAGGCTGCCGAAGGTGGCGTTAGACGCTGCCTTGCTCTTTTCGGGCATCACGAAGACGTCGCCCGGTGTCGGCTTGTAGGTGGGGGAGATCCGGGTCAGGATCTGTTGGACCTCGGCGGTGCGGCCCTTCTTGATCAGGAAGGCCATCGACTCCGGCAGCTGCTTGAGGATGAAGGGCACCAGCAGCACCGGGGCGCCTGCGGCCAGGAACACACCCTGCCAGCCGTAGGACTCGATCAGGCCCTTGCCGAGCAGGGCCGCCAGCATGCCGCCCACGGAGTAGCCGCTGAACATCAGGGTCACCAGGGTGCTGCGCAGGCGCAGGGGAGAGTACTCGGTCATGGCTGCGATGACGTTAGGCATCACACCGCCGATCCCGACACCCGCGAGGAAGCGCATTGCGCTGAAGGAGATCGGGTCATGAGTGAGCCCGGCTGCCGCGGTGAAGACACTGAACAGGACTACGCAGATGGCGATGACGATGCGCCGCCCGATGCGGTCGGCCAGTGCGCCGAAGATGATGTTGCCGAACATCATGCCGAACAGGGCCGAGCTCACCATGAAGCCTGCATTGGTGGGGCTGACCCCCATCTCCTTCATGATCGAGGGCAGGGCGATGCCGGCCACTGCCAGGTCGTAGCCATCGAAGATGATGATCGCTGCGCACCAGAACAGGACGAGGCCGTGAAAGCCGTTGAAGCTGGCCTTGTCGGACAGCTTGTGAACGTCGATGTGTTGCATGGAATGTCTCCTCTGTTGAGTAGGGCGTTGCGCCTTGTTTGACTTATATGAAGCGCACGCTGACGGAGCCGAGCTGCTGGATACGCAGATTGATGTGGTCGCCCGGTGCCACGGCGATGGCCTCGGTGACGCCACCGGAGAGGATGGTGGTGCCGGCGGGGATCTCCTCGCCCCGCGCACCCAGATGGTTGGCCAGTTCGGCGATGGCGGCGGCCGGGTGCCCGAGGACGGCAGCACCGGCTCCGATGGCGACGGGCTCGCCGTTCTTCTCCATCACCACGCCGAGGGTGCGGAGATCGAGCCCCGCCACGGGCGCCGCGTTGCCGCCGAGTACGAAGCGGGTGGACGAGCAGTTGTCGGCGATCACGCTCTTCAGGTCGAACTTGAAGTCCTTGTAGCGTGAGTCGATCACCTCGATGCCCGGCATCACGAAGTCGGTGGCGGCGAGCACCGCGCCGATGTGGCAGCCGGGGCCGCAGAGGGCCTTCTTGGTGACGAACACGATCTCCGGTTCGACCTTGGGATGGATCAGGTCCGCGTGACGGATCTCGCCGCCGTCGGCTACGCT
>JAFLDU010000079.1 GCA_017309145.1 Zoogloea sp. | reverse complement strand
GCGTTGAGCACGTCGTACTGCGCGAAGTAGAAGCGGTTCATCTCCCACCGATCCGGTGCGCGATCAGGCGTTCTGGCTGGGCCACTTCAACACGCTGGTCAGCGACTGGATCGGCCCCTGCCCCCTGCTGCGGGTCAATGCCCGCCACCATCAGATGGCCCTGTTTGCCGCCAAGCGCAAAGGCATCCAGCACATCAACCATCAGGTTGCCGAGATCGACGACATCATGCGCTCCTGGTATTTCCTGAACGAAAAGAAGATTCGCATCGTCTTCGGCCCGGGGCGCCACCCCACCTCGGGCGGTAACTTCCTGTACTTCGAAGGTCCGGACGGCATGATCTTCGAGTACTCCAACAGCGACCGGAACATCATCGGCGACCTGTCTTCCTACAAGCCCCGCCAGTTCCCGCTGCACCCCACGTCCTTCTGCATGTGGGGCTCCAAGCCTGACATCGCCGAGTTCAAGGAATGAGCGCCGCCGCACTCCCATCGGAAGTCCAGCGCACCCTGCGCCGCATGGCTCGGGCCCTCGGTCGCAACGGCCTCAGCGGCCCCTTCGGCCACTGCAGCCTGCGCCTGGACGCCGATCACTTCCTGGTCTGCGCTCCGCGCCCCATGGCGCTCATCGCTGCCGACGAGTCCGGCACCGTGGTGCCGGTGGCCGGCCCACTGCCCGACGGCGTACTCGGCGAGGTGCGCCTGCACCAGCAGGTGTATGCGCGCCGAAGCGAGGTGCAGGCGGTGTGCCGCTTCATCTCACCCAGCGTGACAGCCCTGGCCGCCATGGGGCGGACACCCCGCCCCCGCCACGGCAACGGCGCCTACTTCGCACCCGGCGTACCCTTCTGGACGCGCTCCGCCCTGGTCCGCGACGATCCGTCGGCAAGGGCGGTGGCAGATCTGATGGGGGACGCCCCGGCCATCGTGCTCAATGTGAATGGTGCGGTCACCGCCGGCCGGTCTCCGGAGCAGGCCCTCACCCTGGCCTGGTTCCTCGAGGATGCGGCGCGGGTCGAGCTGGCGGTCCTCGCCGCCGGCCAGGCCGAATCCGGCCACCTGATCCTCGGCGAGGAAGCCGATGTCCGTGCCACCTGGCAGGGCCGCATTGCCGAGCGGGTGTGGGAGTTCCTGACCCGGGACGATCCCGAGGCCTGAAGCCGCCCGCCCGCGCGCCCTGCCCTTGCGCCGCCCAGCCCCTCTCCACCTCCTGCAGAGAGGGCGGCGGCCCGAAAACCCGACTTTCACGAGGTGTCCAGATGCCCCCGATCGATCTTCAAAAGCTCGCCGACGAGGCGAAATTCAACCGCTTCCATGCGCTGATCCTGTTCTGGTGCGCACTCATCATCGTCTTCGATGGCTACGACCTGGCCGTCGCCGGCGTGGCCATGCCGGCCATCATGAAGGACATGGGAGTGAGCCCGACCCAGGCCGGCTTCATGGCCAGCTCCGCCCTCTTCGGCATGAGCTTCGGCGCGATCTTCCTCGGCACCCTTTCCGACCGCATCGGTCGCCGCGGGGTGATCGTGATGTGCCTGCTCGTGTTCAGCGTGTTCACGGCGGCGGCCGGCCTTGCCGACGACCCCCTCATCTTCGGCGCCATGCGATTCCTGGCCGGTCTGGGGATAGGCGGGGTGATGCCCAATGTCATCGCCGAAATGAGCGAATATGCACCGCGCCGCATGCGCGCCACGCTGATCACCCTGATGATGTGCGGCTACGCGGTGGGCGGCATCGTGGCGGCCTGGCTGGGGAAGGCGATGATCGCCCAGCACGGATGGCAGGCCGTGTTCTATGCCGGGCTGGCCCCCGTGGTACTGATCCCCTTCATCCTCCGCAGCCTGCCCGAGTCCATGCCCTATCTGCTGAGCCGGGGCCGCCAGGATGCGCTGCGCGCCATCGCCGCCCGTCTGGATCCGTCCAACCCGCCCGGGCCGTCGGCCACTTTCGCCCTCGCGGACAGCGGCACCTCCGACACGGCCCCGGTGCGCCACCTGTTCGCCGACGGCCGGAGCATGGGCACGCTCATGCTCTGGACGACCTATTTCATGTGCCTGTTCATGGTCTATGCCCTCAGCTCCTGGCTCACCAAGCTGATGGCGAGCGCCGGGCACAGCCTGGGCTCGGCGATGACTTTCGTGATGGTGCTGAACCTGGGCTCCATCATCGGCGCGCTCGGCGGCGGCTGGCTGGCCGACCGCTTCCAGATCAAGCATGTGCTGGTCGTGATGTGCCTGCTGGCCTTCGCCTCCATCTCGCTGCTCGGCCAGCCTCTGCCCGAAGCCCTGTTGTATGTCGTCGTCGGCCTGGCCGGCGCCACCACGATCGGCACCCAGACGGTCACCCACGCCTGCACCGGTCAGTTCTACCCGATGACGATCCGCGCCACCGGTCTCGGCTGGGCCCTGGGGATCGGACGGATCGGTGCCATCATCGCCCCCATCCTGATCGGTATCCTGGTCAGCCTGAGCCTGCCGCTGGAAATGAACTTCATCGCCATCGCCATTCCGGCCCTGATCGCTGCCCTGGCCATTGCACGGGTAGACACCCACCCGGCTCCGCAGGGACGGCTGGCTCGGGTCTGAGCCCATCCTCCAGGCGGGGCACCCAAAGCAAAAGCCCCGTCGGGGGGACGACCGGGGCTTTTCTTACTGCATCCTTCGCGGCTCCTGCCGCGCGTGGCCGCCGCTTACTTGGGGGCCAGGGTCAGGATCCACTTCACCAGTTTCTTGGCGTCGGCTTCCTTGATGGCGACCTTGTTGGGCGGCATGGCCAGGCCGCTCACCTGATTCTTCCAGTGGCTGCCGTAGGGGTTGGAGCCCTCCAGCACCACCCGGGTCAGGAAGGTGTCGGCACCCGGCTTGCCCTGATACATCTTGGCCACGTCCTGCCAGGCCGGGCCAATCGGCGCCATGCCATTGGGGCCAGGGGTGCCGGCCTCGATGGCGTGGCAGGTCAGACAGCCGCTCTTGCTGGCCAGGGCCTTCATGTCGTCATCCACGGCTGCGAAAGCCGTCGAGGCAAGCAGACCGAGACCGGCCAGCAGCACGGTCTTGCGTAAGGCGTTCATCTTTCTTCTCCTTGACAAAAAATCCGTTGATGCCGGGCTGGGACTCACGCGGGGAGGGCCGACCAGTCGATCAGCCCGTAGCGCGCCGCCAGCCGCAGCAGTTTGAAATCGTTATCCGCGTCCAGCTTCTGCCGGATGGCGGACAAATGGTTGTGTATCGTCTTCTGGCTCAAGTGCATGGTGGTGGCGATGCTGCCCGGCGACTCGCCGCTGGCCGCCAAACGCAGGACATCGAACTCCCTCGGGGTGAGACGGGACAACAGCGCCTCACCATCCAGGGCAGCGCCGGCCAGGGCCTGAGCCACGTCAGGAGACAGGACACGTCGCCCTGCGGCCACATCACGGATCGCTTCGATCATCTCGGCGGGCTCGCTATTCTTGGTCAGGTAGCCCAAGGCCCCCACCCGCATGGCCTGGGTCACAAAGCTCGGATTGTCATGCATGGAAATGACCAGCACGCGCAAACCCGGCTCCCGCGCCATCATGCGCCGGATTGCGTCGATGCCGCTGCTGCCACGCAAATTGAGATCCACCACTGCCAGATCCACACCACCGGCGCACAGGCACGCATAGGCCTCGTCCGCCGAAGCCGCCTCGCCGACCACCCGCATGCCGTCTTCGGCATCAAGCAGGCGACGGTAACCGTTACGCACCACGGAGTGGTCTTCCACCAGGAGGATGCCGATCATCGCCCTCTCCTCAAGCCTGGCCGACAGGCAGGCTCAGACGCACTTGCAGCCCACCACCCGGCGCTTCGTCAAACCAACAGCGGCCGCCAGCCATCTCGGCCCGCTCGCGCATGCCCAACAAGCCCCCACGGGATCGCCGGATCACCTCTGCGGCCTTGCCCACACCGTTGTCACACACCGTCAGCTCCACCGCCTTGCCCACCTGCTGCAGGGTCAGGCTGACACGACTGGCCACGCTGTGGCGAAGGACGTTGGTCAGCGCCTCCTGCAGGGTCCGGTACAAGGCCAGCCCGGCTGCCGGCGGCAGCGCCGGCAGGCTGCTCGGCAACTCGGCCTCGATGCCGATGTCGGGCGCACGACCGCGCCAGCCGGTGATCAAATCGTTCAATGCATCCACCATCTGGAGCCCCTCGAGACCATGCGGGCGCAGCTGAGACAACAGGCTGCGCACCTGGCCGATCATCCGGGTCGACTCGCTGCGGATGTCCCGAGCGCTTTCCGCCAGCGCCTCCGGCGAGGCCCGGCCCGCATGACGTTCAATATAGGCGGCGGAAATATTCACCGCTGTCAGGGCCTGACCGAACTCGTCATGCAGTTCTCGGGCCAGCTCACGGCGCTCGTTCTCCTGCAGCTCCAGCAACTGGCGGGCCAGTTGCTGCCGCGCCTCGCGGGTTTCGGCCAATTCTTCGGAAAGCCGTTCGATGGCCCCCGCGATGGACGCGAACTCCTTGAGCTGGAAGGGCGGCAGGCTGATCGGGCGCTCGTCCCGGCCAATCTGCACCAGCCCCTGCTCCAGCTCACGCACCGGCTTGAGGGCACGATGGGCGGCCAGCCAGGCCACCACCGCCATAGCGAGTGAAAAGACCAGCAGGGCCGTCATGATGCGGGCCCCGTCGCGTAGCACTTCGTGGATCTCGGCCCGGGCATCGGCACGGATCACCAGAGTGCCATCTGCCAGCGGAATACGCCGTTCGTGGATCTGGCGGCCGTCCATCAGGTAGTCCAGCAACGCCGCCATCGGCCCGCTGGTCCGGGTCGTGACACCCTGCTCCATATTGGAGCGCTCCACCGATAGAGAGACGTGTCGTAACTGACCACCCGCCAGCAAGGCCTCCAGCTCCGCAGCCCGGTGCCCCGGTGCCGCCTGGACCGCCAGCATAGTGTTCACAAGGTGGGTCGAAGCCTCCATCTCCTCGGCCACATCGTCGCGCAGGGCCAGCCCCACCCAGGCAGCAGCGCTGGCCAGCAAGGCCAGGGCAAAACCGAGCACATATCCGAACAGTCTCCAGCGCAAATCCACGTTGCGTCTCCTTGTAGTCCCTTGGAGGTAGCGCAGCAAGGCATGTGCCAGATCCCGGAAGTTGCGGGAAAACTTCCCGCCCCCGAGGGGAGCCCTTCCCACGACAGGGCCACGGGGGGCCTCCCATACTGCCCCTCGTTCCCGCCCCGGCCAGCGGCCCCGGCGGGAAGCGACGACAGACAACATTCCGGAGACAAGGACCCACCATGAAACAAGGACGCACCCATCTCAAGCCAGCACTGCTGGCCTTTGCCCTCGCCGCCGCCTTCGCGGCCCCTGCCCAGGCGGCCGGTACCAAGGTCAGCTGGGACGACATCCGGAACGACGACAAGACCCCGGGCGACGTACTGAGCTACGGTCTCGGCCTCAAGGCCCAGCGCCACAGCACCCTGAAGACGGTGAACACGAAGAACGTTGCCGGCCTGGTGCCCGCCTGGAGCTTCTCCTTCGGTGGCGAGAAGCAGCGCGGCCAGGAAAGCCAGGCCCTGGTGCACGACGGCGTGATCTATGTGACTGCCTCCTACTCCCGCATCTACGCCATCGACGCCCGTACCGGCAAGCGCCTGTGGGAATACGAAGCACGCCTGCCGGAAGACATCCGCCCCTGCTGTGACGTGGTGAACCGCGGCGCCGCCATCTATGGCGACAAGATCTACTTCGGCACCCTCGATGCCGGCATCGTGGCCCTCAACAAGGACACCGGCAAGGTGGTGTGGCGCAAGAAGTGGGGTGATCACAAGGTCGGTTACACCATGACCGGCGCCCCCTTCGTGATCCAGGATCAGAAGAGCGGCAAGGTGCTGCTGGTGCACGGTTCCTCCGGTGACGAGTTCGGCGTGGTCGGTTGGCTGTTCGCCCGCGATCCGGAGACCGGCGAGGAAGTCTGGGCACGCCCGATGGTGGAAGGCCACATGGGCCGCCTCAACGGCAAGGACAGCACCCCCACCGGCGATGCCAGCGCCCCCAGCTGGCCCAAGGACAAGGATGGCAAGCCGACCGAAGCCTGGCATCACGGCGGTGGCGCACCGTGGCAGACCGCCAGCTTCGACCTCGAGAAGAACATGGTGGTGATCGGTACCGGCAACCCGGCCCCGTGGAACACCTGGAAGCGCACCCAGGAGGGCGATGACCCGCGCAACTGGCCCAGCCTGTTCACCTCCGGCCAGGCCTACGTGGATGCCAGCACCGGCGAACTGAAGGGCTTCTTCCAGCACACTCCCAACGACGCCTGGGACTTCTCCGGCAACAACTCGGTGGTGCTCTTCGAGTACAAGGATCCGAAGACCGGCAAGCTGGTCAAGGCCTCGGCCCACGCCGACCGCAACGGCTACTTCTTCGTGACCGACCGGGAGAAGCTGGCCACCGGCGCCGGCTACCCGAACAAGCCCACCTCCCTGATCGGTGCCTGGCCGTTCGTGGAAGGCATCACCTGGGCCAAGGGCTGGGATCTGAGCACCGGCAAGCCGATCGAAACCGGCAACCGCCCGCCCGAGCCGAAGGCGGGTGCCGAGAAGGGCGACAGCGTCTTCGTCTCCCCGCCCTTCCTGGGCGGCACCAACTGGATGCCCATGTCCTACAGCCCGGACACCGGCCTGTTCTACATTCCGGCCAACCACTGGGCCATGGACTACTGGACCGAGCACCTGACCTACAAGGCCGGCTCCGCCTATCTGGGCCAGGGCTTCCGCATCAAACGCCTGTTCGACGACCACGTCGGCAGCCTGCGCGCCATCGATCCGAAGAGCGGCAAGATCGTCTGGGAACACAAGGAGAAGTTCCCCCTGTGGGCCGGCACCCTCACCACCGCAGGCGGCCTGCTCTTCACCGGCACCTCCGACGGTTACGTGAAGGCCTTCGATGCCAAGACCGGCAAGGAACTCTGGAAATTCCAGACCGGCTCCGGTGTGGTGTCGGTGCCCATCACCTGGGAAATGGACGGCGAGCAGTACATCGGCCTGTCCTCCGGCTACGGCGGTGCAGTCCCCCTGTGGGGCGGCGACATGGCCGACCTGACCAAGCAGGTCACCCAGGGCTCCTCCTTCTGGGCCTTCAAGCTGCCCAAGGTCGCTCGCTGATCAGGGCTGTCCCGGGCCGGATCGCCTCCGGCCGGCCCGGGGCTTTTTTCAGTTCAAGAGGACTCTTCCCATGCCCACACCCGAATTCCGCCGGTACGCTGCGGCCTTTCTGCTGCTGTTGGGCGGACAGGCGCAGGCAGCCGGCTCACCCGAGGCACCACTAGTCTTCGGCTCCTGCGGCATCTGGCCCCACGCCCGCTGCCGTGGCGCCGACCTGCGCCACCAGGATCTGTCTGCCCGCGATCTGGCCGGCGCTGATTTCACAGGCGCCAACCTTGCCCGGGTGGACCTGCGGGCCGCCAATCTGGCCGGCGCGATCTTCGACGGAGCGGACCTGACCGGCGCCCGGCTCTCCAAGGCGAATGCGCCTGGCGCCTCCTTCCGCAACGCCAAGATGGTGGGTGCCGATCTGGAGTTCGCCCGGGTCATGCGCGCCGACTTCAGCGGGGCCGATCTCACCGCCGCCAACCTGGAGGCCGCCAAGGCAGCCTTTGCCTGGTTCCCTCGCGCACGCCTGAGCAATGCCAACCTGCAGGAGACCAAGTTCAGCGCCTGCAACTTCCAGGGCGCCAATCTGGAAGGCGCCCTGCTCCGCTACACCATCTTTCCGGATTCGTCCTTCGAGGGCTGCACCGGCTGCCCGACCGACTGGTGACCCCATGCTCCTGACCACTCCCCGCTTCCTGCGCTGCCTGCTGGGCGGCTTGCTGCTGTCCGCAGGCGCTGCCCTCGCCAACGAGGTGGCCGACCCCAACGTGGTGGTGGACACCAGTTCCCTGCCCCCGATCACCGCCGCCACGCCAGCGGGCAATCCCTACCGGGGCCAGCCACGTGCCATCGAGATAGGCCGCAGCGCCTACAACCAGGCCTGCTCCCGCTGTCATGGTGTGGATGCCGTCAACAAGGGGCAGGTCGGCCCCGACCTGCTGCGCATGGACCGCGCGTGCAGCCGCATCGCCGATCCGGCCATCCGCGAGATGTGCGTGGTCGACAACGACGACTTCTTCCTGAAGTCCGTGCAGGAGGGAAAGACCCGTGTCGGCGTGGTGCACATGCCCGCCTGGAAGGAGGTGCTGTCGCCGGCCGCCATCTGGACGATCCGCAGCTTCCTGGAGAGCCGCAAGCCCTGACACGCTGCAGGTCTCCGGGCGATAATCGGGTCATCTGCCGTTCCGTCACCCTGCCCGTGCCCCTCATCCGCCACGCCGCCCACGGCGACCTGCCTGCCATCATGGACATCCAGGCGCGCTGTTACAGCGCCATCGTTCCGGAATCGAACGCCTCCATGGGCGCCAAGCTGGCCGCCTCCCCGGCCACCTGCTTCGTGGCCGAGGGCTGCGGCGGCATCGAGGCCTATCTGCTCGCCCTGCCCTGGCACTTCCACAACCCACCCTGTCTTGACGCAGCCGAGTGCCGCCTGCCCGAGACGCCTGACACCCTCTACCTCCACGACCTGGCGGTGGCCCCAGAGGCCCGCGGAAGTGGTGCCGCCGCCAAGCTGGTGCAGGCCTTCCTCGCAGCACAAACCCGGCTGGGGCTACCCCGTGCCAGCCTGATCGCCATCCAGGAGTCGGCCTCCTGGTGGGCCCGCCACGGCTTCAGGCCGGTCAGCGTGGATGCCCATCTGGCCCAACGCCTGACCACCTATGGCGCTGGTGCCTGCTACATGCAGCGGACCGGCAGCCCCACGGCTCAAACCTGAGGCCTCGCCCCACGCGCATCACTTAAGGTCCGCTTAAGCCTCTCCAGGCAGAGTCCGCGTCACATTCACACCCTGGAGAATGCCTTGAACCTGCACTTCCCGGGCTGTCTGGGGAGGCGGCCCGCAGCGGGCGTCGCCACGGGAGGCACGGGTCCGACCCGCAACCGCAGCCAGCCACGCGCCTGACCACCCTGTCCGGACCAGCATCCCGGACGGGAATGCTGCACAATCGGCGCGTCGTCCGAACCCAACTCCCCGATGCGCCTGATCCCCACCCTGCTGGCCTGCCTGAGCCTCGCCGCCTGCGCCACCGTCACCCGCGTCCAGCTCGACCGAGAGCTAGGCCGTCCTGACCCGGCACGTTTTGACCGCCCCGCCGCACCGCTGGCCCCGGCGCCCGACTACCAAACGCAAGTCCGCCCCATCCTCGAACGCCGCTGCGTCACCTGCCACGCCTGCTACGACGCCCCCTGCCAGCTCAAGCTGAGCCGCTTCGACGGGCTGACGCGAGGGGCCAACCCCGACCCGGTCTACTCGGCGAGCCGCCTGCGGGCCGCCGATCCCACCCGCCTGGGCTTCGACGCCCACACCGCCTCGGCCTGGCGGAACAAGGGCTTCCACTCGGTGCTGAACGAGCGCGCGCCGACACCTCAGGCCAACCTCGAAGCCAGCGTGCTGCACCGCATCCTCGCCCTCAAGCAGCGCAACCCCGGCCCCACCGACGGCCCCCTACCCACCGGCACCTTCGACTTCTCCCTCGACCGCAAGCAGAGCTGCACGCGCATCGAAGCGATGGGCGAGTTTGAGAAGGACCACCCCGAATGGGGCATGCCCCTCGGCCTGCCGGCCTTGTCTGCCGCCGAGCACGACACCCTGACCCGCTGGATCGAAGCCGGCGCCCCCTGGCAGCCCCGCCCTACTCCGGGGCCGACCCTGCAGGCCCGGGTGGCCGAATGGGAGAAGCTGCTCAACGGTGATCGCCTGAGCGACCGCCTGGCGGCCCGCTACATCTATGAACACTGGTTCGTGGGGCACCTGCATTTCGACGAACAACCCGACTACCGCTTCGAACTGGTACGCAGCCGCAGCGCGCCCGGCCAGCCCATTGACGTGATCGCCAGCCGGCGCCCCTACGACGACCCCGGCGTGGAGCGTGTCTACTACCGCCTGCGCCTGACCGACGAGACCATGGTGGCCAAGACCCACATGCCCCTGGCCCTCGATGCCGCCCGGCTGGCCCGCCTGCGCAAGTGGTTCTTCGACGCGCAGATCCGCGTGGACAGCCTACCCGGCTACGACCCGAAGACCGCCTCCAATCCTTTCGTCACCTTCCGCGCCCTGCCGGTGGATTCGCGCTACCGCTTCATGCTGGATGACGCCCGCTTCACCGTGGCCGGCTTCATGAAGGGCCCGGTATGCCGCGGCCAGGTGGCCCTGAACGTCATCAACGACCACTTCTGGGTGCTCTTCTACTCGCCCGAGAGCGAGGTGGCGTGGCGTACCGAGGGCCTCCTCGAGGCCACCAAGCCCAACCTGCGGCTACCCGCGGAGGACGACAGCGCGGTCGGCATCCTGGCCTGGCGGAAGTACGCCAAGGCAGAGCGCGCCTACCTCGATACCAAGAGCACCTACATGGCCCGCTTTGCGCAGGTGAAGCCCCGGGTGACCGACCTGTGGGACGGCGACCGCAGCAACCCGAACGCCGGCCTGACCGTGTTCCGGCATTTCGACAGTGCCTCGGTGGTCCGCGGCCTGGCCGGCGAGCGCCCGCAGACCGTGATGCTGATGGGCTACCCCCTGTTCGAGCGGATGCACTACCTGCTGGTGGCGGGCTTCGATGTATACGGCAACATCAGCCACCAGCTGGCAACCCGCCTCTACATGGACTTCCTGCGCATGGAGGGCGAAGAGAACTTCCTGACCCTGCTCCCCGTGAAAGACAGGCAGAAGGTGCTCGACCACTGGTACCGCGGCAAGCCCGATCTGCGTATCCGCGAGTTTGCCGACACCCGCGCCTACTTCCCCGGCGAGACGGCGGAACGCTACCGCCGGGGGGACACCCTCGGCGAGCTGTATGCCAAGATCTCCCGTCATCTGGCGCCGGTACGGCCCGCCACCCTGGAACTCACCGACGACAGCGGCGCGCCCGGTCAGCTGGCCGCCCTGCGCCGCCTCGACGGCCTGACCGGGCTGGCCGCATCACGCATGCCGGAACACAGCCTGATCCTGCTCCGCGACGGCAACGCCAGGCCACGTGTCTTCTCGGTACTGCGTAACAGCGCCCACAGCAACGTGGCCGAGCTGTTCAACGAAGATGCACGGCGCCTGCCCGAGGAAGACAAGCTGCTCGTGCTGGACGGCATCGTCGGCGCCTACCCCAACATGATCTTCGCGCTGAACCGCGACGAACTCCCCCGCTTCGTGCAGGCCGTGCAGAGCCTGGGCAGCGACGCAGACCTCAAGCAGCTGGCCCAGCGCTTTTCGGTCCGCCGCACCGACCCACGCTTCTGGGCGGTGAGCGACGCGCTGCACGACGAGTGGCAGCAGCGCGCGCCCCGCGAGGCCGCAATCCTGGACTACAGCCGCCTGGAAAACCACTGACACACGCCCACCGTAAACGGCCGACGCCCCTGACGGGGCGTCGTGGTGCGTCTGCGGGAAACGCCGCGCTCAGGGCAGGCAGAGCTTGCCGGTCACGTTGGCATGGGTGCCGATGCTGTTGCCCAGTACGGTCAGGTTGCCGCTGACCTTCGAGTAGGCCCCCTTGCCGTCGGTACCCGTAATCAGGATCTGCTCGGTCACCGCGCCCAGCACCGAGGAGCCATCCGCCTTGTAATTCACCTGGGCCACGATGACGTCATTGGTGTACAGGGTTGTCTTGTAGGCCCCGCTGCCGATGGACACCGCGCTGCGGGCCGTCTGGATGCTCTGGCGCGGCAGTTGGGTCACCGGATTGATCACCGCCGCGGGCGTCGCGGTGATACCCGCCAGGCCGGCCAAAGGCTCGGCCGTCACGCCGGCGTAGCCACTGGCCGTCGGGAAGCCGAGCAGATTCAGCGCCACGCTGAAGCACTGGTTCTGATACGCCGGCACCTGACTGCCCAGTGCATTGATTGCACAGGAGGCATCGGGCAGGAGCTTGACCGTGCCCACCACCGGCACACAGGCCGCAGAGGCAAACACAGGCACGACTCCGATCAGAACGGATGCAAGGATCTTGGCGGAGGTGGAAAGCTTCATCTGAACAATCTCCAGTAACACGGGTGGAAGAGCGGTGACAAAGGGCCGCTTAGGCAGCCAGCCCTGCGAGCGGGACCCATACGGAATGGCCGGTCGACAGCGGCATAATGCCCATTGCAAAAGCAGCCGCCCGTAATCCCGGTCAGGCGAGCGTGACAAAAATCACGATTTGTAAAAGTACGTAACAAAAGATCGGCATGCCGCCGCATCTGACCAGCCGTCCTGACAAGCGCGGCGCCTGGGCTGAGCCATGTACAGGCAGCAGCCCCACCCCGGAGCCGTTAGGACGTTTGCGGTTGAGGGCCTCCAAGGAGAAGCCCGGCTTATTACCACATTGAATCTTCTGTTTGTGCAGCGCAGCATCGGTGCGCTATGTTGGGGACGCTCGCACCGGCCCACAAGGCCGGGCGAGGCTTCAGTTTCCCACAAGGAGAACACCATGACCTCGGCCAATACCCGCAATCCCGACCTGCTTGACCTGATGACCTCAGCCCGCCGCGAACATGACCGTGCCGTCGGTGAATTCATTCACCAGATCTGGCAAGCTCTTGCCGAAGCGCTGATACCGACTACGGCTGCCGTGACGGCTCACCGCGCGTTCCAGGCTCACCCTCTGCACCCTGGCCCCTGAACCTGGCGCAGTCCCTGCGCCTCCTGCCGGCCGTCCCGCTCAAGCGGAGGCGGCCAAGGACCTATTCCGCCCTGCCATGATCGTTCGTCCCCGCCCCACGATGCGCCAGCTCTTCTTCATCTGGAAGGGCTCCATCATCCCGCTGATCCTGCCTCAGGTTCTCTTTGTCACCGCCGTGGCCGCCCTGGTCACCCTGTTGGCCGACCTGATCGGCCCCCGCTTCCCGGACTTCGCGACCGGCCCCTTCACCTTTCTGGGCCTGTCCCTGTCCCTCTTTCTCGGCTTCCGCAACAACGCCTGCTACGACCGCTGGTGGGAGGCCCGCAAGCACTACGGTCACCTGCTGGTGGTGATGCGCACCCTGGCCCGGGACAGCCAGATCCTGGAGGGGGACGCGGCCGGCGTGCGCCAGCGCCAGGACCTGCTGCGGCTCGCCACCGCCTACACCCGCGCCCTGACCGCCAGCCTGCGCGACCGCCCGGTGCTGGCCGAATTGACCGACCTGCTCGACAACGCCGAGCAGGCCTCGCTGGCCCGCCACCGCAACCTGCCGGACGGACTGCTGCAGGCCATCACCGCCCTGCTGCTGGACGCCCGCCAGGCGGGCCGCCTGGACTCGGTCACCTATGTGATGATGGCGGCCCACGTGGATCAACTGACAGCCATCCAGGGTGCCTGCGAGCGCATCCGCCATACGGCACTGCCTTTCGCCTACACCCTGCTGCTGCACCGCACCGCGCATATCTTCTGCATCCTGCTGCCCTTCGGCCTGGTTCATTCCCTTGGCCACGCGACCCCGCTGCTGACCGCCCTGGTGGCCTACACCTTCTTCGGCCTTGATGCCCTCGGCGACGAACTGGAAGAGCCCTTCGGCACGGCCCAGAACGACCTGCCACTGGACGCCATCACCCGCCGGATCGAGATCGACCTGGGCGAATACCGTGGGCTGGCCAAACTGCCCGCGCCGCTGGAGCCAAAGGACTTCGTGCTGCTCTGAGCCGGCTGCGGCGCGGCGCTCAGCCCAGCGAGTGCAGGCCGATGCGGTTACCCTCGCTGTCGGCAAACAGCGCAATGTGACCGATCTCCGGGCTGATCGCGGTCTTCGGCATCAGCACCCGGCCACCCGCCGCCACTGCGCGGGCCAACGGCTGCGCCAGGTCGGCGCCGCCGTCCAGGTAGATGACCACGCCGTGCTCGCCGGGCCGCCCCTCGGGGCAAGCCATCAGGGCACCGCCAGTGGCAGGCTCCGCATAGGGGAAGACCGCCAGCTGCATGTCACCCATGTCCTCGATACGCAACGTCACCTGGAAGGTCTCCTCATAGAAGGCCTTGGCGCGGGTGAGGTCGGAGACCGGGATTTCGAACCAGTTGATCAGTCGCTGCATGATGTGCTCCTTTGTTTGAAGAATGACAGGAGCACCCAGTCTGCACCTCCCCTCCTGACAGCCCTGTGTCAGGAGGGGAGCATGAAAGCCCCAGGGTTACGCAGTATCCTGACAGCCTTATGTCAGGAGCCCCGCATGCGCCGTGCCGACCGCCTGTTCCAGATCGTCCTGCTGCTCGACCGCGGCCGCGCCGTCACGGCCCGGGAGCTGGCCGAGGCCCTGCAGGTATCGGAGCGCACCATCTACCGTGACGTGGCCGACCTGGGCCGCTCCGGCGTCCCGATCAGCGGCGAAGCCGGTGTGGGCTACCTGATGCGGCCGGGTTACCGCCTCCCGCCCCTGATGTTTGATGCCGAGGAGCTGGCCGCCCTGGCCCTGGGCAGCCGCATGGTGCGCAGTTGGGCCGACCCCGCGCTGGGTCGTGCGGCCGAGCGCGCGCTGGTACGCATCGAATCCGTGCTACCCCAGGCCCTGCGCCAGGACCCGGCGCGGGATGCCCTGCTGGTGCCCGGCTTCCATGTCCCCGAGGCCATGCGCGCGCCCATGGCAGCCTTGCGGGCGAGCATCGCGGCCCATCGCAAGGTGCGCCTTGCCTACACCCGGGCGGACGGCCTGGCCAGCCAACGGGTCATACACCCCCTGGGCCTGGTGTTCTGGGGAGAGACCTGGACCCTCGGCGCCTGGTGCGAGCTGCGCGGCGGCTTCAGGAGCTTCCGCCTCGACCGGATCGCCGGGCTCACCCCGCTCGACGAGGCATTCGACGGCACGGGCATGCTGGTCCGCTACCTCGCCTCGGTGCAGCAGGAAGACGGGCAGGACAGCCCGGTCCTGCTGCCAGACGGGGCGCCTGGAAGTCCATGAGCACGCGCCTCATGCCAGAATTCGCCCCCCTGCCTTTCTCCACGCCCCGCACCGATGAGCACTTCCGACGCCAGCCCCTGCACCGCCTGCGGCGCCTGCTGCGCCCACTTCCGCGTGTCCTTCTACTGGGCTGAAGCCGAGGCCCGCGGCCTGCCTGAGCATCTCACCGAAGCGGTCACCCCCTGGTTCAGCTGCATGGCTGGCACCAACCAGAGCCGGCCTCACTGCGTGGCCTTGCAGGGGCAGGTCGGGCAGGCGGTGAGCTGCTCGGTCTACCCGCAACGCCCGGATACCTGCCGCAGTGTCCAGCCGGGCGATGCGCAATGCCTCAAAGCAAGGGCGGGTTACGGTTTGGAGCCGATCAAACAAGAATGACTTTCATTTGCAAACAATAGGGAGTCTCGATACCATCGGCACGTCTTCAAACTTCCACGTGTTCCGACCATGACCCACTTCAAGCTCCTCGCCACCCTGCTGGCCGGCATTGGCATCGCCGGCACCTCCGTGGCGGCTGACACCGAACTCAACCTATACACCGCGCGCCACTACCAGACCGACGAGGCGCTCTACGCCAACTTCACGGCCAAGACCGGCATCAAGATCAATCGCATCGAAGGCAAGGAGGAAGAGCTCCTCGAACGCATCCGCAACGAGGGCGCCAACAGCCCGGCGGACGTGTTCATCACCGTCGACGCCGCCCGTCTTGCCGCCGCCGACCAGGCCGGCATCTTCGCCACCGTCGATTCCGCCCTGCTCAAGTCGGCCATTCCCGCCAACCTGCGCACCGACCGCTGGTTCGCCTACTCCACCCGTGCCCGGGTCATCGTTTACAACAAGCTCGACGTGAAGGCCGATCAAGTCCGCAACTACGAAGACCTGGCCAAACCCGAGCTCAAGGGCAAGGTGTGCACCCGCTCCGGCAACCACGCCTACAACCTGTCCCTCGGCTCGGCCCTGATCCAGCACATCGGCGCGGCCAAGACCGAGGAATGGGCCAAGGGCCTGGTGGCCAACTTCGCCCGTGCGCCGAAGGGCGGCGACACCGACCAGATCAAGGCCGTCGGCGCCGGTGAATGCGGCGTGGCCCTGGTCAACTCCTACTACCTCGCGCGCATGTTCAAGTCGGACAAGCCCGACGACCGCAAGGCCGTGGAGCGCATCGGCGTGGTGTGGCCCAACCAGGCCAGCTATGGCACCCACATCAACATCTCCGGTGGCGGCATGCTGAAGCACGCGCCGCACAAGGAAGCCGCGGTCAAGTTCCTGGAATACCTGGCCTCGCCCGATGCCCAGAACTACTTTGCCAATGGCAACAACGAATGGCCGGTGGTAGCCGGGGTGAAAATCTCCAACCGCGGCCTCGAGACCATGGGCAGCAATTTCAAGGCCGATGCCATGCCGGTCGGAAAACTCGCCGAGACCATCGTCGAAGCGCAGCGCATCTACGACCGGGCAGGCTTCCGCTGATCCGGCGTCGGGCGACAGGCCCGGCGTGCGCCGGCTCGGGGCTTGAAGTCCAGAGCCGGCGCTGCGGCGGGCAGCAGCGCCGGCAAGTTATTGCCAATCATTCTCATTTGCGTTAATCTTGTTACAAGATCTTCTGGGCAAGCCAGCCAACCGCTAGCCAAGCCAGCCAGCCTCGGATCGTGAAACCCCGCAGTCCCACCCAACGGGACGATTTCATATCGAGAGGCTATTCAATGGCACACCAGCCCAAGCACGGCCGCCGTCAGGCCACCCCGCAGCAGCATCCCCCCGCCGCCAGCACCACCGACAAGGTCATCCTGCCCCTCGGCGCGATGATGTTCGCTGCCTCCTTCAGCGCGCTGGCCCAGACACCGGCCCAGAGCGAGGAGGTCAAAACCCTCAAGCCGGTGGTGGTCAAAGCCACCTCCGAAACCGAGCAGAACGGCAAGGAAAGCCTGCGCGCCACCACCACCCGCATCGGCAAGGGCAAGCAGGACCTCCGGGACATTCCCCAGTCCGTCACCGTGGTGACCGAAAAGCTCCTCGACGACCGCAAGATCGACACCGTCAAGGAAGCGCTCAAGATGACCTCGGGCATCACCTTCCTGGCTGCCGAAGGCGGTGAAGAAGACATCCGCCTGCGCGGCTTCCCGCTCAACACCACCGGTGACCTGTTCATCGATGGCATGCGCGATCCGGCCTTCTATGACCGGGACACCTTCAACTTCGACCGCATCGAAGTGCTGCGCGGCTCCGCCTCCATGCTGTTCGGCCGCGGCTCCACCGGTGGCGCGGTGAACCAGGTCAACAAGCAGGCCAAGCTGATCGACCAGAACCAGATCGACCTGACCCTGGGCAGCCACCAGTACCGTCGCGTCGTGGCCGACATCAACGTCAAGACCGGCGACGAATCCGCCCTGCGCATCAACGCCATGCGCGGCCTGGCCGACAACAACGGCTCCGGCACCAGCCTGGACAAGTACGGCTTCGCCGCCGATTACCGCTGGGGCATCGGCACCCGCGACGAATTCGAGGTGGGCTTCTTCTACCTGGAGAACAACAACGGCATCAACTACGGCCTGCCCTACATCCGCAAGAGCGCCACGGATGCCTCCCTCACCACCATCCCGGTCGATCCCAAGAGCTACTATGGCGCCAAGAGCGACTACAACCATGGCTCCGCCGGCTACGCCACCTTTGCCCACACCCACCGCTTCTCCGCCGACACCGAACTGGTGACCAAGGTCCGCAAGGGCGACTTCAACCGCGACCAGCGCGCCAGTACCGTGCGCATCGCCGGCGCCGCACTGCAGCCTGGCGGCATCCTGGCCACCCGCGAGAACTTCAGCAACGACACGGTGCTGACCCGCGGCACCCAGAACAAGATCCAGAGCATGGAGAACCTGTTCGCCCAGAGCGACCTGTCCACCAAGTTCGAAGCCTTCGGTCTGAAGCACGAGGTGCTCACCGGCGTCGACTTCGCCTGGGAGAAGAAGATCGTCCGCGGTGCCCGCACGGCGGCCCAGGGCGGCGTGACCATCCCGGCCAAGCCGACCACCACGGTCGGTGCCGGTGGTACCGGGTGGGTGGACGAGGATGCCCGCGTCATCGGCAAGACCGGTGAATTCGAGAGCATCGCCGGTGGCGTGTATGCCCAGGACCTGATCCAGGTGGCGCCCCACTGGAAAGTCCTCGCCGGCCTGCGCTACGACGGCATGTCGGCCCAGTACGACACCTTCAACCTGACGACCAATGCCGTCACCAACTACCAGCAGTCGATCTACAAGATGAGCAACCGGTTCGGCGTGCTGTTCCAGCCCTCCGACCGCCACTCCTTCCACCTGTCCTACGGCACCTCGTTCAACACCTCGGGCGACACGTACTCGTACAGCGCGGCCAACGTCAACACACCGCCGGAAAAGAGCATGAACGTCGAGCTCGGCGCCAAGATCGATTCGGAAGATCGGCGCATGAGCACCCGTTTCGCCCTGTTCCGCGGCGTCAAGCTCAACGAGCGCAACACCGACCCGCTGCTCAACATCGCCGTGCTGTCCGGCAAGCGTCACGCCACCGGCTTCGAGACCGACGTGATCGGCAAGATCACGCCGCGTTGGGAAGTGTTCGGCTCCTACACCTGGATCTGGGACGCGGAGATCGACAAGGGTGCGGAAGGCGCCGAAGGTGTGGGCCGCCGCCCGTCGCTGATCCCGAAACACCAGGGCACCCTGTGGAGCACCTACCAGATCACCGAGAAGCTGCGTGCCGGCGCGGGTGCCAATGCGCGCACCCGCATGACGCCCAACCGCAACCCGGTGGGCCTCTACTCCGACGGCTACATCACCTATGACGCGATGGCCGAGTACGAGGTGCTGCCCGAGCGCCTGACCATCAAGGCCAACCTGATCAACCTGACCAACAAGTTCTACGCCGACTCGCTGTACGCCAACGGGCACTACATCCCGGGCTTCGGCCGGACTTACTACCTCACCGCCAGCCTGAAGTTCTGATGCAGGACGTCTCGGCACCTGGGTGAAACAAGGGGGCATGCCGCAAGGCAGGCCCCCTTTCCCTTTTATCCCCTTCCTCCTCTGCGCCTGGAATCCGCCATGCTTCTCCAGATCCCCGAACTCCTCACCGCCGCCGAGTTGCGACTCGCCCGGGAGTCCCTGGTCGATGCCCCCTGGGCCGACGGCCGGGACAGCGCCGGCCCCCAGGCCGCCACCGTCAAGAACAACCAGCAGCTCCCCCACGACTGCGAGGCGGCCCAGCGTATCCGCCAGATCGTGCTGGGCGCGGTCGAGCGGCATCCGCTGTTCCTCAGCGCGGCGCTGCCCAAGAAGATCTTCACCCCGCGGGTCAATCGCTACGGCGGCGACACGCCCTACTACGGCGGCCACGTGGACAACGCCATCCGCTTCCGCGCCGACACCGGCGAACGGGTGCGCACCGACGTGTCCTGCACGGTCTTCCTGGCTGAACCGCAGGACTATGACGGCGGCGAGCTGCTCGTCCAGGACACCTACGGCGCCCGCGGCGTCAAGCTGCCGGCCGGTCACGCGGTGATCTACCCCGGCACCAGCGTGCATGAAGTCACCCCGGTCACCCGCGGTCACCGCATCGCCTGCTTCTTCTGGATCGAGAGCATGATCCGCAGCGACGAGCAGCGCCGCCTGCTGTTCGACCTGGACATGGCCCTGATGCGCCTGCGCACGAAGCACGGGGAAAGCGAAGAGGCCGTGGCCCTCACCGGCACCTATCACAACCTTCTGCGCATGTGGGCCGACACGTGAGCGCCGCCCCCGCCCTGGACGCGCTCCCCCCCGGTGTGGTGTCGCTCGGCGACCACGAGCGCCATGCCCGGGGCGTGCTCGACGCCAACGCCTGGGCCTACTTCGCCGGCGGCGCCGCCGACGAAATCACCCTGCGCGACAACCAGAGCGCCTGGGCCGCCCTCAAGCTGTATCCGCGCATCC
>JAFLDU010000078.1 GCA_017309145.1 Zoogloea sp. | reverse complement strand
TCTTTTTGGGCGACCTATGGACATAGGGAAGCTGGCCGACATGGTGGAGGTTTTCGAGGGCCTCGAGGACTGGCGCAATGCGCAACAGACGCGGCACCGCTTGAGCGAACTGCTCACCGTGGCGGTCTGTGCGGTGCTAAGCGGCGCCGACGATTTCGAGGAGATCTCGCAGTGAGGCGTGCCAAACAGCCGTGGCTGCGGGGCTTTCTTCGTCTCGACTACGGCGTGGCTTCTCCCGACACCTTCGAGCGCGTCTTCGCGCTGCTCGATCCGAAGCAGTTCGAACAGGCCTTTCGCACCTGGGTGAGGGCATCATCCCGGCGCTGGGTAAAGACCCATATGTTTTTCGACGACCAGGAAACCCATGTCCAGGCAGCCTCGTCGGTGGTACCTGCTGGCAAGGTGCCCTATGAGGGCGGCTCCTTGCGTGCGGCGAACAGGAAGACATCTACTGACCAGCAGAAAACCAAGGCCGAAATCAAGGAATAAGAATATCTACTTTCACAGATAAAAATTTATCCCGCTGCAAGCTTTTAACAGTAGCAAAAATTGGTAAAAGACTGAATTTAAAAGAATAACGCTCCACCGCAACACCTGGCACACAAGTCGCATCACACATGGCAACCCTGGCCCAAAGGAGATTGCCATGCTACTCACCTCGCCCTTCCACCACTCGATTGAGAGCCATCCCCTCACGCTCCACGCTGCGTTGCGGATGCAGCAGCGAGGCATCTCCCCTCACCTGATCGAGCTTGCACTCCGCTACGGCCGCACCATCCATTCCCGCGGTCTGTCGTACCGGATCGTCGGCCACAAAGAGGTTCAGCGTTTCGCCAGGGACGGCATCGACTTGTCCAAGGCTGACGGCGTTCATGTGCTGATTGGGGCAGACGGTGCCGTCGTCACGGCCTACCGCAACCATGATCTCCGCAAGATCAAGCCGGGCGGACACCGGCACGACATCCATCACTGAGCGACGTGAGAAAAAGCCGCTCAACATATGACGTTCAAGCGCCCTGCCTAGCTGCGCCGTGGTAAGTTCCCGCCTGCAGGGCGGCCTTGAACCGATTCAGCTACGAGACTGGCAACGGAGATGTGCCCAAAATGGGATTCGCAAAATACCAGGAAGACAACTACAGCCGCTACTACGGGACCAGCATCGTGCGCCGGAACGAGCACGACAGGTTTGCACCGGAAGGCGACACCAACAAATCAACGAACGAAGGCTCCCCGAAGAAGATGAATACCAGCAAGTTGAAGGATTTCACCGTAGCGGAGGCCCGCCCTCTCCCGGTTATCGTCCTCGCCGACGTTAGCGGCAGCATGTCGGTGGATGGGAAGATCGAGGCGCTGAATCAGGCGCTCAAGGAGATGATCGCAGGGTTTGCCAGGGAATCCAGCACACGTGCAGAGATCCAGGTTGGCTTGATCACTTTCGGCGGAAAGCAGGCGAAGGTCCATCTTCCGCTGGCGCCAGCCCATCAGATCTCGGAAGTCACGCCCCTGCGCGCAGATGGCAACACCCCAATGGGGGCTGCGTTCGCCGAAGCGCGGGCGCTCATTGAAGACAAGGAACGGATTCCTTCCCGTGCCTACCGGCCGGTTCTTGTCCTGGTATCGGACGGCCACCCGACGGACAGTTGGGAGGAGGCCTTTGCTGCGCTCTGCGGCTCAGAGCGTGCCCAGAAGGCCACCCGCTTTGCCATGGCGATTGGCGCCGATGCCGACGTGGACATGCTCGGACGGTTTGCCAACGATAAGGAGTCCCCCGTTTTCAAGGCCCACGAGGCCCGGGACATTCATCGTTTCTTCCATGCCGTAACCATGTCCGTCACGGCGCGCTCGCGCAGCGCCACACCGAACTCCGCCGCCCCCCTGATTCTGGCGGCCATCCCCGACGACGACGATCTGGATCTGGATTTCTGAGTGCTGCGCGCAACCGGAGCGTCGGTCATTGGGCCTGGACACCAGCTTGAAGGACGGCCAAACCAGGACGCCATGAGCGTTCGTGGCCACCGCGGAGGCTGGTTCGCAGCGGTGGCGGACGGGCTCGGATCAAGGGCATTGAGCCATGTCGGCTCCCGGCTGGCGGTCCAGGTTGCACGTCGGGCATTGGATACCCTGCCATCCGAACCGCGGGATGCGATCCAGCAGTTCTATCGAAGCTGGCTGCAGGCGCTTCCGGATAAACCGCCGGGCGCCATGGCGACAACACTGCTGGCGGCCCATTGCCAAGCCGATGGATGCTGCCGGATGGCCCAACTCGGCGACGGCTTGGTGCTGTACCGGGCCGGAGGTGTGTTCGGCGTACTCACGCCTTCCCGACCGGGCTTCGGGAATGAAACCGATGCGTTGGGGATAACCAAGTCTTTTGCTGCGTGGCAGACCACGTGCGTTGCTCTGTCCGAGCCGGGAGACGGGGTTTTGTTGATGACCGATGGCTTGGCTGACGATCTTCTTCCGGAGCGACTGGGGGCGTTCTTCAGTCACCTGATCGGCATGGCTGAAAGCCGCAGTCGTCGTAACGGCCGGCGGTGGCTCGAAGGTCAGCTGAAGGCGTGGCCCACAGCACTGCACACGGACGACAAGTCGATCGCGTTGATATTTCGTGACGGTAGATGAAAACCATGGGTAAGAAGAACAAGAGCGATAAGGACGGCGAACGCAAACATCTCGTTTGCGATCTGCGCGGCACGATCTACGAGCTGAAGAGCAAGCTGTCCGAAGGTGGGCAAGGGGTCGTCTGCCACACGCAGTTTCCGAACGTACTGGTCAAGGTGAGCAAATTTCCCAAGGAAGACCCGCGCTCCAAAGCCTGGTTCGACCACCTCCAATGGGTGAGCCGGCAGCCCCTCGACGGCCTGAAGATCGCCCGGCCGCAGGCCTTGATCGACAAGCCACGCCACGGTTACGTGATGGAGCTGATGGATGGCCTGGAGCCTTTACAGCATCTGCTCGGCCTGTCGCAGGAGGCAGCCAAGAACGGAAACGGACCTGATTTCTTTATCAACAGCGGTGGTCTGTCCCGGCGGCTGCGGCTGCTGACGGCACTGGCGCGGCCCCTCGCCGAACTGCACGGACGCGGCCTTGCCTATGGCGACCTGGCACCCGGCAATGTGTTCGTATCGCGCTCTCGTGAGCACGCCGAGGTCTGGCTGATCGACAGCGACAACATCAGCGTACTGTCCCGGGAGGGCGGCCAAAAAATCTACACGCCGGAGTACGGCGCCCCGGAGATCATCCGTGGGATATCCGGCATAGACAGCCTCACGGACTCGTGGAGCTTCGGCGTCATCGCATTTCAGCTGTTGACGCTCCAGCATCCGCTGATCGGCGATCTCGTCAGTGACGGTGATCCGGACGATGAAGAGCGTGCCCTGAAGGGTGAATTGCCATGGATCGACGATCCGGACGATGACAGCAATCGGGCTTCGTCGGGCATCCCCCGGGACTGGGTGCTCACAAAAGAACTCCAGCGCCTGTGCCACCAGTGCTTCGGCCCAGGCCGGAATACCCCGGAGGCCCGCCCGACCATGTCGGAATGGCGTGCTGCCTTCGAGGCGGCCGCAGCCAGGGTCATGAACTGCAGCGGTTGCGGCAGCGGCTTTTATCTCAACCGGGATTCTGAGTGCAACTTCTGCGACCACGTGCAGGAGGACGCTCAGCATGTGCTGATGCTTCACTACCTCTATACCCCCGTGTCGGAGGAAGGGCGGCAGGCCGGTCTTACTGAGTGGATCAAGACCGGCCATGTTCAGGTTCTGGGGCGAGAGCCACTCGAATTGCGCGCATCGCCGGTCGGTACCACGAGCTATGCAGAGAGCGATCTCGTCTGCACGCTGACGATGAAGGAAAACGACGGCCTTTACATCGAGCCTGTCGCCGGCGTGGCCGTGGCACTTCAGAGCCAGAAAAGCCAGGAAACGAAGATTCTGACAAAGCGCATGCGCCTCAAGGAGACAAGCCGCCGAGGGGATACCTACATGCTGCATCTGAGTGACTCGGACGCCCTCCACTATGCCTGGCGATTCAAGTGGTGACCTGCGATGAAACTTGCTGACTTCCCCTTGCTGGAACCTGAAGTCCATATCGTCCGTGCGGAATCCGGTGCGCCCTTGCTGCAATGGGACAGGTATTCCGAGGTTCGGGTCTGGTTTGACGACGACGGCCTGCTCTGGCTGGCTCGCGGGGACGATCTCGTCGAGCTCGAAGCCGGAAGCGGCGGCAAACTCTTTGCCTCCCTTGTTCGGCGGCCAGGCCTCGTCTGGCTGCTCTTGAGACAGACCGGCCGGGATTTTCAGTTGCAGACGATCCTGCCGTCCGATTCGTTGCCCCTGAACGAGGCCGCGCAAGTGTCGGTGGACGAGCAAACCATCAACAGTATGGTTCGCCAGGGCGCCCTGCAGACCGCGGATGCCGGTGCCGCCCTGGAGTGGCTACGGGACGAGTTCATCGTCGAAGGGCCGAGACCCTGGATGGCCATCCTGCGCGACCCCCAGGCGGGGCCGGGTGACTGGAAGTTGCTTGGCCGGCTGTGGCGTCTCGATCTTCAGGCCACCCCCAGCGGCCGGGTGCTCAGCCGCCGTGCCGAACGTTTGACCTCAAGGCGTCTGGAATGGACCATGCTGATCGGGGTCCTTGAGTTTGTCGAAGCCACCGTCGCGAGTCAGTTGCTGAGCCCCACGGCGCAGGCCACCTTTGACCAGTCGGTTAAAAGCAATGGCAGCTACCTTGACCTGTGGAGCAAATACAGCGAACAGGAATGGGAACGCAGCCTGCGCCAGGCCGCATCGGTGGGAGTGCTGGCCTATTCGAAGGCCGAGGAAGCCAGCGACGAGGGCGGAGTATGGCGCTTCCAGGTTGTGCCAGCCGAGCTTCAAAGCTTCATGGATGCCTGGAAGGCCCTGGAATCTGATCTGGATCTGGAGCTGGAGGCCTCTGCCAGACATCCGGACTGGACGACTAATATCTCGGACGCAACGCCTGGCATCACATCCGCACGCCGTTTCCGGGGACGGCCAGAACCACGCAACAAACCCGGACAGCTATTGATCGAATCCCGTCAGAGGCCGCCCGAGCAAGGCTATCTGTCGCTTTCCCTGGCTGGTGACCGGACCGTGCAGGAGCGCCGCCTGAAAGCCCGTGCGGCGATCGAGAGTGGTCGACGGATGCCGCAGTTGCGCTTTCTGTTGCAGGACCTCCCTCTGCCTTCGCTCCGGGGAGAAACGCACCGAGCCCTGAGCCGCCATGCCCGGGAATGCTTCAAGCACGGCGACCCGACACCGCGCCAAGAGAAGGCCATAAAGGTTGCCCTCGAAACACCGGATATCGCGCTGATCATCGGCCCCCCCGGCACGGGCAAGACCCAGGTCATCGCAGCGCTGGAGCGGCGTATCAGCGAAATGGGCGAACAACAAAACGCCCAACATCAGGTGCTGATCTCGAGCTTCCAGCATGATGCCGTCGAAAATGCGCTCGAACGAACCAGCGTTTTCGGGCTGCCCGGCGTCAAGGTCGGACACAGGAAGCAGGCAGACGCCATCGACCTCGTCGAGCGCTGGTGTGCACAAACACGGAGCAAGGTCGAAGATAAGGTCACACGCCATGAGGCGGAACAGCCGCACCTGGCAAGCCTGAACCGCCTGCATCTGTCGATTGCCAAGCTGCGCCACGGCCAACTCGCCCCCGCCGAGCGACAGACAGAGATAGACAAGCTCAGCGCAAGCATTGCAGAACTAGCCGAGCTTCGCCCTGGGGTCCGGCTGTCACCGGTACTGCTGGATGAATGGAAAGACTACGTCGCCGAGCGACCCGTCATGCCGACCCGCAGTGTCTCCGACAGCAAGCTTCTCCTGGGCAAAGTACGCGGTTTGCGCGTGACGTCCACAGCCTTTGCAGATGACGGGCAGGATAGGCTATCCGATCTGCTTTCCACGTTCGAATGGCTTGGCGGCGGGCCAGAGGATCTTGTCGCCCAGCTCCGTAGCCTGCAGACCGTCTCGCAGCTGGACACAGACACAGCCGAGCGCCTTTCGGCACTCAAGAACGCACTGCTGGACACACTGCTCGACTACCGCCCGCCCGTCGTGAAGAATCGCCTCGACGAGCGAGGGCGCAGCCTGCTGAACGCAATCGAAACCGCCGTCACTGACCGCCTCAAGGCCTCCCGGATGGGCGTGGCGGGTGTGCTGGCGCGCTATCGCGATGCCTTCACGCTGGAGCCTGAGCGGGCCAACGAAACGGTTCGGGAGTACGCGATGGTCGTTGGCGCCACGTGCCAGCAGGCAGCCAGCAAACGCATGGCCGACCTGAAGAACCTGAGCAGCCTCGGCGACGCGGGGATAAGTTTCAACACCGTGGTTGTCGACGAGGCCGCCCGGGCCAACCCACTGGATCTGTTCATTCCGATGTCGATGGCAGAACGCCGCGTCGTGCTGGTGGGTGACCACCGCCAGCTTCCACATCTACTCGAACCGGCTGTCGAAGAAGCTGTAGCGGAAGCTCACGATCTTTCCGACGAGCAGCGCAAAGCTTACGAAGAAAGCCTGTTCCAGCGCCTATGGCGTCAGCTGAAAGAGCGCGAAAAGCGGGATGGAATTCCGAGGGTGGTCATGCTGGACATTCAGTTCCGGATGCATCCTGTGCTCGGCGACTTCGTGAGTCGCGAGTTTTACGAGAAGGAAAAACTCGACCCGGTGAAGTCGGGGCGTCCTGCCTCCAGCTTTCTTTCGGACATTCCCGGACACGCGAAGCGGGTTTGCTGCTGGATCGACGTGCCATGGTCGGACGGTGACGGCAGCGAGTCCAGACAGGGCGTCCCCAGCTGGCACCGAAAGTCTGAAGCCAGAGCCGTTGCCGCCGAGGCCAAGCGTTTGCTGGAAGCGTGCGGAGACAGCGTGAGCATCGGCATCATCACCTTCTACAGCGCTCAACGCGATGCGATTTTCCGTGAGCTGAAGCAGTTCGGTCTGGTTGACCGCGACACCGAGACCGGCGAGTGGCTGATCGCTGATGAATATCGCAAGACCAACAAAGGAGAAGAGCGCTTCCGGGTGGGGACGGTCGATGCCTTCCAGGGCAAGGAGTTTGACATCGTGCTGCTATCGGTGGTCCGGTCGAATCGCAAGGGCCTGCCACAAGGCGAAGCTGGCGACGAAGCCTTCGAAAAGGCTGCAAACGGAAAGTACGGGCACCTGCGCCTCAGTAACCGGATGAACGTGGCGATGAGCCGTCAGCGCTCGCTGCTGATCGCTGTCGGCGACAGGGCGATGGCTGAAGGCATCGGCGCAACCAAGGCAGTGCCAGCCCTGAATGCCTTCCTTCAGCTCTGCCAGGGGGCGCACGGCCATGTTTGCTGAACGCTACTGCTACACCCCTCCCGCGGAGCACCATGCGCTCAAGGAGCGCCGGGAAAACCTGCTCTGGCCCGTGTACGCTTGGAAGGTCTTGTACCCGGACGAATTCCAGCGCAGAGGAATCAACCTTTTCCAGGAAACCCTGCTGGGCCTGATCCGGGCGGGCATGCGCGAAGCCGACCAGCTTGCCGACGCGATGGCGCTCGACCCGGAACTGGTCCGCTTCATCATTGCCGCACAACTCCAGCCCAATGGGTGGCTGGACGGCAGATTCCGGCTCACGCCGGATGGGGAGCGGCTCCTCGACGAAGCGGAAGACAGACGACTAAACCTGAAGGTGGGCTACGCTTTCCAGGATGCTGTCAGCGGTAACTGGCTTCCACGTTTCACGACGCAGCTTCCCGAGATTGCCCCCGCCGGGCACGACGAGAAAAATCGCCCAGTGTTTATTCTCGACCGAGACAAGGGGCGGCGGGAGCGCGCTTTCATGCTTCAAGCGCGAGCCGCCGCCAAACTCGACGCCAGCCTGTTGCTGCCGGCGTACAGGCAATACCGCCAGGATCTGGCCTTCTCCCAGGGAGAGTCGGGGAATTACGCCTCGGAAGTCACCTTCACTTCCATCGAATCCATCGATGACGTGCCCACGAAACTCTACCTGTGGTGCGAGCTGTATCGGGACGAGGAAGGTTTCCAGCACTGGTTGATCAGCGACCCCTTCCGGGTACGCCGAGCCGTGGCGTGGCTGCGGGAGCCCTTTGCCGCGCAGGCACGCGGAAACAAGGCTATTGCCACGCGAATGCAACGGCTGCTACCCGAAATACCGGCCGACGGGCTGTCAGCAGAAGAGTGGATGGAGCTGCTTGATGAGAGCGCCGATCTGGAAATCGAGGCTAACTATCCCTTCCTGAACCGGGAGCCCCTGATCCGCGATCATCTAGCCCGTGTGCTTCGACAAAAGCGACGAATCGAGGATCGGGAAAAAGTGCATCCAGAGGAGTTGGGTAATCTGATGACCGAGGCGGCAAACCTGCTGGAAGCCGTGCTGAAGTGGCTGCTTCGCGAATGGAGAGCGTCACCTCCCTGGCCCAAGGGCAGGAACTGGTCCCCCATGGAGGCCCGAGCCGAGCTTGGGGCGCTCCCCCTGGTGGCGGACAACACGGACCTCATCAATGCCCTGGCGGGACAGACAAGAAAAACTGTTTTATCCGCGCTCGAGAAGCAGAACCAGCCTCTCAAGGCACTCTTGACCGGGACGCTGTTTGCCGCAAGCGAACGAAGCGATCACCCCTTCCATGAACTCCTGCCCGATGCACTGGAGCTGGAGCGCCTCCCACGCCTTGCCGACTACCGCAACAAGACTGGCGGACATGCATCGGGTGAGAAGGCGGAGCAGTCATTGGTTCTTGATTACGCAAATTTTGCCATCCAGTGGATGGCTCTGTTCAATCGTTGGTACTGACATGTCGAAAAAGAACAAAGGCAATATCGGACGGCCTATTGGTAATAATCAAAAGGCAGCGGATCAATCCGCTAAGCCCTCATCCATTTTTGAAAAGATGAGCAAAGCTGCAGGCGTCAGCCCAATGCAGCCGCCCGAACTCGAAGAAATCCTCCCCAAGCTCCAGGGAGAACTGACGGACGACCTGCGGAAAGAGCTGGAAGCAACCGCACAGAGGCAACTTGAGGCACGAGTCGCCGAACTCAACGCGGACAAGGAAGCTCTCGAAGCAGAGAAGAAGGCGTTCGAGACTCGGGCCAACAGTCTTGAAGTGCAGGAGGCTGCACTGGAGGAGCGCAGTTCGGCGTGTGCTGCGCTGGAAGCTGAACTCAAGCGCCGTAATGAAACCCTGACGACCCGAGATGCGGCACAAACCGCCCGCGAGCGCGAACTCGAGGAGCGCGAACTCGAGGCCAGGAACGGCTTCCACCTTCAGAACCAGAAAGCCCTTCAGGGCCTCAGGGAACAAGTCGAGGCGCTCGAACGGCGAAGGAGCGCCCTTGATCTGGAGATTGCCACCGAGTTGACGCAGGCCAGGGATCGCCAAAAACAAGAGTTTGAGTCCTGGCGGGAGCAGCTGAAAGCCCGAGAAGAAGCACTCTCCGAGCGCGAACTGGATCTCGCCACCCAGCGAGAGGAGCTGGAGGCCCGGGAGCGCCAACTGCATCTGAGCGGGCGCAATCGCGACCAAATGACGGCCATGCTGCGCAAGCAACTGGAAGAGGAATTCGCCGCCGATATCACCTCCCGGGAACGTGAAAACCAGAGGCTGAAGGCCAAGCTTGTAGAGCGGGGTGAAAAACTTGATCGAGTTCAGGCAGAACTCGATGAATATGCGGACTTCACGGAGATGTTGCGAGGGCGCGCGCCCTCAGACCTATTAAACGAGCTGGACGAGCTGCGCCATGACAACCGTGAGCTCAAACGCCAGCAGATGGACCTGGAAGCCAGAAATGCCGCCGACGAGACCGACGATCTGCGGGAAGAGCTGGAGCGATCGCAGGAAGAGGTTCGGCAACTCAGGGCCGACTTGGAAGCCATGAAGCAGCGTGCACACAACTCAAAGTTGGTCGTGCTGGAGCGGGAACGATGGGCACAGGAAAAGCTGTTGCTGGAGCAGGCAAAGCAGCTACTGTCGGCCCAGATCAACGACCTCGAATCGCGTGTCGGCGCCCTGATCGACTCCCAGCAGGCCGCCGTTGCATTCCCTGAGCTGGCAAAAATGGATCAGGAACATGGCTTCCAGACACCGCGTCCGGTCGATCAGATCGAAGACCTGAAGGTCTTTACCGACGAGCTGCAGCACCGGATCGCCCTGACTCAGCCTGACAACCCGCTCTACTTCCATTCGGAAGACCTCCAACTGTTCGTCGGTGGCTTGGCAATGAGCCAGCTGCATGTCTTTCAAGGCATCAGCGGCACCGGCAAGACCAGCTTGGCAAAGGCGTTCGCCAAGGCGGTGGGTGGGGAATGCCAGGACATCGCCGTGCAGGCCGGCTGGCGGGATCGTAGTGACCTGCTGGGGCACTACAACGCCTTCGAGAAGCGTTTCGCCGAAAAGGAGTGTCTGCAGGCAATGTATCGGGCCGGAACGCCTTTTGCACGCGATCGTCTGAACATCGTCCTGCTCGACGAGATGAACCTCTCCCGTCCGGAACAGTACTTTGCCGACTTCCTCTCGGCCCTCGAGAAGGAGCCCGACGACCGGTGGATTCGTCTTGTCGAGTCGCGCCCGCCTAACGCTCCGGGCATGTTCCGCGAGGGACGAGAGGTTCGGCTGCCGCAAAATCTGTGGTTCATCGGCACTGCTAACCAGGACGAAACGACCAACGAACTGGCCGACAAGACCCATGACCGGGCCTTCGTATTGGAGCTGCCGCGCCACGAAGATCGTTTCGCGCCCAACAGAAAACTGAATCCGAAAACCTACTCGTTTTCGTCACTCAACGACGCGTTCACGAACGCACAGCGTACGTGGAAGAAGGACGTCGAGGAACTTCTCGGTTTCGTGAGCCAGAGTGAGCTGTCCTCGCTGCTCGAGAAAAAGTTCGGCATTGGCTGGGGTAATCGCTTCGAACGTCAGGCAGGGAGATTTCTGCCAGTAGTGAAAAGCTCGGGAGGGACCTTCGTCCAGGGCCTGGATCACCTCCTCTCCACCCGCCTCTTCCGCAACGGTAAGGTCATAGGGCGCTATGACATCAACCGGAACGATCTCGACGATGTCGAGAAGGCGCTGCTTTCGGTGTTTCGCTCGATCGAGGTGAAAGCCTCTCCTGATCGCTGTCTGGCGGCGATCAGGCGCGATATCCAACGCCTGGAGCGCGGCGCGTGAAAGTCATCGACCGTTTCACTGGCGTAACGACCACGCTACCTCAGGTGGTCGAACCCGCGCGCTATCGGTTGCTCAAGGGCACCTTATTGAACGGTGACATCCGCCTGGAGGACGGCGAGATCCTGTTTTCGGATGGCAGGGAGCGATGCGCTCTCGGCAACGAGATACGCAGTTTCACCCAAGTCACCCCAACGACGGAGAAGGACTCCACTCGACCACTGATCTCGAGGTCAATTGGATTTCTCGCAAGGCTGGCCAAATCACAGCCCGCCACCACAATTTCACCCTTGATCCCTGCCACTATGGCCGATCTGGCAGAGTTGAACGACCTCGACAAGACCTTGATGCAGGTGATCGAGAAGGGCCATCTCGACGAGATCGCCCTGCGCCCTCGGTTTGCCATGAAGTACGAAACCGAACTGACGGAGATATCCCGTGTGCAGCGCATGGCCCCGGGTGCAGTAAGCCGTCTGGCCGCACACTCTGAAGACTGGCACCGACGAACAATCTCGGGAGTACTTCCCAGCAAGCTGCTTGCGCTCTTGAGTGATGACGATTGGGCGATCTACGAAAACCGCGTGTTCGCCCGGCTGCTCGATCGGCTGGATTCGTACGTCCGCTACAGACTCGCAGAAACCGAGCAAATGCATGAAAAATATCAGCAGGCATTGAAACTTGCCGGTGCCGAGGATATCTACTACCCGCTGAGCAGGCGCCTATGCACGCTCTGGGGCAAGGCAATGAAGGACTCCGCTACGGAAAAGGCGCTTGAGACGTCGGCCCACGCGATCAGAGTCCTGAGCCAGGCAAAGCGAAAAATCGGCCTGATCCGGCAAGGTGACTTGTACAAGAAGGTACCGCGCTCTGCCCAAGTGCCGGCTCAGCTCAGACATACGAACATCCTTGTCCATGATCAGCACTACCGACATCTGAGGACACTCTGGCATCTCCACCAGACCCGCACTGCCGACATGGAACAAAGCCCTCAAGAGATCCACGCGGCGAGCAGGCGGGCCCTTGAAGATTTTGCAGTGTATCTCCGCATGATGATCGACCGGGTGCTCTCAGACATGCCCCTGGTCCATTTCAATACAGGCAGGGGTACATTCGAATTCGCGGGGCAGAAAGGGGAGATTTCGTCTCCTGAAAACACAATCCAACTGCAGCTTGCGGACCGAAGACTGGTCCTTGTTCCGACTTTAACGACTGCGTGCCGCGACAACCGATTAGCCCCCGACGGCAGCGGCCGGCTCGTCGTTTCCTGCCTGCCGGATACCGAAGAGCGCGAAGATGGGGACACCTTGAGTGAGGACGCCTCACACCTCGTGATCAACCCATTCGATTTCTACGGTGAAGAGAAGCTCAGACTAGTGGTGGAGCGCTTTCTATGGCATCCGGCTTTCTCCACATATGGAAAGCCGACGGGGCCTCTTCCCTCCGAAGTGCTGGCATGGCTCGACAGGGAAAATACCGGCGTAGTGACCGGGAAGAGCTGGAAGTTGCTCAACCCTCTGCGCCATGACCAAGAGCAGCCTTTGCTGTCCTGGCTTGAACATGCATCCCTGAACGATGAAACCAGATCAAGCATCAAGCTCGCCGTTTACCGGCTGAAAGCGCTCTCATCCTGTCGCCACTGCGGCAACCCTGCCCACTTCGCCCCACGAGACGGGGAGTTTCTCGCGACATGCAAAGCCTGCAACACAGAATGGGGCATCTACCGAAAAGCTTCAAAACGGACTGCTCGAATGCGCCCAGCAGACGAAACTGAGGCTCATCTCAAGCGGTTCGGATCCTGGTTTATCGAGTTCGAGGTGTAGGGCAATAAATTGACATATCAGCCGGTCGTGGCATGACCATTTTTCGACCGACGACTGACATGGCGAGAGTCAAATTTTAGGTTAGGTTATTTTGATAGGAGTAGCTTTCTTATTAGCACCCAAAACCTTATCTATGTGGTTGATTTTTAAACGAACCAACAGTGCGAGGAATTTAGGAGTGGGCGAACAGAGAAATCTCTTTGCGGTAATGAATGACGAGGTGCTATGCGCAGCCATCAGCACTTGTCGGCACTGCTTGGTCTATATCGCACCCGGCATCAGCGAGCCGGTGGCGCAAAGCATCGATGAGCTTTTAGCCCAAGAAGATGCACCAACTATCACGGTGATCATCGATACCGACCCCGAAGTGTGCCGGCTGGGCTATGGCACGGTGGCAGGCCTCAAACACCTGCAGTTGCTTGCAACGCAAAGACATCTGCCCATTCGGTATCAGCCCGGATTACGGATCGGAGTGTTGATGTGCGATGGCCAGATGTGGATATATTCGCCAACACCTTTGTTGATCGAGACTGGCGCCCAACGATCGGATCAACCGAATGCACTGCTGCTGACCGAGATTACCGCCTTGACAGCTGTGGCCCAGGCGTGTGCCGCCGACGGAGTAGGTGGAGAAGAAACGCCGCCGCCCAGCCAAGCCGAGATCGGCCGTCTTGCAGCTACACCGCAAGCCATCGCCAATAGCCTTGAGGATCTACAGCGACAACCGCCCAAACCCTATGACCTTGCGCGCATCGAGCGGGTATATAGCAGCAAACTTCAGTATGTCGAGCTGGAAGTGACTGGATATCGCCTTGCGTCGCGCCGAGTACAGGTACCAAACGACTTGCTGGTTGGTAACGACAAGACCCTGGAAAGCCGACTACGCAACAGTTTTGCCCTTCTGGAAGGCAAGGAGGCGCTGACGGTGCAGATCCCCGATACCGACCCAAAAACCGGCGAGTACCGTCTGGATGCTGAAGGCAAGCACGTGTTGGTCGACTACTCCGAACAGCATATTGAAGCCGAGCGCAAAGCGCTGCTCAAGGACTTCCTGACGCCAATTACGGGCCACGGGCAGTTAATCAGCAAGGCCCGGCGTCTTGCCTTTGACACCCGTATTGCGTGGTTCAAGTCGCGGATTGCCGCCTACAAGAGCGCAGTGGAGGACAAACTTACGGAAGCGCTGAACAAATCGGTTGATGACCTCACACAGGCCCTACTACCTACCGTACGCAAATCGCCACCAGATCGCCTACTAAAAAACGTGTTGTCGATGACACCCACGGATGAGGATATTCGAACAGCCTTGAAAACTGAACTACACGAAGCCTTCAATACCGGGGATCGCTTTTTTCAGCCTTCCATCAAACTTGTTTTCAAAGATCTTACATACGAGACGATCCAGGACAAAAACTTCCGAGAGCAGGTAGATGCTGCCTTTCGTGGTCTAACTACTAAAGATCTTTTTCATGAGCATGATGCAGCACCTGAGCTGTCTCAATGAGATAAGCTGCGCAGCGTCCAAAAGCACCGCCGCTGACGAATTTTTTGCTGATAAACAAGTTATATTTTTGCATATTACGTGCCGTGTGCAAATTACATAGACCATAGAATGGCGGAGCGCCCGATGACGCGAGTGTACATTTCTTCCAGCCGGGAAGATCTGCTCAACGAAAGGGAAATCGTCCGGAACTGGCTCACACGGAATGGTCACGAACCGGTAGAGAGTTACGGCCCCAGCAGTGGGCCGTTAGTCAAAACCTGCCTGAATGATGTGGCCAAGTGTGATCTGGTTGTGCTTCTGCTCGGCTACCGTCTCGGACATGTGCCTGAGGAGGACAATCCGGAGCGGCTCTCCATAACGAGGATGGAGTTCCGGCACGCCTTGTATTGCGGAATTCCGGTTATCCCGCTCCTGACCGCGCGGCCAGATGCAACAAAATCGGATTTTTTTAATCCCGATGCAATGCAGGAAGTAAATGCATTTCACGATGAAGTAGCAAAGGAGCACGTACCCGGCCGTTTTGTGGATCTTGTCGAACTGGAGACGCAACTAATCAGTGGCATTCAGGACGGACTTGAAAAACTCGGCTTACATCTGCCCGCCACCGGCATCGCCGCACAATTTCAGCGCGCATCCCGGGATCTCCTCACTTGGCCGACCACCCTGCTGAACGGAGACTGGCTGGAGCCACCTGAACTGGCCCAATGGCAATCCCGCTTTACGCACAATGAGCACTCAACGACCCTGCTGCTGGGAGAGCCGGGCTGTGGTAAGTCCGCCCTTCTGGCGCGGATAGGAAACACGCTGGCCCATCAGGGCGTCACCGTGCTGGGTATCAAGGCCGACTTGCTTCCCCCGGAAACAAAGGACGCGAAAACACTCGCTCAGGCACTGAGCCTGCCCAACACGGTGGAAGCCCTGGTACGCCGACTGGCGGCGGAACAGCCTGTGGTGGTACTGATCGACCAGCTGGACGCCGTGGCTGATCTGGTAGTACAGCGCCCTGAGCGCCTGCGGGTACTACTGGACTTAATCCACGACTTGTCTGGCATCAGCAATGTGCATGTGCTGGCTTCCTGCCGCAGCTTCGAACGAGCGCACGACCGGACCCTGCGCAATCTGGATCTCGATGAAATCACCCTGCAGTTGCCAGCTTGGGAAGTCGTGACACCCGTGCTGCTGGCCCATGGTGTCAGCACCGGCGCCTGGTCGGATGAAATGCGCGAAACCGTGCGCTCCCCACACGCGCTGAATGCCTTCCTGCAACTGCTCCCCGGCACGGCAGAGCCGGATCTGGCCCACGGCATTCACGGTTTGCTGGAACAGCAGTGGCACAAGCATGTCATCCAAGCTGACCCCGCAGGTAACCGCAAGAGAGTCATGATGGCACTGGCAGGCAAGATGGCCGAGGAGGAAACGCTATGGTTACCCACTGCAAGGCTGGAAGATGACTTTGAAGCCATGCAGGCGCTAGTGCGTGAGGGCCTGCTGTTGGTGCCGGAAGGTGAAGGACGCGTGGGCTTTCGCCACCAGACCTGGTTCGAGTTTCTGCGGGGGCGAAACTTTCTGGAGCAACGCGGTCTGCTGGCAGCAACCGTGTTGGCTAGCCAGAACCACCTGCGCATCCGCCCTCAGCTCTGGCATGCACTGCTATACCTGCGTCGGGTAGCGCCGCAGCAGTATGCTCACGAACTCCAGACCTTGTGGGCCACCGACTCATTGCGCCGCCACCTGCGCATGCTGCTGATCGCCTTCATGGGGATGCAGAAGGCCCCGCTGCCTTGTGAAGAACAGATTGCTTGGGCGAACTTCGATGACCCGTGGTTCCAGCCACGCTTCCTTGGCGCGGTGATGGGGAGCCAAGGATGGTTCCGTACCCTATTGCCGGGCCATCTACCCCTGCTGATGCAGCAGCCTCCACAGGACAGCCACCTGACCCGGGCCGTGCTGGACGCCGTAGCCGCAGCTTTGCCGGATGAAGTGCTGGCATTGGTGGACCAGCACTGGTTGCCACGACCCGACATGGATGCCCTCACCTGGACGCTGCTGGTCAGAAGCAATGCACTGCCAGTGGATCTGCAGTGGCTAACCCGGCTGGAACGCATCGCCGCCCGCACCCCGATCAGTGATTGGGACATCAACGAAGCCGTCAGCATGGCCAGTGCCGCATTGCCAGAGCAAGCGCCCAATCTGCTGAAGGTCTGGCTGGAACAGCGGTGGCTGGAAATTTCCCGACAGGACGATGTTGCCAAGGCGCTACAGAAGCTGCTGGAGAACACCCGCCTGCATGATCTCCCGGCGGTCGCCCAGGCCGCCCCAGCAGCTTACTCTCGCACCCTGTGGCCCTTGCTGGAAACTTTCTTTGCGGTGGACGTCCGGGCCGACGAGATCCATATCGTGCGCTACCACCACAGCGTCGGCTATCTGGACCCATGGGGCGATGAACGTTTCCGGGAGGGACCTGAATTTCTGCACTCTCTCTGCGTGGCAATGGAAACCTGGGGGGAAGTGGCGCCGACCGAGCTAGGCGCCTTCGTCCGAGAGCACGAACAGTCAGAACTGTTGCTGCTGCAACGTCTGCTGGCCATGGGCCTGGCAAAGGCTGCTCCCTGTGAGCCTGCCATCGCCCTCGATTACCTGCTGGCCGACCCACGCCGCTTGAGTCTCGGCAATCTGTCGGACGCCCATCGGGAAAGCCGCATCCTAATCACCAAACTGGTGCCTCATCTCGATGCAAACCAGTTGGCTCGGCTGGAGCAGGCAATTTCGTCGCTGGATGTCTATCTCAATGCGCCGGATGACGATGCCAAAACACGCCGGGCGCGGCGCCGTTGGAACCGGGAGCACCGCACACAACTCTTCCATGCATTTCCCATTCAACAACGCAGTCCGGCTATACAAACGATGCTCGGCGAATCGGCGCGTGCGCATCCTGCGGGAACCACTGATAACGACGATAGCGAGGGAATGCAGTTCATAGGCAGCCCGGTCAGCGCCGAACAGATGGCCAAGGCGCGGATAGAGGACATATTGGGTCTTTTCGCTGAACTGACAGACGAAACGGGCTGGGACCACCCGCGACATTCGATGAAAGGTGGCGCAATACAGGCGGGGCGTGAGTTGGCCCGGCTGCTTGAGATCGACAAGGGAAAAGCACTGTCCGTGGTGCGGCAACTGGACCCACAGCGTAATGCAACTCCCGCGGCGTGCGTGGTGGGGGAGTTGAAGAAAGCAGGCCTCTCGGCAGAAGTAGGTCTTCAAGTGCTCAGCGAGTTGGTCGACAAAGGCTTCGATGACCCGTCCTTCCGCAGCGCAGTCGGCTACGCCACCGAGAAGTTCACGGACGAGGGTATCGAAGTTCCAATCACGCTGATATCTCGTCTGAAGGCATGGCTTCAGCCAGCCGAGCGTGATTCCGAGGGTTTCGAGCGGACTGAAAACCAGGATCAATTGGAGAGCCAACTGTGGGGGTACAGCGCGACCGTCTCCCTGCCAGAGGGCAATTTCCCACTGCTGATTGCATTGTCTCGCTACTTCTTAACAAGAAAGCCTATTGCCTACGAGCAGTGGCTGGATGTGCTGGAAGGCCACCTGAAGCGCCGCGAATCCCCTCGAGTCTGGGAAGCTGTTGGGAGACATTATTTTCATCGGCTGAGAGATGCGAACCATGACCGAGCACAGACGTTCCTGGACGCCGTATTCAGTGCTCACCCGTCGATTCTTGGCGACACTGGCTGCATCCGTATGGTGTACAGGCTAATGCACTGGATTGCGCCACATTACGCAAAGAAATGGCTGAATCTCATGGCCACTCAGGGTAAATGTGGTCTGATGGGCTCTGCGGAACTGCTATTGGTCCGCCACGTCTGGCTGCGCCAAGAGGATTGGGTGACAGACGCCATCGAGGAAATCCTCACTTCTACTGATCCCGAACGCCTGCCCCAGCGGGTTGGCCTCGCCCACACTGTGGCCCAGTTGTGGAAGGAGACGTCACTGCGCGAGCTCGGCAAGAATTACCTGCTGCGCATGATTCCGAGCAGTGAAAAGCCCGTGCTGCGCGCGCTGGCCCATATCTTCCGCATGGACGCTCCCTGGCTTGCGGACATCCACACCCGGCAAGTATTGGACGCGCTAGCCGCGTACCCCGCCATTTTCCACACCAGCGACGGCGAATTCGCCTTGGAAGTGCTGGAGCATCTCGTCCGCTACGAGCCTGACCGGGTCTATCAGGTAGCCACTGCGTTGATCGACACCGTAGCAGACGAACTGGCCAACACCGCCACCAGCTGGGCCTACCGCAGCGACGCGCTTGTTTCCATCGCCCTTGCCCTCCAAGACAAGGGCGGCGAACACAGTGCCCAGGGCGCAACCCTGTTCGAACGCCTGCTGGAATTCAACGTCCCCGCCGCGACCGAGGCCGCCCAGAAGCTGGACCGCCGCACACCAAATGCCCAGAGTAGGCAGCGGGCAAGGCGTCGGCGGTTCACGAAATGATCAGTGATCAGCCCCTACCGCCTGTATGAACACAGGGGCCCAGCAACCGAATAACCTGACCCGCGTTTTTTACGACGATGCGTTCAATAAAGATCTTCCTCTCATCGCCGGGCGACTGCGCTGAGGAGCGGCAAGCAGCCCATGAGGTCGCCAGAAAGCTGAACGACGATCCCCTTGTGCAGCACTGTGCCAAGCTTGAAGTCGTCGCTTGGGACTGGCAAGGCGGAATTCCCATGGAGGCTCACCAGCCCCCCCAGACCTCAATGCTCCCAACTTAACGCCACCCCCCTTGTGAACCTGCGCCGTCCCCGGTAAAATCAATGCCATTAAGTCATTGATAAATAGAGACTATGAACTCAAACACTCGATCCCCAATCGCTGCTGGATGAGTTTTCCAGGTTTCTCCTCGACCCAGCCCTGGTCGATCAAGTGCGGCTGCACCCGGGCGCTTTTACCCGCGATCGCCACCTGACCTTGCCGCGCATCGCGGCGATGATGATGTCCGGGATGTGTGCCAGTGTGCAGACTGAACTCGACACCTTGTTCGGCCAGTTGAAGGGCATGGCGGTCCGCAGTCGGGAGGTCAGCGCCCAGGCCTTCAGCAAAGCGCGAAAGGGGTTCTCGGCGGAGCTGTTCCGGCTCGCCGGCCGGCACCTGCTGGCGCTGGCCCAGCCGCAGATCGATGCGGCGCGCTGGAACGGTTTGCGTGTCGTGGCGGCCGACGCTTCCCGGCTGCGCGTCTCGACCCGCGCCAACGCCAAGTTGTCTGCCGATCACTACGCCTTCGCGCTGTTTCTGCCCGGGGCCGAGCTGACGCTGCACGCGAGCCTGCATCCGGCCGATGGTTCGGAGCGCCAGATGCTGTTCGAGGCGCTGGACGAACTCGATGCC
>JAFLDU010000077.1 GCA_017309145.1 Zoogloea sp. | reverse complement strand
ATCACGGCCAACCGGCTGATCGTCCACGCGGCGTCCGTCTCCCAGGCGGTGGAAGCCCTGGACAGTCTGGCAGAGGTCTGGCCGTCGACCCATCCGGTGTTCATCAGCCTGTACAAGCTGGTGCCCACCCCGGACCTGCTCAACTGGATCGCGCCGGCCAACGCGATGGTGGAGATCCCCACCCAGTCGATCACCCACCCGCTGACCTTGTCCCTGATCCCCCAGCTGCTGGCCGCCAACATCAGCCTCAACCTGACCTGGTACCAGCACGACACGGTCCTGCCGCCCAATGTGCAGTGGCGCTTCCTGATCGTGGACGCCAAGCGCCAGCACTTGCCCGCCGACCCGCCAGGCCTGTCGATCGCCTGGGGGCTGACCGATGTACCCGATTTCCGCAACGCCATTGCCGAAGGCTACGACGGCGCCTCCGGCTGGTTCTTCCTGCGCGGGGTCAAGACCGACGGCAAGCTGGCCCCCTCCCATGCGCAGATCGTCCGCCTGATGAACCTGGTCCGGCGCAACGCGGAAGTCCGTGAAATCGAAACCGTGTTGAAGCAGGATGTCGCCCTATCCTACAAGCTGCTGAGATACATCAATTCCGCCGGATTCGGGCTGATGTGTGAAATTCAATCATTCCGGCATGCAGTCACCATTCTCGGCTACGAAAAGCTCAACAAATGGCTTTCCGTCCTGCTCGTCTCCGCCAGCCGTGACCCGTCCGCGCCGGCCCTGATGCAGACCGCAATTGCCCGGGGGCGCTTCATGGAGAAGATCGGCGCGGCCTTCTTCGACAAGGGCGAGCTGGACAACCTCTTCATCACCGGTGCCTTCTCCCTGCTCCATCTGCTGCTCGGCGCCAGCCTGCAGTCGGCCCTCGAGGAGATGCATCTCCCCACGCCGATCGCCGACGCATTGATCACCGGGGACGGTGTCTACGCCCCCTTCCTGAAGCTGGCCCGGGCGCTGGAGAGCTTTGATGACAAGCTGCTGGCCCAACTGGCCGGCGAGCTTCACATCTCTCCCGAGCAGGTCAACCGGGCCCATCTCGAAGCCCTCTCCTTCGCCGACAGCCTGCAGTTCAGCTAACCGGCTACGCTCCCAACTGCCCCCCGGACCGCCATTCCGCCCCGGGGCGGGCGGTCTCCGTCGGGCCCGACAAACATAAAGGCTGTAAAACCTCATCAGCATTCGCGGAATGGATCACGCTCTCCACGCACAGGGCCGGTTCAGGCAAACATAAGTCACAGTTTGGGTTTGGGTGGGCAGGATACGATCGAAAGCACGAAATCCGAGAAATACGTGCTTACGTCATGCAAACCACCCGAAACGCCAAAACCCGACGCCCCGCCGTGATTCCGACATTGCGCTTGCACCCTCAGCGCGAGGCGGTGATCTCCCTGCTCCGGGTACTCTCCCTCGGGACCTCGACACCCAAGGATGTCGCACGCATCGTCATTCTCGACCCCGTACTGTTGTTCGAGTTGCTGCTCACGAGCCCACTCGACGAATCGGAAGTACACAGCCTGCTGGACGCAGTCGCCCAGCGGGTCGACAACACCAACCCGGCCCTGCTGCAGGCCTGGGCCCTGCGCCACATCATCCACCAGTCCCAGCGCAGGACCAGCGTACTCAGCCACCGCCACCACTCCCTGCACAGCCAGTTCGTCGCCGAACTGGCCGGGCAGCTTGCCCGCGAAGCCGGCTACACAGCTCCTGACGAAGCCTACCTTACCGGCCTGCTTCATGACCTCGGCCTGCTGTGGATGGCCGAGTACGCGGACGACCATGCCAGCCTGCTCGCCAACAGTCCCGACGAATGGACGCTCAGCAACAATGAGTGGGAACGCTACGGACAGGATCACGCCGAGATGTCTTCGGCCCTGCTCGCCGCCTGCGGACTACCACCCGTGGCCAGGGATGCCATTGCCCTGCACCACGCCGACGTGGATACCCTCGTCACGGCCCATCCACTGGTTCGCATCGCCGCTGCCGCTGAAGAGCTTGCCAACTACCGCAGCAGCCAGTCCGCTGACTGCCTTGAGCGTGCCAGCCGTCTAAGCGGCCTGGACGGTGCCCTGCTGGTCAGTCTGCTCGCCGACATCAGCCGTGAAGTACAAGAGCGCGCCCTCGCCGCCGGCATCCCGGCAGAACCTGCAATGCTGTCGCTACCGTGGAGCAACCATCCCGACTCTTCCACCGACGCGCACACCATCGATGGCGGGATCGCCCGCGCGGCGCTGAACGCCTTCACGCACAGCGTGTTCACTCGGGGCCTGTCCACCTGGGGAGATTTCAATACCGCCTCGCGCCTGCTCCTCGGCCTCGACGCGCCGGTGCTGTTCATCCGCCCTCTGGAGGGCGACACACTCAGCGGTGCGAACGGAAGCACGCTACCCGGCGTAGCCCAGCTTCACATCGCCATCGAGGACCCCTGCAGCACGATCGCCGAAGCCTACCGCAACGAGGTGGAGACCCGCTTCGAAGCCTCCGAGCGCCCCCCCGGTCGCTGCGCCGCCGACTGGCAGCTCGCGCGCTGGCTGGAATGCGACGGCCTGCTCTGCGTCCCCTGGGAGAACGAACACCAGTCTGGCATCGCGGTGTACCCCTGCCCCGCCGACGAGCACGCCGGCGCGGAAATCGATCAAGCCCTGCGCAGGCTCGTCACCGATGCCGCCACGACCCGGATCTCGACCAAGCAGGCCGAGGAGCAGATGCGCGTTGACCTTGAGGAAAGCGTCGCGCGGCGCTACATCGACCATGCCCGGCGCATCGCCCACGAGGCCAGCAACCCGCTGACGGTCATCAAGACCTACCTCGGGATCATCGACGAGAAGCTGGAGGACTCAACCCTCAAGGAGCAGCTCAACCTGCTCAGCGACGAACTCGACAGGGTGGGCACCTTGATCCGCAAGACCAGCGACTTCTCCGGCATGGTCCAGGCCGGCCCCACCCACAGCGGTGTAGCCGAGATCCTGCACGATCTGCGGGCGCTGTACGGCGAGGCCCTGTTTGCCCGCCGGGGCATCCACTTCGAGCTGCGCACCTCGCCGAATCTGCCGCCGGCGGCCATCCCACCGGATGCGCTCAAGCAGATCCTGCTGAACCTCTTCAAGAATGCGGCCGAAGCCATTCCCGAAGGTGGCAAGCTGAGCGTGTCGGCCGTGTCGGGGATCAACACCAACGGCCACCCCTGCCTGGAGATTCGTATCGTGGACAACGGCCCCGGCCTCTCACCCGAGCGCGTCCAGACCCTGTTCACCGGCGGTGCCCGCAACAGCACCAAGCCGGGTGGCGGAGTCGGGCTGCCTGTGGTGCGAGAGCTGGTTACCCGAAACAACGGCACCATCCTCTGCCGCAGCCAGCAAGGTTCTGGAACCGTATTCCAGATTTTCATGCCACTGGCGGCACGGACGTGATTTAGGGCATCATTGGCCCTCAAAAGATCAGACCCATAGCAGGGAGTCAGAATGATCGTCCCCTGGAAAGGGTCCCCTTTTCCCATGGACGCCAGGCCAGGTCGCCCCACGGAGACCCTGGCCAGGATCCTGGTGATAGATGACGAACCGTCCTTAAGTCGCTCGATTTCAGCGCTGCTTCACGCCCATGACCGCCTGATCGAGACCTGCGGCTCCGTTGCTGAGGCCCTTGCCCGACTCAACGCCAGCGCCTACGATCTGCTTCTGCTGGACTATCGTCTGCCGGATGCATCCGGGCTGGCAGTCATGGACTGGCTGGTCAGCCATGAGCGCCGGGAATCTGTAATCATGATCAGCGCCGAGCACTCGACCGAGATCGCAATCGGCGCCTTGCGCCGCGGCGCGAGGGATTTCCTGCTCAAGCCCTACACCACGGACCAGCTCCGTCACGCCGTGAGCAAGGCACTGGCACATCGCCAGGTCGAGCGCAGTCAACGCCAGGAAAGGCAGCATCTCGAATCCTCCGAGCGGATGCATCGCTACCTGGTCGAGAACTCGCTCGACCTCATCTACACCCTCGATGCCGACGGCCGCTTCAGCTATCTCAACCTGCGTGTCGAGTCCATGCTCGGCCGCGCTCGCGAAGCCCTGATCGGGCAACATTTCTCGGCAATCATCTACCCGGAAGACCTTGAACGGGCACGCTTTTCATTCAACGAGCGACGTACCGGCGCACGCGCCACCAGCAATCTGGAATTGCGCCTGAACAAGAGCCAGGCGCTCGACGGCGTGGCCCCCGACGAGCCCATCACCATCACGCTGAACGCCATGGGCATGTACCACCGCGATGGGGGCCGCTATGCGGGCACCTATGGCGCTGCCCGCTGTCTGCCTGGGTCCGACCTTCCGCTCATCCCCCAACACACCAACCATGATTCACTGACCCGCCTTCCCAACCGCGAGCTGTTCCGCGACCGGCTCAATCTGGCCATCGCACAAGCCCGGCGCAGGAAAGGCTTCATCGCGGTCATGTTCATCGACATGGATCACTTCAGGTCCGTCAATGACACCTATGGAGAAAGCGAAGGTGACGCCCTGCTGCGGGACGTCGCGCTGCGTCTACGGCAATGCCTGCGTAAGGGCGACACCCTCACCCGCCACGGCAGCGACGAGTTCCTGGCCCTGCTCCCCGACCTGGGCAGCCGGGAAGACGCCGAGGTCATCGCCGAGAAGATCCTTGAAGCATTCCGGCAACCCTTCATCGTCGGTGGCAATGAGTTTGCCGCAACCGTCAGCTTGGGACTCGCGCTGCATCCGGATGATGGCCGCAGCTCCGACGAACTGATCCATCACGCCAGCGTGGCCATGCATCAGGTCAAGAGCACGACCCGCGACGCGCACCGCTTTTTTGCGGCCGACATGCACGTCAGCTACCACAAGCGCCTTTCACTGGAGCACGAATTCCGCCAGGCCCTGAGCCGCCAGGAACTCGAACTCCACTATCAGCCCCTGGTGAGTGTCTCCCGCAACTGCATCACCGGCATGGAAGCCCTGCTCCGCTGGCGTCATCCGCGTCACGGGCTGGTGGCTCCCGCGCGCTTCATCCATCTGGCCGAAGATGCCGGAATCATGCACGAGATCAGCCGCTGGGTGATTGAAACGGGCTGCGCCCAGCTTGCCAGCTGGCGTCAGGACCATCCAGATCTGCGCCTGTCCGCCAACCTGTCCGCCCGGGATTTCGACCATCCCGAACTCGACCTATCCATCTCTCGGGCCCTGTCCTGCAACGGCCTTCCGGCCGGCAGCCTCGAGTTGGAGATCACCGAGCGGCTCCTGGCAGAGAGCAGCGAACGGATATCCCTGCGGATGCAGGGGCTGCGCAAGCTGGGAGTCGGCATCGTCATCGACGATTTCGGGACCAGCTATTCATCCCTGACCCACATACAGAACTGCAACATCACCCGCCTGAAGATCGATCGTCGCTTTGTGCAAGACATCAAGCCCGCCGGGCACCACCCGGTGGTGAGTGTCCTCGCGGGCATCGCCCGGGGCTTCGACATTCATCTCGCGGCGGAGGGTATCGAACACAGGGAACAGCTGGACGCCCTCGAATCCCTCGGCTGCGATGAGATGCAAGGATTCCTGTTTTCACGCCCGGTGGACGCCACAGAAGCGACCCGCATCCTCGATGAATACCGCACACCACCAACGAGGCCACAGCTGCGGTCATCCGCCCTGAGCTCCATGATTTGATTGGCCAACCACCCTCCAACAACCGTCACACTACGACGCTAGATTGGGAGCCCGTTGCATCTCCAGGAGATCGCCATGGGAATTTTCCGACTCGTCATCGCCCACCCCTGCAACCCGGAAACAACGAGACTCGTCGCCGAGCATCTTGATCCAGGCTGGCTCAAGCAGCGGGGCTATGAAATCGCACGCAGCCTGGGCGATCAGGGCGCCCTGTGGAAAGCTGAAGCCCAGGAACACGCGTCATGCCTGAAGCTTCAGCTGCACTGCCGCACCGGTCACGCCCTCGCCATTGTCATGGACTGAGCGCCTCCCCCCGCAACTTGCGGCGGTTTCGAAGAAAAGAAACGCGGCTCAGCGCCCGAGGGGCAACAACACCCCGGTATCGATCCCTCTCTCCCGCAGACGAGCCTGGGCTGCGAGGGCTTCCTTGCGATCGACAAAGGGGCCGACCACGAGGCGGGTTTCAACTTGGGCAGGGATTCCGGCCTGGGCAAGCCTGGCCTTGAGTTCCTCCGCCCGGGCTGCGCTCGAGAAAAAGCCGAACTGCAGCACATAGCCCCGCCCCGCCGCTTCCGCGGCCGGAGCGGGACCTTGCGCAGCTGGAGTGGGACCTGAGGGAGCCGGCGCACGCGACGGCATGCTGGTTGCAGCGGGCGCGGAACTGGCCTGCGCTGCGGCTGGGGCCGGCACGGCAGGCTGCGTCCCCACCGCAAGCGCCGGAGCGCCGGCCGATGCTGGGGCAACCGGTTTTGGAGCCACGACGTTCGCAGCCGGAGCCACCTCACGCTGCGGGCTCTGACCCGTCGGCTGCACCGCCGGCAAACGCGGTGACACCGCCGCAGCGGGAGGCGGAGTCACCGTGGCACGCGGCGTCTCGTCGGAACGGGCAGCCGCACGATGCTCCGTCTCGCGCCCATGCCCGGGCTGCACGGCCTGATGCGGCCGTACCGTGCCGGTACGGGGCACCTCGAGCCGATCCACCGGCGTATCGGACCCCGTCGAATCACGCGGCAACAGCGGAGGCGCAGAGGTCTCAGCAGCCGGCGGCTCCTCCTGAACCTCGGCCTGCGCGCCATCTGCGCCGGCGCGGATCACTTCTGGCGGAACGTCACGTCCGGTATCCGAAGCCACCTGGGCAGGCGCGATCGGCTTGGTGGGCAACGCCACTTCCGCATTGCCGCTCGGCTTGGAGAGGTGGTCGAACACCGCCAGAGCGCCGAGAAGGAGAGCGATCAACCCGCCCGCGACCCCTGCCCTGAACCACAGCTGGCGGCGGGAGTCATCCTCCACATCGGGGCCCTCATCCACCTGCCTGCGCTCGTCCGTCATGCCCTCTCCTCTGCCCGCGCAAGGGCACAGACCAGCTCCGCTTCAGCCACGGAAATTCCGCAATGCTCTGCAATCTTGGCCGCATCAAAACCCCGGCCCGCCAGCAACATGGCCTCGGAATGCTGGGGCGACACAGGGCGCACGTACTGAACGGGGGGCGCCTGCTCCCGCGCGACCTGCTGGGCATCCCTGAGGGCATCGAGATCGCGCCGCGTGGCGGCCAGTTCACGCCGCAGGAAATCGCATTCTGTCTGCAGCTGGGAAAGATCCCTCCGCAGTTGCTGGATCTCGAGCTCGTTGAGCAGCGCGCGTGACACGGTGTCATCCTCTGGGGCCGGTTCGGCCGGAGGCTGGTCAACGGACGCAGCAGACAGCGGCGTCTCCGCAAGCAACGTGCGAGCAACGGGCTGCGCGTCGCCTTCCCCCTTGTTCGCCCCTCGGGGGCGGGACAGCCGAAACAAGGTGAACGCCAGGTAGATGGCCAGGATGGCCACCAGCGCCCAAATACCATCGCGCACATCCAGCTCGATCACCGGAACGCCCTCCCGGACATTCCGTTGCGGCTCATTGACCCCCATGCTGTGCTGACGATGATCGTTCCCCTGGTAGCTGGCGTTTGATTGACGCTGGATAATAGCTGCGCGCCTTCTCACCGACAATGCGGCGCCCCTCCGGGCCGCAGCTTTTCGTATGTTCCTGCTGAAAAAAATCCTCTCGAGCCTGGTTTTGCCCCCTCTCGGACCTCTTTTGCTCGTCCTGGCAGGCCTGATCCTGAGCCGCCGCCGGCGGCGTGCGGGCTGGACGCTTGCCGGACTCGGACTGGCCGTGAGCCTCGCCCTCATGACGCCCGCTAGCGTCGGCCTGCTTCTCAACGGCCTCGAGGACTATCCACCGATCAGCACCGAGACCCTGGGCCGCGCCGATGCGATCGTGATCCTGGCGGGCGGCATGCGCAGCCATGCGCCGGAATACGGAGAAGGTACGGTCAACTCACGGACCCTTGAGCGGATCCGCTATGGCGCCCGGCTCGCCCGCCAGTCGGGTCTGCCGGTACTGGTCACTGGAGGCGCCCCGCTCGGCGGAACGGCCGAAGCGGACTGGATGAAGCGCAGCCTGAAGGATGACTTCGGCGTGACCGTCCGCTGGGTTGAGGCTGAATCGCTGGACACCCGGGAGAATGCCCTGTTCAGCGCCCGCATCCTGCAACCCGCGGGGATCCGGCGGATTGCCCTGGTGACCCATGCCGCCCACATGCGACGGGCAGAGGCCTGGTTCCAGTCCGTCGGCTTCGAGGTGCTACCGGCCCCTACGGCCTACTTCACGGATAAGCGGGCGGGAGCCGACGATGAGGGTGAGGCCCCCGGCATCGCAGGCCGCTTCCTGCAACTGGCGCCCAGCATGAGCGCCGCCTACGCCGGCTGGTACGCCATCCATGAATGGCTGGGCCTGCTGGCCTTCCGGCTCAGGCCTTGAAGTGCGGCCGACGCTTGCCGAGGAAGGCGTTCACCCCCTCGTCGAAATCGGCGTGAGCCGCGCAGCGGGCAAAGGCTTCGGCTTCGAGCTGGAGCTGAGCGCCGAGGGATTGATCGGGAGACTCGTTGAGCAGGCGCTTCATCTCAGCGTAGGTGTGGCGCGGCCCCGCGCAGATGCGCCGCACCAGGGTCGCCACGGCATCGTCCAGCGCATCGGGCATGACCACCTGGTTGGCCAGACCCAATCTCAGCGCCTCATCGGCGCCAAAGCGATCCGCCAGCAAGAGCAGCTCGAAGGCCCGCCTACGTCCAAGTATCCGTGGCAGCAGCCAGGAGACACCACCGTCACCCGACAGGGCGATGCTCGAGTAAGCCGTGGTGAAGTAGGCGTCCTCGGAAGCCACCACGAGATCACATCCCAGCACCAGGGACAGGCCGAAACCGGCGCAGGCACCATGGACCCGTGCGACGACAGGCACCGGCAGCCCCTGCAGCGCACTGACACTGGGATTGATGTACTGCTCGATGAGGGCCCGGAAGTTGACCAGCCGGCTCTCGGGCGACAGATGCAGGTGAGACGAAAAATCCTTGAGATCACCACCGGCCATGAAGTGCTTACCGGCACCGGTGATCACCACGGCACGCAGGTCGTCCCGGTGCGACAGCTCGGCGGTGGCCTGGGCCAGCGCCTTCATCATGTCCACGGACAGCGCATTCAGGGCCTCGGGACGATTGAGGGTCAGGGTGGCCACACCGCTGACGATCTCAAGCAGGACGGGGGAAGTCATGGCCCCTACTCCTTCATCGATATGGGATTCGCAATTCCGCCATTTCACCGCGAAACCGCCTTGCAGGGAAGAGCCGCCCGATGAACGGACGCGGGGGCGACAGCCCCCCGCGCCCTCCACCCACTCAGAGTTTTTCGAAGACGCCAGCGGCCCCCATGCCGGTCCCGATGCACATCGAGATCATCCCGTAGCGGGCCTGCCCACGGCGCATGGCACTCATCAGGGTGGCCGCACGGATGGCACCGGTCGCGCCCAGGGGATGGCCCAGGGCGATGGCGCCCCCCTGGCGGTTGATCACGGCCGGATCCAGATCGAGCTGCCGCGTCACTGCGATGGCTTGGGCGGCAAAGGCCTCGTTGAGTTCGATCCAGTCCAGCTGCGACTGGGTGATGCCCGCCGCCTTGAGGGCCCGCGGAATCGCCTCGACCGGGCCGATGCCCATGATCTCGGGCGGCACGCCGGCCACCGAGTAGCTGCAGAAGCGGGCGATCGGCGTCACGCCGTAGCGCTTGACCGCGGCTTCGGACATCAGCAACACCGCCCCGGCGCCATCCGACATCTGGGAGCTGTTGCCGGCCGTCACAGAGCCCCGCGCCGCAAACACCGGCTTGAGCTTGGCCAGGCTCTGCATGGAAGCGTCGGCACGCGGCCCCTCGTCGGTATCGCAGACCCGCTCCACCACGCGCACCGTGCCGCCTTCGCCGGGCAGGTGGGTGGTCACGGTGTAGGGGCTGATCTCATCGCGGAAGGCCCCGGCGGCAATCGCCGCGGCGGCACGCTGGTTGGACTGGACCGCGAAGGCATCCTGCTCCTCACGGCTGACCTTCCACTGCTGGGCCACCTTCTCGGCGGTGAGACCCATGCCGAAGGCGATGCCCAGGTTCTCCTCGCGGGCGAAGATCGCCGGGTTCAGCGAGATCTTGTTACCCATGATCTGCGGCATCACGGTCATGCTCTCGGTACCGGCAGCGATCATCACGTCGGCTTCGCCCAGGCGGATGCGCGCGGCCGCATCCGCCACGGCCTGCAGGCCCGAGGAGCAGAAGCGGTTGATGGTGATGCCCGGCACGCTGTTGGGCAGGCCGGCCAGCAGCACGCCGATGCGCGCCACGTTCATGCCCTGCTCTGCCTCCGGCATGGCACAGCCGACGATCACGTCACCGATCTCGGTCGCGTCGAGGCCTGGCACCTGGCCGACCACCGCACGCAGCACGTGGGCCAGCATGTCATCCGGCCGCACGTTGCGGAACATCCCGTTGCGCTTGGCCACCGGGGTACGGGTGGCGGCGACGATGTAGGCTTCCTGGATCTGTTTGCTCATCTTGATATGTCTCCGAATCTCGTCGCGATCAGTTGCGCAGGGGCTTGCCGGTTTCCAGCATATGCACGATGCGCTGCTGGGTCTTCTCGGTCTTCAGCAGGTCCATGAACTGGGCCCGCTCCACATCGAGGATCCACTGCTCCGACACCTTCGCGTTGGTCTCCACCTCGCCGCCGCAAAGGGCCGTGGCGATCGAGCGGGCCACCCGGTAGTCCCAGGCGGAGATGAAACCGCCCTCCTTCATGTTGATCAGCATCATCTCGCAGGTGGCGATGCCGTTGCGGCCGGCCACCTGCACCGCGCGCTGCACCGGAGGCGGCTGGTAGCCGGTCTCGGCCAGGGCCCGGGCCCGGTGCAGGGCCACATGCAGCAGCTCGCGGGCATTGAAGACGATGTCGTCCGAAGCGCGGGCAAAGCCCAGCTCCACCGCCTGCAGGGCGCTCTTCGACACATTGGCCATGGCCACCGTCTGGAAGGCGTTCTGAATGAAGGGGAAGACGTCGCCACCGGCCGCCCGCGACGCCATGGCGGCAGCCTGCAGCGCGAACTCCTTGCAACCGCCGCCTGCCGGGATCAGGCCGACCCCCGCCTCCACCAGCCCCACATAGCTCTCCAGGGCCAGGACCCGATGGGTGGCCTGCATGGCGAACTCGCAGCCGCCGCCCAGGGCCAGGCCCTGCACCGCGGCCACGGTGGGCACCAGGGCGTGCTTGAGCAGCATGGAGGCCTGCTGGAAGCGCGCCACCATCTTGTCGAGATTGTCGAAACGCCCCGCCTGGCAGGCCTCGGCCACCTGCTTGAGGTTGGCGCCCACAGCAAAGGGTGCCTCATGCCAGATCACCAGGCCGTCCAGATCGCGCTCGGCGCGGGCGATGGCCTCATGCACCCCATCCAGCACCTCGTCGCCGATGGCATGCATCTTCGACTTGAAGGACAGGATGCCGATGCGGGCATCCCGGGCCGGCAAATTCCACAGGCGTACTCCCTCATTCTCCCAGAGGGTCTCGCCGGCCTCCGGCGCAGCCTCGCCCAGCACCTGTTCGGGAAACAGCTGGCGGCCGTACACCGCCAGCGTCGACCGAGGCTTGAGGCTGCCGCCGGCGGCGCTCCAGGAGCCCTCCGCCTGATGCACGGCCTGGCGGCCATCGAACACCCAGTCCGGCAGCGGCGCCGGGCTCATCGCCTCGCCGGCCGCCACATCGGCTCGGACCGCCTCGGCGATGGCCTGCCAGCCGGCGGCCTGCCAGGTCTCGAAAGGCCCCTGGGCCCAGCCGAAGCCCCAGCGCATGGCCAGGTCCACATCGCGGGCGTTGTCAGCGATGCCCGCCAGATGGAAGGCACAGTAATGGAAGACGTCGCGGAAGATCGCCCACAGGAAGCGTGCCTGGGGGTGGGCACTGGCCCGCAGCTGGGCAAACTTGTCGGCCGGGTTGCGGTTCTTGAGGATGGCCAGCACCTCCGGCGCCACCTCACCACCGCTCGGGCGATAGCCCTGGCTGGCCAGGTCCAGCACTGTGATGGTCTTGCCGTCCTTGCGGTAGATGCCGCCCTTGGTCTTCTGGCCGAGGGCGCCCTGGGCGATCAGGCCGGCAAGCCATTCCGGGTTCTTGAAGAACGGGAACCAGGGGTCATCCGGCAAGGTGGCCTGCATGGTGCCGACCACGTGGGCAAGGGTATCCAGGCCGACCACGTCGGCGGTGCGGTAGGTGGCACTCTTCGGCCGGCCGATCAGCGGGCCGGTCAGGGCATCGACCTCATCGAAGCCGAGGCCCAGCCGCGCGGTGTGGTGCATCACCGCCAGGATGGAAAACACCCCGATGCGATTGGCCACGAAATTGGGGGTGTCCTTGGCCCGCACGATACTCTTGCCCAGGCGGGTGGTCAGCCAGGTCTCCAGGCCGTCCAGCATGGCCGCATCGGTGCTGCGGGTGGCGATCAGCTCCACCAGCGCCATGTAGCGCGGTGGGTTGAAGAAGTGGATGCCGCAGAACTGGCCGCGGGCCGACTCCGGCATACCGTGGGACAAGGCCTCGATGGACAGCCCCGAGGTGTTGGACGCGAAGATCGCGTCGGCGCGCACATAGGGCGCCACCTTGGCGTAAAGGTCCAGCTTCCACTCCATTTTCTCTGCGATGGCCTCGATGATGAGGTCGCAATCGCGGAGCTTGTCCAGATCGCTGCCGTAATTGGCCACGTCGATGAACTGGGCGCGGTCACGGGTGGCCAGCGGCGCCGGCTCCAGCTTGCGCAGCGCATCAACGGCTTTCTTGGAAATACCGTTGGGGTCGCCTTCCTTGGCCGGAAGGTCAAAGAGGATGACCGGCACGCCGGCGTTGGCGCAATGGGCGGCGATCTGCGCGCCCATGACACCGGCACCCAGCACAGCCACCTTGCGAATGATCAGTCTGCTCACATGTGCCTCCTTTGACTCAGTTGACTCGGCCCTGTGTCGGGCCCTTGCTATCGAGACCTGGCCCGGGGATTGCGCGACCAGAATTTGAACAATCGTTCAAATCTTAGCGCAACGATTCCCCGGAGCACAACAACTTTTAAATAAATCAGGGCCTTGGCATTCCCGCCAGACTACCTGCCGGAGCCAGGAAGCCCGCCACGATGAAGGGTTTCAGGCGGGCCAGGATGGATTCCGGGTCACCCGCGTCAGACAGAGAGTAGGTCTCGGTCATCCGCATCACATCCTTTCCGGCCATCGCGTAGGCCACGATGCCAACGAAGAAATACATCCGCCACACCACGTCATCCTGGCTCAGGCCCGGCAGCGCCCGCATGAAGGCCTGCCGGTAGCGGTCGACGGCTTCACGATACTCAGCGGGGAAGAAAGCCTCGGTCCCCGGCCCGGGTTCATAGAAGGCCCGCCCGATGAGCTGCTTGAAGACCTCCCCCGTCACGGAGTCCTTGCGGGTCAGACGCAGGGCCGATGACAGGAAGGCATCCACCAGCACATCGACGGCGATGGGCTGACCGGCGGCCTCCGCCTCGAGCTTGTCGAGATAGCTGACCCGGCTGCCGCCGCGGCTCCCCAGCGCCCGCTCATAGACCGCCTCCATCAACCCCTGCTTGCTGCCAAAGTGATAGTTCACCAACGCCACGGGCACGCCGGCAGCCCCCGTGATCATGCGCACGGAGGTGGCGGCAAAGCCGTTCTCCATGAACAGGCGTTCTGCCGCATCGAGGATGCGGGTCTTGGCGTCGGGCGTAGCAGGATCGGATGCGGCCATGAAAGAACAATCAGGTGAATGGCCACCGGGGAGCCAGAGCACCCCGGTGGCGACGGGAACAGATCAGAAGGCCATCGAGTACTGCGCGCCGAGGATCCATACGCGGGCATCGTAAGCGCCCTTCACATAGCCCCGGCCCAGCGCGGCCTGGTTGTTGTCGATCTTCGACTCGGGCACGTAGAGGTAGGCGACGCCCAGGTCCAGCATGGACGACTTGTCGATCTTCACCTGGGCGCCCGTGGAGAGCCAGGTACGGTTGTTGTCGGGCAGTGAGACCAGGCGGTGCTGGGCATCCGGCACCGGGGTCTGGTCGTAGGCCAGCCCGAACTTCAGCTTGACGGCATCGGTGTAGCGGTAGTTGGCCCCCAGGGCATAGCGCCAGGTATCACGGAAATGCGTGTCGAGGGTCTGCACTGTGGCACCGCTGAGGGCCCCGGAAGTGCGCACGATGTCCACCTTGGGAATGCTGCTCCAGCCGGTCCAGGAGATGTCACCGAGCATCTCCCACTTGTCGTTGAGGCTCTGCACCACCGACAGGATGAAGGTGTCGGGCAAGTCCACGTCGGCCTTGGCACTGCCGGTGGTCAGGGCTGGCGAGGCCCCCGCAGCAGGTCCCGAGACGGCCAGACTGCCGGTCAGCTCATGCTTGATCTTGGAGCGGTAGGAGACACCGACCTTGGTCATCGGACTCAGGGTGAACAAGGCGCCCACGTTCCAGCCCCAGGCGTTATTGCCTGCATCCAGGGTCGCCTGGGTGGCGGACAGGGCCGCGGAGGTCACCGTGGCCAGGCGCGTGTACTCTGCTTCCATGCGCTGGTAGTTGAGGCCGGCCCCCAGCGAAACCTTGTCGTTCACCCGCCAGGCCACGCTGGGGTTGATGTTGTAGGTCTTGATGTCGAACTTCACAGCCTGGGCACCGCCCAGCCAGGGGCTGTCGTACTCGGTGACCAAACCAAAGGGTGCGCCAAAGCCCACGCCCACGAACACATCCTTGGTCAGCCCCCAGGACAGGTAGCCGTTGGGAATGGCCGCCCAGCTGCCCGCATCGTTGCCGGTGCCCGTACCGGACAGCACTCCGGTGCTGGATCCACGGTCACTGAACTTGAAGGTCGGGCGCACCAGGGAGATCCCGACCGAGGCCTCGCGAGCCTGCAACTGGGTCATCCCTGCCGGGTTGAAGTAGATGGTGCTGGCGTTCTCGGCCACGGCAGCCGATCCGGCATAGGCGTTGCCAATCCCGCTGGCATTCTGCTCGAGCAACTGGAAACCTGCGGCAGCGGCGTGCCCTGCAGCCATCCCCATGGCAAGGCAGGACATCAGGCGAGCGATCGTCTTCATCTTCATTTATGCGTCTCCTCACAGATGGGCAATAGGCATGTAGTCCGTCCGTGGGCTGCCCCAACCCCGGGGGATTCTAGAACTGCGCGGCCCTGCGGCTCTGCAGCACCGGCTTGAACCGTTGCAATCACGCGACACTTTCAGGTGGAAGGTCCTGCTTCTGCCCGCTGGCGCTCACCGCCACGTAGGTCAGGGTGGCTTCGGTGACCTTGACCACCACCGGCGCATCCGGATTGCGCTCGGCGAAGACCTCCACATCCACCGTTACCGAGCTGCGCCCGACGCGCACGATGCGTGCGTAGAAACTGACGACATCCCCCACCGAGACCGGTTGCTTGAACACGAAGGCATTCACCGCCACCGTGGCCACCCGCGAGCGCGCCCGCTGGCGGGCCGGCAGGGAGCCGGCGATGTCCACCTGGGACATGATCCAGCCGCCGAACACATCACCGGCCGGGTTGGTGTCCGCCGGCATCGGCATCACGCGGAGTACCGGCATTTCATCGGGGGGCAGGCGGGTGGGCTGGTTGCACATGATCGACTCCACAAATGACTATCCGGCGCGGTGCGTCGTCCGGAGATGGTTGAAGGGCCCGCCGGTGAAGGGCGCGAAGCCAGTACCGAATATTACCCCGGCATCTGCCAGATCCTCATCTGCCACGACACCATGTGTAACACATGCCTGAGCAGCCGCCAGCAGGGGCGCGAGGATCCGCCTGGCCAAGCCTTCAGGCGGCACGCCTGCAGCCGGCTTGCTGACCTTGCCGTCTGGCCAGGCGTAGAAGCCCTGACCACTCTTCTTGCCCAGGTGCCCGGCGGCGACCCGCTCCGCCAACCCACGCGGCAGCGCCGCATCCGCACCGGCGAGTGCCTTGCCGGCGGCCACGGCAATATCCAGGCCGACCGTGTCGATCAGCTCGATCGGCCCCATGGGCATGCCGAAGCCGGTCAACGCCGCGTCGATGGTGGCCGGCGGAATGCCCTCATCCACGCAGCGCAGGGCTTCATACATGTAGGGCCCCAGCACCGCATTGACCAGGAAGCCCGGCGCGTCCCTGACAGGCAGGGGCAGCTTGTCGAGCCGGCGCACGAAGGCGGCAGCCCGCCGGAAGACTTCATCGTCGGTGAGCGTGCCCTGCACCACCTCCACCAGGGGCATCACCGCCACCGGATTGAAGAAGTGAATGCCGGTCAGCCGCGCAGGCTCCTTCAGGGCAGTGGCGATGTCGCCGATGCGCAGACTTGACGTGTTGGAGGCCAGCAGCGCATCGGGCCGCGCCTGCTGCTCCAGCCGTACGAACAAGGCCCGCTTGGCCTCCAGGTTCTCGTAGATCGCCTCAATGATCACGTCGGCCCGAGCCACTCCATGGCCCTGCGGGTCGGCGATGAGGCGGTCCAGGGCGAAACGTGCCTCCCGCGGTTTGCCCTTGTACTTGCGCTCGAAGCGCCTGGCGGCCCGCTCCACCACCGGCGCAATGCGCTCGACAGACTGGTCCTGCAAAGTCACCGTCATGCCGCGCAGGGCGCACTCGATGGCGATGTCGCCGCCCATCACCCCGGCGCCCACCACATGCACGCGACGCGGCGCAAAGTCGGCCCCCTTGCCAAAGCCCTTCAGGCGCTCCTGCAGAAAGAACACCCGGATCAGGTTGCGGGCGGTGTCAGAGCCGAACAAGGCGCCCAGCGACGCGGGCGCGCCCTCCGGAACCGCCAGCGCGTTGCCGCCGTAGCCTTCCCAGACGTCGATGATCGCCCACGGTGCCGGATAGTGGTGACGCGGCGCCTTGGCCGCTACCTGCTTGCGCGCCCTGGCCGCCACCACGGCGCGCAGCGGGCCGTTGAGCAGGCGCTGCAACAGGGGCGGACGCCGTACCGGCTGCCCGGAGAGCAGGGTCAGGCGAGCCGAGTTGTCCATCACCCGGGCCGGCACGCAGGCGTCGGCGAGGCCCAGGCGACGGGCCTTGGCCGCATCCACTCCCTTGCCGGTAAGCATCAGATCGAGGGCTGCAGCCGGGCCGATCAATGCAGGCAGGCGCCGCATTCCGCCCCAGGCGGGGTAGATGCCGAGCATCACCTCGGGGAGCGCCAGACGGGTGCCGGGCTCATCCACCACGATCCGGTAGCGGCAGGCCAAGGCCAACTCGAGGCCTCCCCCCATGCAATGGCCGCGGACCAGGGCCAGCGTGGGGTAACGCACCGACGCCAGCCGCTCGAAGAGCGTCCAACCCTTGTCCACCAGCACACGGGCGTCGGCGGCGGAGTCGATGCGGGTGAACTCTTCGATGTCGGCACCGGCAATGAAGCCGGCCGCCTTGCCGGAGCGGATCACCAGCCCGCTGGGCGGCTGCACCTCGAGCCGGTCGAGCAGCGCACCCAGTTCAGTCAGCACGGCACTGCCCAGGGTGTTGGCGCTCGCCTCCGCCACGTCGAGGGTGGCCCAGGCAATGCCATCCGGGTCGCGCTCAAGCTTCCAGTGTTTCAGTTCCATCATCAGACCGCCTCCACCAGCATCGCACCACCCAGGCCGCCGCCGATACAGATGCTCGCCAGGCCCCGCTTGCCGCCGGTCCGGCGCAGGGCCTCCAGCACATGCAGGACGATGCGCGCGCCGCTGGCGCCGACCGGGTGGCCCAAGGCCACCGCGCCGCCATCCACATTGAGCCGGGCCGGGTCCACCTCGCCCAGAGCGCCGGGCAGGTCCAGGCGCGTGCGGCAGTAGTCGGCGTCCATCCAGGCCCGCTGGCAGGCGATCACCTGCGCCGCGAAGGCTTCGTTGATCTCCAGCAGGTCCAGGTCATCCAGGCCCAGCCCCTGCCGCTGCAGGATGGGCGTGGCCGCATGGACCGGCCCCAGGCCCATGCGCTCGGGCTCCAGGCCGGCCCAGTGGCTGTCTACGATGCGGCCGAGGGGTTCCAGCCCGAAGCGCTCGACAGCCTCGGCCGAGGCGAGCACCAGCCAGGCCGCGCCATCGGTGATCTGGGAGCTGTTGCCAGGGGTGACCCGGCCAAACTTCTTGTCGAAGAAAGGCTTGAGCTTGGCCAGACCGGCCATCGAGACATCACGGCGCAGGCCGTCATCTGACGCAAAGACACTACCGTCCCGGCCGATCAGGGGCACCAGCTCACGGCTGAAATGGCCGGCGTCCTGGGCGGCCGCCACACGCCGGTGGCTCTCCACGGCGAAGTTGTCCATGTCTTCCCGGCTGATGCCGAAGTGCCAGGCCAGGTTCTCGGCGGTCTGCCCCATCAGCTGACCGACGATCGGGTCGGTGAGCCCCTTCATGATGGCGATCACCGGCGCCAGGTAACCGGGCCGGAAGCGCCGGGCCATCGCCAGCTTCTGCCCGAAACCGCGGGCCTGCATCCAGCCGGCAAACCAATGCACCATCGCATCTGAGTAGAGCAGCGGCGCCCGCGACAGGGCATCCACCCCGCCGGCCAGCACCAGCTGCGAGCGCCCGCACAGGATGTTGGCGATCGCCGAATCGATGGCCTGCATGCCCGACGCGCAGTTGCGCATCACCGTCCAGCCCGGCACCTTGATGCCGCAGCCCATGCGCAGGGCCACCACCCGCCCGATATTCACCTCGTCCGGCGACGGACTGGCGCAGCCGAGGATGACCTCGTCGAGCTGTTCGGGCGCAAAGCGTTGGCGGGCCAGCAAGGCACTGCCGGCGGCCGTCGCCAGGTCGGAGGCAGCGAAGGGGCCCGGCGCATTGCGCGCCTTCAGAAAGGGGCTGCGGGCACCGTCGATGATGTAAATGGGCGACTTCATGGGTCCGATCCGTGAGGGGCAGCTACCGGGGGCGGCTCAGGCGGCCTCGCGCCGATCCGAGGCCTGCCCGGCGAGGCGCGCGGAGAGGCCCAGATCGTGCGGAAAGTCGTCGACCCGGATGACCTTGTCGCGCAGCTCACCGCGGCGCACGATCAGATCGTGCTCGTCGCGGCTGATGATGCCCACCGCGAGGGCCGCGTCATACAGCGCATCCACGCCACCACCGACCAGCAGGCCGGGCTTGAACTGACCATTCTTGATGGCCTTGCGCACCTTGGCCTCGACCGGCTCGGCCTCCAGGGTGGCCCGCAGAGCAGCCTCGAGGGCGCCCACCGGCTCTTCCACGTCGTCGGGCACGAACACATCCGAGGTCAGGCGGTCGCGGGTGGCCGAGGGTTCGATCAGCAGGCGGGCGACCTCATGGCCGAGCCGGTCGGAGGGCACGAAGTACGGACGGCCCAGAGGGAACACCACGATCCGGCGCAGCAGGGTGGCAAACAAGCGGTTCGGGAAGTTGGCAATGACGCCCTCGAAGGCATTCTGAGCCTTGAACATGCAGTCCCAGATGGCCCAGTGCATCAGCGGCGCATCCTCGGCCTTGCGCCCTTCGGACTCATAGCGCTTGAGGGTGGCGGAAGCCAGGTACATCAGCGAGAGGATGTCGCCGAGGCGGGCCGAGAGCTTCTCCTTGCGCTTCAGGGCGCCCCCCAGGGTACCCATGGAGAGGTCCGACAGGAAGGCGAAGGCTGCCGAAAAACGGGTGAGCTGCTGGTAGTAGCGGCGGGTTTCCGGCGCCACGTCGATGGGCACCGAGACGAAGTGGGAGCCGGTCAGGCCCATTACCAGGGCCCGGGCGGCGTTGCTCACGGTGTAACCGATGTGCCCCCAGAACGCGGCATCGAAGGCCTTCAGGTCACCCGCTCGGGCCGCCTCCATCTCCTTGAGCACATAGGGATGGCAGCGGATCGCCCCCTGGCCGAAGAGGATCAGGCTGCGGGTGAGGATGTTGGC
>JAFLDU010000076.1 GCA_017309145.1 Zoogloea sp. | reverse complement strand
GAAGCCGACCACGACTATCACGTCTACGCCGAAGTCTCGAACCCGCCCGGCGTCTGCACGGCCTGCGGCTCTGACCGCCTGATCGGCCACGGTCGCAATGAGCAGGTCATCCGCGACCTGCCGACCCACGGCAAACGGCTTGCGATCTACGTGGACACCCGCCGTTGGCGGTGCCAGTCCTGCGGCAAGACCTTCATGGAGGCGCTGCCCGCCGTCAACGCCAAGCGCGAAATGACCGACCGGCTGGTGAAGTGGATCGGCCAGCAGAGCTTGAAGCGCACCTTTGCCAGCATCGCCGACGACACCGGCCTGGACGAGAAGACCATCCGCAACATCTTCCGCGATTACATCAACGAGCTGGAAGCTGAATTCCGCTTCGAGACGCCGAAGTGGATGGGCATCGACGAGATTCACCTGATCCGACCCCGCTGCGTCATCAGCAACATACGCAACAACACCATCATCGACATGCTCCCGAACCGGGACAAGAAGACCGTGGTGAATTAGTCGGTCCTGAACAATCAGCCCGCCCCTGTTCCGACGCGGGCTGAGTGCCCCGGAGGCCTTGCCGAATCCTCCAGTTTCCAGTGCAATCGCATTCACTTTCTGGAAGATTTGGAGCGCAGGTTTGCGATGACCACCCCGGACTTTTTCCGCGCCCGGTTGGACGCGATGATCGATATGCGCCACCCGCTGGCGGTATTGGCATCCCGCATGCCGTGGGCCGAGATCGAATCGGCACTAGTGCCATGTTTTGTCCGCAAGGACCGCCAAGGGCGTCCGATCGAAGGCCTGGATCTGTTCGGCCCGACCTTGCAGATGGCGGGTGCAGGCAGCAGCGCAGCAGGCCGCCCGCGCCTGCCGATTCGGTTGATGGTCGGGCTGCTGTATTTGAAGCATGCGTTCGGCGAGAGCGACGAGAGCGTCGTTCAACGGTGGGCCGAGAACCCCTATTGGCAGTTCTTTTGCGGTGGCGAGTACTTCGAGACCCGGCTGCCCTGCGACCCGAGCGGTCTGACGCGCTTCCGTCGTGCGCTGGGGGACGCGGGCGTGGAAGAACTCCTGGCCAAGACCATCGAAACCGCGGTGTCGCTGAAGGCCATCGCCCCGCAGGACCTGGAGCGGATCATCATCGACTCCACGGTGCAGGAGAAGGCCGTCGCCTTTCCCACCGACAGCCGGCTGCTCGACGTGGCCCGGCGCAAGTTGGTGCTGATCGCCAAACGGGCTGGCGTGGTGCTGCGCCAGACCTTCGAGAAGGAAGGCCGGAGCCTCAAGCGGCGGGCCGGTGGCTACGCCCACGCCAAACAGTACCGGCGGATGAGAAAGGTGCTCAAGCGCCAACGGACGATCCTGGGCCGGGTCATGCGTGATCTGGAACGGCGCCTGCCGATGCTCACCGACGGCATGAAGGAGATGGCCACCCTGTGGCTCGAACGTGCCCGGCGTATCCACACCCAGCGGCCCAAGGACAAGAACAAGCTCTACGCCCTGCACGCACCGGAAGTCGAGTGCATCGGCAAGGGCAAAGCGCGCCAGCCCTATGAATTCGGCGTCAAGGTGGGCATTGCCACCACCGAGAGAGGCAACCTGATCGTCGGCGCCCGGGCCTTTCCCGGCAACCCCTACGACGGCCATACCCTTGCCGAGCAACTCGAGCAGGCGACGATCCTGATGCAGGACGTCAAAGGTGCCCCGAAGCCCCACACCGCCATTGTTGATCTCGGCTATCGGGGTGTGGAGGTGCCCGGGGTTGAGATCATCCACCGCGGTCGGATCAAGAGCCTGAGCGCGAAGGCGCGCCGACTGCTCAAGCGTCGCCAGGCGGTGGAGCCGGTGATCGGCCACCTGAAGGACGACTGCGGACTACGGCGGAACTGGCTGAAAGGATCGGAAGGGGATGTGCTGCATCCGGTGCTGTGTGCCGCTGGCTACAACCTGCGCTGGTTGATGCGAGCCATTGTCCGGCTGGGGCTGAAGGCCCTTTTTGCGCTCTGGCTTCTGGTTGCGATGCTTGGGCGGGTGGTCAGCGATAACGCGGCCTGGCCGTCAGGCTGGCGGCTGGGGGCAGCGAATTGAATATTTCAGGACCGACGAATTACCTCTACAACCTGCAAGGGAAGTCGGAGGTGCAGTACGTGGCGATGGACATGTGGACGCCGTACCGGGATGCCGTCCAGGCCGTGCTGCCGGACGCTCGCATCGTCATCGACAAGTTCCACGTCGTGCGGATGGCGAATGACGCCGTGGAGAAGGTCAGGAAGAGCCTGCGCGAGCAATTGACGCCCAAGCAGCGCCGGGGCCTGATGCACGACCGTTTCGTGCTCCTGAAGCGTGAGCGCGACCTGAACGACAAGGAAGCGCTGCTGCTTGATGGCTGGACGAAGAACTATCCCGAGCTGGGGGCGGCGTACAGGCTCAAGGAAGGCTTCTATGCCATCTATGAGGGGTCGGTTAGCCCCGAGGCTGCACTTGCAGCCTACGAGGCTTGGAACAAGGCCGTAGTGCCCGAGGTGCGGGACGCCTTCGGCGACCTGATCCGGGCCTTCACGAACTGGCAGCCCTTCATCCTCAACTACTTCGAGCACCCCGTCACCAACGCCTACACCGAGTCGCTGAACTCACTGATTCGCGTCATGAACCGGCTGGGGCACGGCTACAGCTTCGAGGCGCTGCGGGCCAAGATTCTCTTCACCGAGGGCGCGCACAAGCACAAGCTCAGTCGCCCGAAGTTCGAGCGCAGGCGCGAGCCTGAATTGGCTGTGGCGGAAGAGGTCATGAGCTATGGGCTGCCCGACGACGCGATGGGCTACGGCCTGCCGCCTGGACGCTTCGGAAAGGCGGTTCTGACGCCAAGGAAGGGCGCGCCGAAGGCCGAGCACCCACACGAACCACCAGGGCCACCAAAGAACTACGGGGCCGACATAAACACACTGATCGAGCTACTGGAATCCGGGCGGCTGTGAGCCGTCAAACACAGCCAAATCCGGATAGCCAATATAACTTGCCTCAGGGGGCACAGGGGCCATGTTGTCCAAGCGCCCAAGCAACATGCTCCCTGACCATTGACGAAGGGTCATCCCTACGCGCTTCCAGAGCCTCGATGACTCCCGGCGCTCCCCGTGCATTTCCAAGGGCCACTGCGAGGTTCCTGGACCAGCACTCGAAGCCGATCCGATAGATCGGACTGCCCGCCATGCGTGTCTCGAAGGTCATCTCGTCCCAACTGAACAACTCTACCAGCCCTGCGGCGTCAAGTCCATTACGGGGCGTAAAATCCTGTATGCAAGAGAGGTGGGCGAAGCGATTCCAAGGGCACACCAGTTGGCAGTCATCGCATCCGTAGATCCGGTTGCCGATCAACGGCCGCAGCTCCACGGGAATGGACTCACGGAGCTCGATGGTCAGATAGGACACGCAACGGCGCGCATCGACCCTGTAAGGCGCCACGATCGCCCCGGTGGGACAGGCATCCATACAGGCCGTGCATTGACCGCAATGGGCGCTGACAGGCGGATCGAGAGGCAGGGGCAGGTCGGTGTAGATCTCCCCGAGAAAGAAGAACGACCCAGCCTCCCTCGACAGCAGCAGGCTGTGCTTGCCGCGCCAGCCGAGCCCGGCCTTCGTCGCAAGCGCAACCTCCATCACTGGCGCCGAATCCACGAACACCCGGGTCGCCACCGGCCCGGCTTCGGCGATCTTCGTGGCCAGCCCCTGCAGCCTGCTCCGCAGGACCTTGTGGTAGTCACGCCCGAGGGCATAGCGGGAGACATAAGCCTTGCCCGGATCGGCGAGCACCTTGACGGGGTCTTCCCCACCCGCAAGATAGGACATTCGCGCCGAGATCACCCGCACGGTCCCCGGAATCAACTCGCCGGGGCGCGTCCGCTTGGTGCCGTGTTTGTACATATAATCCATCTGCCCATGGAATCCTGCCTCGACCCAGGCAGCGAGCCCCGCCTCGGAGGCGCTCAGATCCGTATCGGCAATGCCGATCTCGTCAAAGCCGAGCGCCTTGCCCCAAGCCTTTATCTGTATCGCCAGGGATGCCCAGCGCGCCCCATCGCCAGAAGGATTATCGTGTCCAACGTCCATTCCACCGATGATAGCGGTCTCACCGACCCTATGCACCTACCCGATGAAGCCGCCACCCTGGCTGCCGGGGAAGCCCTCGCCCGCAGCCTCCCCGACACGCTCACCGCCTATCTGGTCGGCGACCTGGGGGCCGGCAAGACGACCCTCACCCGCGGCCTGCTGCGGGGGCTGGGCTACACGGGAAAGGTGAAGAGCCCGACATATACCTTGGTTGAACCGTATAAAGATTCTAGAATAGTCGTATATCACTTTGATTTTTATCGATTCACCGATGCACATGAGTTTCTCGAAGCAGGCCTCGACGAGTATTTTGAAGGCCCCGGCATCCGGCTGGTGGAGTGGCCGGACCGCGCCCAGCCCTTCCTTGCACCCGCCGACCTTGAAATCCGCCTCCAGGTGTCTGGCTCGGGTGGACGAGATCTCGCCCTTCGGGCGCTGACCGGAGCCGGCCAACAATGTCTTCAAGATTTCCTGACGGCAAGTCGCTGAGCCGCCGACGCTTCCTTGGCTCAGCCGGTGCCAGCCTGCTGCTGCTGGTCAGCCGCAGCGGCCAGGCCGCCACCAGCACCGTGCTGGCCGTGCGTGTCTGGCCCGCCAAGGACTACACCCGGATCACCATCGAGAGCCGGGAGTCCTTGGTCTTCACCCACCAGATGGTGCACAACCCCGAGCGCCTCGTCGTTGACCTTGAAGGCATCGAGCTCAACGAGATCCTGCAATCGCTGCCCGCCAAGATCACCGGGCAAGATCCCTACATCCAGCTGATCCGGGCCGGTCGCAATCGGCCGGGCATCGTGCGCCTGGTGATCGACCTGAAGAGCGAGATCGTTCCCCAGATCTTCACCCTGAAGCCGGTCGGGGAATACGGCCACCGCCTGGTACTCGACCTCTATCCGACCGAGCCGGTCGACCCCCTGCTGGCGCTGCTGGAAAAGCTCTCCCCGGAAGAAGCAGCGGCTGGCGGTGCAGCACCGCCGGCCAAGGCTGACGCAAAGCCCGCCAAAAAGCTTGCCGAAGCCGAGCGCAAGCCGGTCGAAGCCACTCGCCGGGAAGCCCCGGCCGAGCCCGCGCCCCCTCAACAACCGGCCGCCAAGGATGATCAGGGCGTTACCCGCCTGATCACCATCGCCATCGACCCGGGCCACGGCGGCGAAGACCCGGGCGCCGTAGGCGCTGCAGGCAGTTTCGAGAAGCACGTGACCCTGTCGGTTGGCCGCCGCCTGAAGGCACGCATCGATGCAGAGCCCAACATGCGCGCCATGCTGACCCGCGACGCCGACTACTTCGTTCCGCTGCAGCAGCGCGTCGCCAAGGCACGCCGGGTGCAGGCCGACCTGTTCGTGTCGATCCATGCGGACGCCTTCATCAGCCCGACCGCACGCGGCAGCTCGGTCTTCGTGCTGTCGGACAAGGGCGCTTCCAGCACAGCGGCCCGCTGGCTGGCGCAGAAGGAAAACTCCGCCGATCTGATCGGCGGCATCAACCTCGGGATGAAGGACGACCATCTGGCCCGCACCCTGCTCGACCTGTCGCAGACCGCTGCCATCAACGACAGCCTGAAGGTGGGCAAGGCCGTGCTCGGTGAGCTGGGTGGCATCAACCGCCTGCACAAGGGCGAGGTGGAGCAGGCCAGTTTTGCCGTGCTGAAAGCTCCCGACATCCCCTCCATCCTCATCGAAACGGCCTTCATCTCCAACCCGGAAGAGGAAGCCCGGCTCAATGACGAGGCCTACCAAGACCGCATGGCCGACGCCATCCTGCGGGGGCTCAAACGCTACTTCGCCAAGAACCCCCCCCTCTCCAAATCCAAGCTGGCTCGCCTGGACTGAGCGTTTCAGGACGGCAGGGCCGGGCTCTCCGCCTGGCCCGCCGCCGAATACACCACGAAACGATCCCCGCCCTCCTTCTTGGCTTCATACATCGCCTGGTCGGCATGCTGGAGTAATTGCTCTGCCTCCAGGGCATCCGAAGGAAAGAGGCTCACACCGATACTGGCGGTCACCCGGCAGCCGGGGCAGACATCGATATCCTGCCCCACCGCCGCCAGGACCCGCTTCATGATCTCGAACAACTGCCAGTCGGCCGCCGCCCCCTCCAGCAAGAGCACGAACTCATCCCCGCCCCAGCGCGCCACAGTGTCCCCGTCCCGCAGGGCCGCACTCAACCTGACCGCCACCTCGCGCAAAACCCTATCACCGACCTGATGGCCCCATTGATCGTTGATCGGCTTGAATCCATCCAGGTCGAGCAGGCATACAGCAATGCGCGCACCACTGCGCTGCGCCTTCGCAAGCATGAAGGCCAGGCGGTCATCCAGAAGATTGCGGTTCGGCAGCCCTGTCAGCGCATCGCGGTGCGCCATCTCGCTGAGCCTCTGACGCGAACGCTTCAGCGCAACATTGAGCCGGTGAGTCCGGACATACAGCACAACCAAGGCAAGGGAGAATGCAAGCACACCGGCCAGAATCGGGACTGAATACTCCCGAAGCACGTCAGACAGGGGGATCGGCTCCCGGCTGTCGTAGGGATAAATCCGGTGTCGCCGCATCAGCGCCTGGACACGCTGATACTCGAGCGGTGTAGACCAGCGGTAGTAGCGGGCACTGCGCGCGGCAGGCCCGTCGGGCGGCATCAGCAGGAGCGCGGCCACCACCTTGTTGGTGATGTCGATGGACACATGCGGTGCGGCGGCCAGGGGCCACTCCGGATAGAGCTCGGTACTGACCAGAAACGGAAAGTCCTGCGTGTGCAGGGCGCTGACGACAGTCAGGCTGGCCAGATCGATCTTCCCTTCCTGGGCCATCGCCTCCAGCACCCCCGTCCTCACGAAGCCCACGTCGGCGCGCCCATCAAGAACCGCCCTCACCACCAGATCCTGCGGAAAGCCAAAGAAGGCCAGCTGACAGTCCCGCTCAATATCCACCCCGGCAAGCTTCAGAAGGTCGTACTGCAGCAGATAGGCCGCAAAGGATGTCCGATCCACCGCGGCAATCCGGCGCCCCCGGACATCCTCAAGCCGCCGGATGTCCTGACGGTCGCGGCGGGTAAACACCACCCCGCCAAATTGCTTGACCAGTTTTCCGTTCTCGCGCTTCACCAACGTCGCCACCCGGGACACCCCGAAGCGCGCTTCCACGACGATGTAGTGCTGGGGATTGGTCAGCACGAAGTCCAGCTCCCGGCGGGCCAGGGCATCCTCAAACTCCGGCAGAGTAAGCGGCACCACCTCGAAGCGGGCATCGGCGACCTGCCCGGACAGGAAGGACATGGTCGGGCCCCATTCCTGCAGGGTGACCGCCTTGTCACGGAAGGATGTGACCCCGACCCGGTAGACCTGCTCGGCACACGCCCCGGAAGCCAGCAGCCACAACATTACCCACACCAGCCAGCGCAACACGCCCGTCCCGCGCACGATCCAGCTCATCAGCCCACGCACCCTGACAAAAAAATGTCAAACGCATCGATCATGAACACAGAGGATCACTCAGTCTTGGCATATGCCGTATATCGGCCGGCCTACGGAAATCTGGATAGTCAGACCGGATGCAGCCACCTCCACTCAGACATAGAAAATTAAAAGCAACAAAATTAGTTATAATAAAAACAAAATCTCAGGAGAACACCATGCTCCCCGCCCCAGCCCACCCCGGCGAAGCCATCGACCGCAAGGCCATCGCCAGCATGCTGATGAAGCTCTTCGACCACTGGCAGCTCAGTACCGAGGAACAACTCGATGCCCTCGGCTTTGCCTCCGGCAACCGGGCCGTCCTTGCCCGCTACCGGCGCGGAGAGGCCATCTCGGGCAGCCGGGACACGCTGGAACGCGCCGGCCACCTGCTCGGCATCCACAAGAACCTGCGCCTGCTCTTCCCCCACGACCGGGATCTCGCCTACCGCTGGATCAAGACCCGCAATCTGGCCTTCGACAACCGCAGCCCGATCGAAGTAATCCGGGAGTTCGGCTTCGCCGGGCTGCTGATGGTGCTGGCCTATCTCGACCGGGCACGCGGCCAATGAACCACGTCTTTGAACACACGGGGCTGGCCGACACGCACACCGATCTGATGCGCAACATCGTCTCCATGCGTGTCTCGCAGGATCTGTTTGACGATCTCAGCGACAACCCTGCCGATCGGGATGCTGCCATTGCCCTGGAACTGGCAACCAAGCCCCGGCTGTTCGTATCGCCCCAGCCCGTCATCCAGCGCCCCTTCGAGGAAGCAGCTTGGAACGAAGCGATCCGCTACCCCTTCACACACTGGATGCGCAGCCGCTTCTCCGATGGCAGCTTCGGCGTCTGGTACGGCGCAGACAGCGTGGAGACCAGCGTCCACGAAACCGTGCATCACTGGCGCAAAGGGCTGCTAGCCGACGCGGGCTTCAACCGCCCGGGCATCCGCCTCGAGCGAAAGCTCTACCGGGTGCGCTGCGACGCGGCCCTGGTGGACCTGCGCCCGGCCATTGCCCATGAAGCCGCGCTGCTCGACCCTGCGGACTACAGCCTCACCCATCAGATCGGCACGAAGCTCCACCGGGAGGGCCATCCTGGCCTGGTCAGCCGTTCCGCCCGCTGCGACGGAGAGATCTACGCCATCCTCAACCCCAAAGTGTTGTCATCTCCGAGGCAAGCCTGCCTGCTGACCTATATGACCACCGAAAATGGCGGCGTAAGGGTCGAGCGGGAGCCCGGGGCCACCTGGATGCACATTGATTGACGCGAAAATGGAGACGCAGCCACACATCGCGCCAGGCACCAAGGCCGCGCAGAGGTTTGCAGCATGAAGACAATTGGATGGTGGAGGGGGAAGGATTCGAACCTTCGAAGGCAGTGCCGTCAGATTTACAGTCTGATCCCTTTGACCGCTCGGGAACCCCTCCACGGGGCGCTGCAGATTATGCAGTTTGGAAGAACCAGCCGATCGGCTGACTCTGCAAGAATGTGGTGGACCGAATGAGGATCGAACTCACGACCTCCGCATTGCGAACGCGGCGCTCTCCCAGCTGAGCTATCGGCCCACGTAAGGCGAGCATTATAGCGGCGTTTTACCTGAATGCAAAGCCTGCGCGCTTTGCACTCTGATCAAGTCTCAGGTTTCGTCGTTCTCGCCCGACCCCACGGCGGCGCGCCCGAGCCGGTCCGCCACCGCGGCCCACTCGGGAGTGGCTGGCGGAGCTTCCACCAGGATGCGCCGACTGGGTGATTCGTCGAGCTCCCGCAGGCAGGCATACAGATCATGGCCATAGGCCACAGGATCGGCGGGCGCCACCACCCATGCAACCCCCGCAACCAGACCTGTCGGCGCCGGGCAACGGGCCAACACCACATCCCCGTCCCGCAACCGGGCGGCGATCCCGTCCAGCGGCAGCAACTCCAGCGGAGTACGCGGCGCATAGTGAGCCGCCAGGGAACCGGACACCCGTGGCGCATCGGCCTGCTCCGCGGCCTGTTCGACCTCACCCCGCAGACGCGGACGGCGGCCGATCACCCGGGCGATGTCATCCACACCGATCGCACCGGGCCGCAAGATCACCGGCACATCCCGGGACAGGTCGAGGATGGTGGACTCCAGGCCGACCTGACACGCACCACCCTCAAGAATCAAGGGCACCCTGTCGCCCAGCTCCTGGCGGACATGCTCGGCCGTGGTCGGACTGATGCGCCCGAAACGGTTGGCAGACGGAGCCGCCACCCCGCCACCGAAGGCGCGAAGCAATTCCAGTGCGACCGGATGGTTCGGCACCCGCAGGCCGACCGTATCCTGCCCACCGGTGACCAGATCGGGCACACCCTCTTCCTTGCGCAGGATGAGGGTCAGCGGGCCAGGCCAGAAGGCCCGCGCCAAGGCGATCGCTTCGCGAGGCACGTCCCGCGCCCAATCAAGCAACTGCCCGGCCTCGGAGAGGTGGACGATCAGCGGATGATCGGACGGTCGCCCCTTGGCGGCAAAGATCTTGGCCACCGCAACAGGGTTGAGCGCATCCGCGCCCAGGCCATAGACGGTCTCGGTGGGCAGTGCCACGAGTTCGCCCTGACGCAGGAGCGCGACCGCGCGCTGGATGTCGTTCATCCCCGGCTTCTTTATTCGTCGCGGATGCCGATGGCCGCCCGGGCCGCCATGGCCTTGGCCAGCACGTCGGCAGCATCATCACCGACCACCGTGAAGTGGCCCATCTTGCGGCCATGCCGGGCATGATGTTTTGCGTAAAGGTGAAGGCGCAGGCCAGGCACCGCATGCAGCACCGACCAGTCGGGCTCGCGATAACGGCCATGGGGGTCTCCCCCCTCGAACCACAGTTCGCCAAGCAGATTCACCATCACCGAGGCGCTGTGCTGACGCGGCTCGCCCAAGGGGATGCCACACAGGGCACGGACCTGCTGATCGTACTGGCTGACCGCACAGGCGTCGATGGTGTGATGGCCGCTGTTGTGGGGCCGCGGCGCCATCTCATTGACGTAGAGCTGCCCCCGGCTGACGAAGAACTCCACCGCCAGGGTACCGATGAAGCCCAGACGCTCGGCGATCCGCTCGGCGTACTCCTGAGCCGTGTCACGCTGACAGGCCGACGCCCGGGCCGGGGCGATGGACACATCCAGGATGCCGCGGCTGTGCTGGTTCTCCACCGTGGGAAAACACTTCACCTTGCCATTCTCGTCGCGCGCCAGCACCACCGACACTTCGTAGTCGAGGCTCAGCATCTGCTCCAGCACGCAGGGCTCGCCCTTGAACTGATGAAAGGCATGCAGCGCCTCGGCCGCATTGGCGACGCGGGCCTGGCCCTTGCCGTCGTAGCCGAAGCGGGCCACCTTGAGGATCGCCGGGTAGAGACCGGCATCCGCCCCAGCGATGTCGCCCTCGGACTGGATCACCGCAAAAGGGCCATGCGGCAGGCCGTTGTCGCGCAGGAAGGACTTCTCGACGATGCGGTTCTGGCACACCGCCACAGCCTGGGCGCCGGGGCGCACCGGGATGAACTTGGCCAGGTAGTCCAGGGTGGCCGCCGGCACGTTCTCGAACTCGGTGGTCACCGCCGCACAGGCCTCGGCCATTGCGTCCAGCGCCGCAAAATCCTCGTAGCCCGCCTGCAGGTGACGATCGGCGATAAGGCCGGCCGGGCTGTGGGGGTCAGGATCGAGCACCCAGACCTTGAAGCCCATTTCGTGGGCAGCGGCGACGAAGAAGCGGCCAAGCTGGCCGCCGCCAAGCATGCCGAGGGTAGCGGGCGGGAGAATCATCGCTTCAGTCCTGCAATATCAGTGGATTCAGACCGGGTCGAGGGTCATGGCCAGCACGCTGGCAGTCTGCGCGGCACGGAAAGCCTCGAGCTTGTCGGCCAGACCCGCATCGGTGCCAGCCAGCAGGGCCACCGCAAACAGACCCGCATTGGCGGCCCCCGCCTCGCCGATGGCAAAGGTGGCCACCGGAATACCCTTGGGCATCTGCACGATGGAGAGCAGGGAGTCCTTGCCGGACAAGGCCTTGGACTGGACCGGCACACCCAGCACCGGCACGGTGGTCTTGGCTGCGATCATGCCAGGCAGATGCGCTGCGCCACCGGCGCCAGCGATGATGGCGCGCAGGCCACGGGCCCGCGCCTGCTCGGCGTACTCGAACATCAGGTCGGGGGTACGGTGCGCAGACACCACGCGGGCCTCGAAGGGCACGCCGAAGTCCTTCAGCACCTTGGCGGCCGCCTGCATGGTGGGCCAGTCGGAGTTGGACCCCATGACGATGCCGATGACAGGTTGTTGCTCGCTCATGATTCAGGCCTTCCGGGCAGCGCGGGTTGCCGACTCAACGGTATTGGCAAGCAGCATGGTGATGGTCATGGGGCCGACGCCGCCAGGCACCGGGGTGATGGCGCCGGCCACGTCCTTGGCCGACTCGAAGTCCACATCGCCGCACAGCTTGCCCGCATCGGGGCCGCTGGACAGACGGTTGATGCCCACGTCGATGACGATGGCGCCCGGGCGGATCATGTCGCCGGTGACGAACTTCGGCTTGCCGATGGCCGCCACCAGGATGTCAGCGCGGCGGGTATGAAAATTGAGGTCACGGGTGCCCGAGTGGCAGACGGTCACGGTGGCACCCGCCGCCGTGAGCAGCATCGCCATCGGCTTGCCGACGATGTTGGAGCGGCCGATCACCACGGCCTCTGCACCGCGCAGGGGCGCCTCGATGCTCTTGAGCATCTCCATCACGCCATTGGGCGTGCAGGGCACGAAGGCCTCTTGCCCCTGGGACAGACGCCCCACGTTCTCGGCATGAAAGCCGTCCACGTCCTTCTCGACGGAGATCGCCTCCAGCACCGCCTTCTCATCGAAGTGCTTCGGCAGCGGCAGCTGCACCAGGATGCCATGCACCGACGGATCGGCGTTCAGCTCGGCGATCCGGGCCAGCACGTCGGCGGGCGCGGCCTCCTGCGGGTATTCGAACTTGAGCGACTTGATGCCGGCCTTCTCGCAGCCGGCCACCTTGTTGCGCACGTAAACAGCGGAGGCCGGATCGCCCCCCACCAGGATCACCGCGAGGCAGGGCTGAGTGCCCTGAGCGGTCAGTTCAGCCGCCTTCGCGGCGAGTTCTCCGCGCAGCTTGGCGGAAAGCGCGTTGCCATCGATGATGCGAGCCGTCATGTCACTGCCCCTCGGGAAAAACCCGTGAGTTTACCACGGCTTGCAGCCCCATGCCGCGCCCGCCGCAGCAAACTCAGTTGCGGCTGCCTTCGATGGCAATGACGTTCTGGACGAGCTCGGCCAGGGACTGGGCCGCCATCTTCTCCATGACCCGGGCACGGTGCACTTCCACCGTCTTGATGCTGATGCCGAGCACGTCGGCGATCTGCTTGTTGAGCTTGCCGACGATGATCAGGTCGAGCACCTCCCGCTCGCGCTGGGTCAACTGGTCGAGCCGCCGTGACACCTCGGCATCCTGACGGCGCCGGGCACGACTGTCCTGCTCCTTGGCCAGGCACTGGGTAACCAGGCGCAGCAACTCCGTGTCGTCGAAGGGCTTCTCGATGAAGTCCACGGCGCCCTTCTTGAGAGCCGCCACCGCCATCGGCACATCGCCATGACCAGTGATGAAGATGATCGGCAAGGTGCAGTACTGGGCCCTCAAGCGCTCATGCAACTCCAGCCCGCTGAGGCCGGGCATGCGCACGTCCAGCAGCAGGCAGCCGTTGAACTCGGGCCGCCAGGCCCGCAGGAAATCCTCGGCGGAGGCGAAGGCCGCCACCCGGAACCCCTGGGATTCCAGCAGCCAGACCAGGGAATCCCGGAGGGCTTCGTCATCATCAACGAGATAGACGGTCTGTTCAGACGTCGAGGCTTGCGGTTTCAACGGCGTTCTCCAGGGGCAAGGTGAAGCGGAAGATACATCCTCCGGCCGGATTGGAGTCGACCCACAGATGACCTTCGTGGAATTCCACGATCGAACGGCAGATGTTCAGGCCCATGCCCATCCCCTCCGTCTTGGTGGTGTAAAACGGCGAGAACAGCCTCTCCCTCGCCTCGTCCGACAGGCCATGCCCCCGATCCGCGATGGACACCTCCACCTGACCGGCAGTGATCAGGCGAGCCGACACGGTGACGAAGCGATCATCGGCCGGCGTCTCCGCCATGGCCTCGATGCCGTTCTTGACCAGGTTGAGCACCACCTGCTCAACCATCACCGCATCGGCGAACACCGGCGGCAGATCGTCGGGAAGCTGGCTCAGCACCTGCGCCCCGAGGCGGCGCGCATCGATCTCGACGAAGCCGATGGCATCATCGACGATGGCCGCGAGGGACACCGGATGACGGCGCGGCTCGCTCTTCTTCACAAACTGGCGAACCCGGCGGATGATCTTGCCCGCCCGCTCGGCCTGGGCACTGGCCTTCAACATCGCCGCCAGGATGTCCTCCTGCCGGTAATCGCCGGACTGCAGGCGATTGACGCAACCCTTTGAATAATTGGCGATGGCGGCCAGGGGCTGGTTGAGCTCATGGGCCAAGGTCGACGCCATCTCGCCCATGGTGATCAGGCGCGAGGTGCGCTGCAGGCGCTCCTGCTGGGCCCGGTTCTCCTCATCCACCCGCTTGCGGTCGGTGATGTCGGTGGCGATGGCCATGCGCACCACCCGGCCATCCACCCAGCGCGTCGCCCGCTCGCGGATGTGATACCAGCGGCCCGACATGGCATTGCGCAGCTCGCCATCATAGAGCTCCCGGGGCACCTGCTCGGGCGACAGGCGACGCGGGTCCACGTCGTACCACAGGGTGTCCGGCGGCGTCGGCAGCGCGTAGATCCCGACCCGCTGCCCCACTGCGTCGAAACCATAGATGCTCTTGAAGGCCCGGTTGGCGAAGAGGATCTCATCGGTGGCCGCGTCCGCCACATACACGGCGGCATCGAGGCCATCGAGAATCGCCACGAAACGCTCATGGGCGGCCTCCAGCTCGGCACGCACACGCTTCGGCTCGGTGATGTCGGTGATCGACGCCATCCAGCCGGTCTGCCGCCCCTCCCCATCGATCAGCGGCGACAGGTAGAAGCGGGCATCCAGACGCTCACCGTTCTTGCGCTGGATGCTCATCTCAAAGCCGGTGGCCGGCGCCTCACCCAGCAGGGTCAGTTCCAGGTTGTGCTGCAGGGTCTCGTAGTTATCCTTCGGCCAATACGGGAAAGGCGCCCTCACTCCGACCAGCTCTTCCCGGGACCACCCGGTCATGCGGCAGAAAGCCGGGTTCACATAGATGATCTGGCCGCTCAGGTCGATGGCCCGCAGCCCCGTGACCAGCGACTCCTCCATGGCCTTGCGGAAGGCATACTCGGCCCGCAAGGCCTCCTCGGCCGCCTTGCGCCCGGTGATATCGTGCGCCACCGCGTACATCAGGCGCTCCTCCGGCACCGAATTGACGCTCCAGGCCAGCCACTTGTAGCTGCCGTCCAGGCAGCGGCAACGGTTCTCGAAGGCGCCAGGCGTCCCCGACGCCAGGCTGCGCAGCTGATCGATGGTGGCCGCCACGTCCTCGGCATGGATGAAATCGATCATCGGCCGCCCCGGCAGTTCGTCAGGAGCATGCCCCAGGATGCGCTCGAAGGCCGGATTGCAGCGCCGGAACACACCGTCGAGCCCGAGGATGGCGAGCATGTCGAGGGACAGGTTGAAAAGCCGGTCGCGCTCCTTCTCCACCCGCACCCGCCGCTGGGTATGGGCCCTCAGCAACCACAGGCTCCACAGCACGAAGAAGCTCAAGCCTACGATGACCACGATCGGCAAGGCCCGCGGCAGCTCACTCTCGGTGTGGTAGGCGGTCGCCTCCAGGGTCAGGCCGTTGCCGGGTGGATCCAGGGACACCGAGAAGGCCAGACTTTCATCGAGCGTGCGCACCGCCGAGTTGGCCGCCAACACATCACCACGCCCACCCACAAAGGCCAGCCGGTACTTCTCCCCGAACCAGCTGGGCACCAGGTAGGCCACCATGCGCTCGATGGAATACACCGCCACCACCGCACCCAGCGGACTGCGCCCCTGCTGCACCGGCACATAAACCTCCAGCACCGACATGTTGCGGGCATTCACGTACGCGTCGCCATACACCGGCCGCCCCAGCTCCCGGGCCCTCGCCAGCACCACCGCCTGGATGCCGGACAAGGCATCCCCCACCAACCAGTCGGTGGTATCGAAGGGCGCTGTCCACCTGACCCGCTGATCGGCCACCCACACCACGTTCACGAGTTCCGGATTGTTGGCGATGTGCTGGTTGGCGCGCACCTGGAAGCCGTCCGCATCCAGCGTGCCCGCCGCCAGTTCGCGGGACAACTGGGCAAGAAACTCCTCGGTGCCCTGCATGTGCAGACGCATGGTCTGCTCGGCCCACTGCACGTCACGGGCCAAGGCATTGCGCTGGGTCTCGACCTCCTGGCGCTGCAGGATCCACACCAGGGACAGCATCACCAGGGCAAACAGGAGAACGGCGAGGTAAGGCACCGTCCAGTACCAGTTGGGACGGCCCCGGGAGGGAGGGAGCGGGCTTTCGTTCGGCATGTGCTCGCATCCTGCTAGTGTCGCCGCTCAGCGGGCATAGGGAGATACCCTTATCCATGATGATTGCACGTACGGGTTGATACGGAATTGACGCCACTCACCCGGCGGGCGTAGGGTAGGCCCGGCAGTATCCAGACACGACCGAGAGCCGACACGCGAGCGGCCCGCCACTGATGGAGAAGACACCTTGCTTCGACTCCTGCGCGCTGCGACGGCGGCGGCGATCACCCTTTTTGCGGCGGGCAGCGGGGCCATCGAACCCATCCGGATCGGCGTATCCGGCCCCTTCACCGGGGGCTCGAACCCCATGGGCATCGCCATGCGCGACGGCATCCGCCTCGCCGCCCGTGAGATCAACGAGAGCGGCGGCATCCTCGGCCGGCCGATCCTGCTCATCGAGCGTGACGACGAAGCCAGGCCCGAGCGTGGCGCCCAGGTCGTCCAGGAGCTGATCAACCAGGAGAAGGTCATCGCCGGGCTGGGCATCGTCAACACCGGCGTGGCCCTGGCCAGCCAGCGCTTCTACCAGCAGGCCCACATCCCGATGATCACCTCGGTGGCCACCGGCACCGTGATCACCCGCCAGTTCCTGCCGCCCCAATATCCGGACAACTACATCTTCCGGGTCTCCGCGCCAGATTCGGTTCAGGCCGCCATGATCGTCGAGGAAGCCGTGGTGCGCCGCCGCCTGCGCAAGCTGGCGATCCTCCACGACAGCACCAACTACGGCCAGCTCGGCCGGGAGGATCTCGAACGCGCCATCGAACGCCACAGCCTCAAGCCAGTGGCCATCGAACGCTTCAACATCCGCGATGTGGACATGACGCCCCAGCTCACCCGCGCGCGGGCCGCCGGTGCCGAGGCCATCCTCACCTACGGACTCGGCCCCGAGCTGGCCCATCTGGCCAACGGCATGGTGCGCATCGGCTGGAAGGTGCCGATGATGGGCAGCTGGGCCCTGGCCATGTCGAACTTCATCGACAACGCCGGCCCCAACGCCGAGGGCACCCGCATGCCCCAGACCTTCATCCAGGACGGCAACACCCCACGCCGCAAGGCCTTCATCACCCGCTACCAGCAGGCCTTCGGCGTCGAACGCATCCCGGTGGCCCCCGCCGCCGCCCAGGGATACGACTCGATGCTGCTGCTGGCGAGCGCCATCCGCCAGGCACGCAGCACCGATGGCCCCCGCCTCAAGGACGCCCTCGAATCCCTCAAGGAGAAGGTGGAAGGCATCGTGATGGTATATGATCGACCCTTCTCCAAGACCGACCACGAAGCGATCGACTCGCCGCGCATCCCGGTCATCGGAGAGGTACGCAACAGTCAAGTGGTCTTCGCCTATGACGAAGACCGAAAGCGGGACGCGCAGTCCAAATGATCCCGCAACGCGGAATTCACATTTCCGCACACGGCCGGGGGTTTTCTCCCTCCCTCCCTCGCCCCCGGCCGTTTTTTTTCTCATTCCCCTCGAACGCAAACCCGCCGACCGGAGCCTCAGGCCCGGTCGGCGGGACTGCTCTTGCGCAATCTGCCCAGCATCATCCCAAGCCCCCGCACGCCCATCGCGCGACCGGGTCGGCCAAGCCACGTCCACCGACCTGAAATGCATGAATTGCGGGAACCCCGTATTGCACGATACGAGATTTGGTTTTATATTGCGAAATATCAGGACCGCGATCCGGTCCACGCAGGTTTTGCAGTGACCCCCCGCCGCCGTTACCCACGGTGGTCATCCACAACCCGCAAGTCATGAGGAGACAAGACCATGGCCGCGAATACGCAGAACACCCGGGCAGACATCGACGCTCAGGAAACCAAGGAATGGCTGGACGCCCTCGAAGGCGTCGTCGCACAGGAAGGCGCCGAGCGCGCCCACTTCCTGATCGAAAAGCTGATCGAGGCTGGCCGCGAGGAAGGGATCGACATCCCCTACTCCGCCAACACCCAGTACATCAACACCATTCCGGCCGACCAGCAGCCCAAGTACCCGGGCGATCCGGACATGGAGATCAAGCTCCACTCCTACATCCGCTGGAACGCCATGGCCATGGTCGTGCGCGCCAACAAGCACACCAACGTCGGCGGCCACATTGCCTCCTTCGCCTCCGCCGCAGCCCTCTATGACGTGGGCTTTTCGCATTTTTGGAAGAGCATCGACCATGACACCGGCGGCGACCTGATCTACTTCCAGGGCCACTCTGTGCCCGGCGTGTATTCCCGTGCCTACATGCTCGGCCGCCTCACCGACCAGCAGATGGACAGCTTCCGTCAGGAGTCCGAGGGTCAGGGTATCTCCTCCTACCCGCACCCCTGGCTGATGCCGGACTTCTGGCAGTTCCCCACCGTCTCCATGGGCCTCGGCCCCCTGTGTGCGATCTACTCCGCCCGCTTCATGAAGTACCTGGCCAGCCGCGGCCTGATCGACGCCGCCAAGGCCGAGCAGCGCAAGGTCTGGGCCTTCCTGGGCGACGGCGAGACCGACGAGGTCGAATCCCTCGGCGCCATCGGCATGGCCGGCCGCGAGAAGCTGGACAACCTGATCTTCGTGATCAACTGCAACCTGCAGCGCCTGGACGGCCCGGTGCGTGGCAACGGCAAGATCATCCAGGAGCTCGAAGCCGAGTTCCGCGGTGCCGGCTGGAACGTCATCAAGCTGATCTGGGGCACCCACTGGGACGCCCTGTTCAACCGTGACAAGAAGGGCCTGCTGAAGAAGCGCATGATGGAGCTGTGCGACGGCGAATATCAGACCTTCAAGGCCAAGAATGGCGCCTATGTGCGCGAGCACTTCTTCAACACCCCCGAGCTGCGCGAGCTGGTGGCCGACTGGACCGACGACGAGGTGTGGAACCTCAACCGCGGCGGCCATGACATCTTCAAGATCTACACCGCCTACAACGCCGCCGTCACCCACAAGGGCGCCCCGACCCTGATCCTCGCCAAGACCATCAAGGGCTTCGGCATGGGCCAGTCCGGCGAGGCGATGAACATCTCCCACCAGCAGAAGAAGCTGGACATCGACTCGATCCGCCGCTTCCGCGACCGCTTCGGCATCCCGGTGCCCGACGACAAGCTGGCCGAGCTGCCCTACCTGCGCTTCCCGGAAGACTCCCCCGAATACAAGTACATGATGCAGCGCCGCGTCGACCTGGGCGGCTTCCTGCCCCAGCGCCGCCGCAAGGCCGAGCCGCTGGCCGTGCCGGGCCTGGACGCCTTCGGCGCCCTGCTCAAGGCCTCCGGCGAAGGCCGCGAGCTGTCCACCACGATGGCCATCGTGCGCATCATGAACACCCTGCTGAAGGACAAGCAGATCGGCAAGAACATCGTCCCGATCGTGCCCGACGAGTCCCGCACCTTCGGCATGGAAGGCATGTTCCGCCAGTACGGCATCTGGAACCAGGAAGGCCAGAAGTACGTTCCCGAAGACCATGACCAGCTCATGTTCTACAAGGAAAGCCAGACCGGCCAGGTGCTGCAGGAAGGCATCAACGAAGCCGGCGCCATGGCCGACTGGATCGCCGCCGGCACCGCCTACAGCGTGCATGGCGTGCAGATGGTGCCCTTCTACATCTTCTACTCCATGTTCGGCCTGCAGCGCACCATGGACCTCTGCTGGGCAGCAGCCGACCAGCGCACCCGTGGCTTCCTGATCGGTGGCACCGCCGGCCGCACCACGCTGAACGGCGAAGGCCTGCAGCACGAAGACGGCCACAGCCAGGTCATGGCCAACATGATCCCCAACTGCATCAGCTACGACCCCACCTTCCAGTACGAAGTGGCCGTGATCGTGCAGGACGGCATGCGTCGCATGTTCGCCGAGCAGGAAGACGTCTACTACTACCTGACCGTGATGAACGAGAACTACGAGCACCCCGAAATGCCGGCGGGTGCCGAGGCCGACATCATCAAGGGTATGTACGCCTTCCGCAAAGGTGGCGAAGGCGCCCTGCGCGTCCAGCTGCTGGGCTCCGGCACGATCTTCAACGAAGTCATCGCCGCCGCCGACCTGCTCAAGAACGACTGGGGTGTCGAAGCCGACATCTGGGGCTGCCCGAGCTTCAACGAACT
>JAFLDU010000075.1 GCA_017309145.1 Zoogloea sp. | reverse complement strand
CCTTCCGCGATAGCGACCTCGGACATGGTCGTGCCGGCAAGTTCCTGCCGTACCAATGTGGGAATTGGCTGGTTGCCGTCATCGGAGGCAAGACAGGCCAGGAGGGGGCGGGCTCCCAGCAGCGGGGCCAGCTCGGGCACATCGTCGGCGGCGACGCCGGGGGCGAGCAGTTCTTCCAGGCGGACTTCGGACATGGCGGAAGGCTGGGCGGATCCGTCAGCGGAACAAGGCCATGGCGGCGATGCGCCGGTCGATCTCGTCGCTCAGGCGCGTGTAGGCGGGGCCGCCCACGCCGCCGAAACGGCGCTGGAATTCGGCGTTCTGCATGGATTCGGGCAGACCGTGGATGGACGGCAGCAGGGCGCTGTCGGTGAGCCCGGCGGCCACGGCTGCGGCCAGGCGCTCGGGGTCGCGCACGGCCAACTCGCCGAGGCGGGTGCCGGCCTTGTCGGCGGCCAGGTCGACAAAGGAAAAGCCGCTGCCTCCGCGGGAGTCGTCCACTTCCTTGCCGACGCCGATGGCGTGGGCCACGGGCTCGCCGGCCCAGGCGGCCAGGGCTGCGGACACGACGAAGTGTTGGGCGAGGTCTTCACGGCCGCGCAGGATCAAGGTCACGGGGCGCGGCTGGGGCCATTCCCGGGCCTCGGGGATCAGTTGGGCGATGTTGCGGCCCGACACATGGAAGGCAGCGACCAGCAGGCTGTTCCGGTAGGCCTGCGCCAGCGTCTCGCTGCCGACCTGGCCGGGATCCTGCAGCACGGGACCGAGGAGGTCGGCGAGTTGGGCGCGGGGACGTTGCGGGAGGGCGTTGATGCGGGCCACGAGGCGCAGGTGGGCCCGGGCCAGGCCGGCCTTCTCGTCATGGGTGAGGGCAAGGGCGCGGGCCGAATCGAGCAGTTCGGGCTGCCAGGTGTAGTGCACGCGCAGTTCGCCCGGGACGATGGTGACCTGGTCGATGGTCTTGCGCAGCAAGTCCACGTCGGTGGCCAGCGGCGAGTGGCGTGCGCCGTATAGCAGGGCTGCGCGGAACAGGCTGCCCGGGACGGGGATCGAGCCGATCCGGACTTTCTGGAACTCGATGCCGTCGGTGCCCACCACCACCCGCGCCCACAGGTTGAGGTAGCGGCCAAGGGGGCTGGGGGGAACGGCAGCGGTGTAGCGCAGGTCGGCCAGGCCGTCCTCGAGCACTACCGTGGAGCGGCCGTGGCGGGCGGCCAGGCGCAGCAGGGTCTCCACGTCACGGGCGGCGACGCGGGCCTCCCGCCGTTCGTCCCGCGCCAGGCGGCGCGGATCGTTGCGCCGGAGCAGGTCCTTGGCGCGGCCGAGGTCTTCGGCTGACAAGGGGGCCTCGCCGGTGACCAGAGGCTCCTCCTGGATGGCCCGGAAGGCCAGCAGGGTCGCCACCGCCAGCAGGAGCAGCAGGCCGGCCAGCAGGCCGCCGAGAAGACGCTTCATAGCTGCTCCCGCGATGACGGACGTCAGACGCCCTGCTTCAGGCTGGCCTGGATGAAGCCGTCCAGGTCGCCGTCGAGCACGGCCTGGGTGTTGCCGACTTCGTAGCTGGTGCGCAGGTCCTTGATGCGCGACTGGTCGAGCACGTAGGAGCGGATCTGGTGGCCCCAGCCGATGTCGCTCTTGGCGTCCTCGAGCTTCTGCTGCTCGCTCTGGCGCTTGCGCAGTTCGGCCTCATACAGGCGGGCGCGCAGCATCGACCAGGCTTCGTCCCGGTTGCGGTGCTGGGAGCGGTCGTTCTGGCACTGCACGACGATGCCCGACGGGATGTGGGTCAGGCGCACCGCGGAGTCGGTCTTGTTGATGTGCTGACCGCCCGCGCCGGAGGCTCGGTAGGTGTCGGTGCGCACGTCGGCCGGGTTGATGTCGATCTCGATCGATTCATCCACTTCGGGGAACACGAACACCGAGCAGAAGCTGGTGTGGCGGCGCGCGTTGGAGTCGAAGGGGCTCTTGCGGACGAGCCGATGGATGCCGGTCTCGGTGCGCAGGAAGCCGTAGGCGTACTCGCCGCCGACCTTGATGGTGGCGCTCTTGATGCCTGCCACTTCACCTTCGGATTCTTCGAGCAGTTCGACGTTGAAGCCCTTGCGCTCGCAGTAGCGCAGGTACATGCGTTCGAGCATGCCGGCCCAGTCCTGGGCCTCGGTGCCACCGGCGCCGGACTGGATTTCGATGAAGCAGGCGTTGCCGTCCATCGGGTTGTTGAACATGCGGCGGAACTCGAGTTCGCCGACACGGGCTTCGAGGGCAGCGACGTCGTTCTCGACGGCCTGCATGGTGTCCTCGTCATCCTCCATGGAGGCGAGCTCGAAGAGGTCCTTGCCGTCGAGGAGGCCTTGCTCGATCTCCTGCAGGGTCACCACGATGCCTTCGAGGGCCTTCTTTTCCTTGCCGAGCTCCTGGGCGTGGGCCGCGTCGTTCCAGATGGCCGGGTCTTCAAGTTGCTTGCTGACTTCGATCAGCTTTTCAGCCTTGGTATCGTAGTCAAAGATACCTCCGAAGTTCGAGCTCCCGGGACTTCAGGTCGGCGAGCTTGTTGGAGATGGCGTTGAGGCGTTCTGCTTCCATGGTCGTGACTCTGCGTGTTCGGGGAAACCGCGCATTATACCTTCAGACGCGGCGTGCGGCGGATGGGAGGGGCCGCCGATGTCCGATCAGGGGCGCAACGGATCGGCTGCCCCGCCGCCGCCGGCTTTACCTTTGCAGGCCTGAAAACGTTGCCGACAGCGGTTGGCACACAGAAACTCGGCGTTGTAGTCGCCCTGGGGGCAGGCCACCAGGCAACGGGTGTTGGCGTTGAGGCAGGCGGTCAATGGGTTGATCGGCGTGGCGTCCTGACGAGAGCCGCCGCTGTTACCTTCGAGCCGGAAGCTGCCACTGCTGCCCTGGGTGCTGGAGTTCAGCGTGTATTTGCCTTCGAAGATCCTGGCCTGGCAGCTTCCAGACATGCGCAGGGTGGTGCCCGGGCTCAGGCGCACCCGTAGATTGCAGCTTCCGCCGTTATAGTCGCCCGCCGAGACAGGCCCCGATCCGGCCAGGGGCTGTTCGGTGCGCACCCAGCCAGTCAGTATGCCCTGGGCATCCCGCAATTCGACGCTGACCGGGATGCTGACATCCCCTGAATCCGCTACCAGCTTGCCTTCGTAGCGGGCATTGAAGGCCGCGGGCTCGGCCGCGTTGGCCGGGGTGGTCAGGGCAGCCAGAGCGGCTAGCGCGGCGCTGGCCAGGTGGCGGATGAGGGGGCTGGGGATCAGGGGCATCGGGCGTGTCCGAGTGGGTCAGAAGGATTCGTTGGGTCCCAGGTAGCGCCACTGGCCCGGCGGCAGGTTGCCCAGCATCACGCGGCCGATGCGGACCCGCTTGAGGCCCACCACCTTGAGGCCGACCAGCTCGCACATGCGGCGGATCTGGCGCTTCTTGCCTTCCCGCAGCACGAAGCGCAGCTGGTCCTCGTTGAGCCAGCTCACCTTGGCGGGGCGCAGGGCCGCACCGTCGAGGGACAGGCCGTGGTTGAGCAGCTTGAGCCCGGCCTCGTCGAGGCGGCCTTCGACACGTACGTGGTATTCCTTCTCGATGCTGGAGTCGTCGCCGATCAGGGAGCGGGCAACGCGGCCGTCCTGGGTGAACACCAGCAGGCCGATGGAGTCGATGTCCAGGCGGCCGGCCGGGGCGAGGCCCCGGTGATGGGTGTTCAGGTAGCGGGTTTCGGACGGGTCCTCGGTCCAGCGGTTTTCTGCGGTGATCAGCACGCTGGCTGGCTCGTAGCCGTCTTCGGCCTGGCCGGACACATAGCCGACGGGCTTGTTGAGCAGGATGGTGACGCGCCGGTCCTGGGCGACCTGGCCGCGACGGTCGAGTTCGACCACCTGGCCGGGCTTGACCCGGGAGCCGAGCTCGCTGACGACCCGGCCATCCACCCGGACCCAGCCTTTCTCGATGTACTCGTCGGCCTCCCGGCGCGAGCACAGGCCCAGCTCGGTCATCCGCTTGGAGAGGCGGATCGAGCCGTCTGCGCCCAGCGGCGACGGCGTCGGGGCGGGGCGGGGTTCGCCGTTGCCGGTCCGGCGTTCGTGCCGGGGCGGGGTGTCGCCGGTAGGACGACGGGGCCGTTCGGAGGCATAGCCCTCGCCCGTGGGGCGACGCGGGCGATCCTGGGACGAGCTCTCCGCCGCAGGTCGGCGCGGGCGCTCGGATCCGTAGCCTTCACCCGCAGCGCGGTGCGGACGGTCCTGGGACTGTCCCTCAGCAGCGGGACGGCGAGGGCGATCGGAGGCATGGCCTTCACCTGCCGGTCGGCGCGGGCGATCCTGTTGGGAGGGCGCGCGCTCGCGCCAGCCGTCCTGGCGGTCGGCGTCTCGGCGGAAGTCATCCCGGCGGGGCCCATCACCACGCGGCTCCCGCGGCAGGGTGGAGCGTTCCTCGCGGGGGGCGGTCTGGGCCTGGTCAGGGTGGGAGGCCTTGCCGCGGTTGCGTCCGGAGGCGGCCTTGCGGCGGTCGGGCGCGGCAGCTTCGGCGGCAGGCGCCGCATCCGTGCGGGGCTTGATCTTGAGCGTGCCTTCACGGGTCGGCAGGGGCGGGCGGCGGCGGGGCGTATCGGTCATGTCGGCCCTTTCAGGCAGCGGGATGCAGTTGTCGGAGGTCCGCCTCTTCGAGGTAAACCCATTCGCCCTCGGCCACGCCGGCCAGGGGGCCTTCGCCCAGCGTCAGTCCGCCGAAGCCGCTGCGGTGCAGCGCGGCCACGTGGTTGCCGGCGGCGGCGATCATGCGCTTGACCACGTGGTACTTGCCCAGGTCGATGGACAGCTCCAGGCTGCGCGGCGCCAGCAGGCGCGCCGTGAGGGCGCGCACCGGCTGGGCCTCGTCGATCAGGTCGACGCCGTCCAGCAGGCGCTGAAGAAGGGCGTCGTCGCCGTCCTCGGCCAGTTCGGCCCGGTAGGTCTTGGGCACGTGCTTCTTGGGGGATGACAGGTTGTGGATGAAGGCGCCGTCGTCGGAGAAGAGCAGCAGGCCGGTGGTGTCCACGTCCAGGCGGCCGACGCTCTGTACATTGCGCACCACCAGGGGGTGGGGCAGCAGGGAATACACGCTGCGGTGATGCTTGGGCTCGTGGGAGCATTCAAAGCCGGCCGGCTTGTGGAGGGCGACGTAGGTTTTCTCGCGGTAGGTCCAGGTCTCCCCCTCGATCTCGAGGACGAGGCCGGCGGTGGCGATCTCGGCGCCGGGGTTGTCGACCACTTCACCGCCGATGCGGACTTCACCGAGCTCGACCAGCTGGCGGCATTGGCGCCGGCTGCCGAAGCCCTGGTTCTGGAGGATGCGTTCGAGTTTCACGGAATGCGGGTTCAGGCGATGGCTGGAGTAACCCGACATTGTCGCCCTTCACAGGGGCCCGGGCAACTCCGCGCGGGGTTCAGCGGCCGCGCAGGAAGAGCTTGTCCAGGTCGGCCATGCTCAGGGCGGTCCAGGTGGGGCGGCCGTGGTTGCACTGGTCGGCCCGTTCGGTGGCCTCCATCTCGCGCAGCAGGGCGTTCATCTCCGGCACGGTCAGGCTGCGGTTGGCGCGCACGGCGCCATGGCAGGCCATGGTGGCGAGCAGTTCGTTGCGGCGTGCGGTGATCACCTCGGTGGCGGGGTAGTCGCGCAGCTCGGAGAGCAGGGCCCGCACCAGTTCGGCCACCGGCGCCGAGGCGAGTAGCGCCGGCACGCTGCGCACGGCCAGCTCCTGGGGGCCGGCCGGGCCGATTTCGAAACCCATCCGTTCGAGCAGACCGGCATGCTCCTCGGCCGTGGCCATGTCCTTGCTGCCGACGCCGAACACGGCGGGGATCAGCAGGCGCTGGACCCCGGGGCTGCCGTCGAGCAGGGTCTTGAGGCGTTCATACAGGATGCGCTCATGGGCGGCGTGCATGTCCACCAGGATCAACCCGCCCTCGTTCTGGGCCAGGATGTAAACGCCGTGGAGCTGGGCCAGCGCGTAGCCGAGGGGCGGCGCCAGGTCGCCGGCGGGCAGGGCGGGCGCCGGAAGGGACGACGGGGTGGGTAAGGCGCCGCGGGGTGGGAAAGTGGCGGCGGAGAACCCGGCGGCAGCGAGGTTGCCCGCAGCGGGGGCCGGCTCGGGGCGGGCGCTGGCGGCAAACTCGTAGTAGGCCCGTGACACGGGTTCCATGGCCAGGCGGGTCTGGTAGGGCTGCGGCACCTGGGCGTAGCCACCGCCCGGGGAGGCGGCAGCGGGCGTAGCCGAGGGAGGCGCGCCACTGTCTTCGGCCTGCCCGCTGCCTGCCGCGGCGCCTGCCCCGGCGCCGGAGGCGGCGAGGGTCCGGTTGAGGGCGTGGTAGATGAACTGGTGCACCGCTCGCGAGTCGCGGAAGCGCACTTCGGTCTTGGCCGGATGCACGTTCACGTCCACGCCGAAGGGATCGAGCTCGAGGAACAGCACGTAGGCCGGGTGGCGGCTGCCGTGCAGGATGTCGGCGTAGGCTTCGCGGATGGCGTGGGTGACCAGCTTGTCGCGCACGAAGCGGCCATTCACGTAGAAGAACTGGGCATCCCGGCTGCTGCGCGAATAGGCTGGCAGGGAGGCGAAGCCATGCACGCGGAGCAGGCCGGATTCCGCTTCTACCGAGCGGGCGGCGGCCAGGAAGTCGTCGCCGAGCAGGGCGCGCACGCGGGCCTCGCGGGTGCCGGCGGGCAGCCGCTGGCTGACCCGGCCGTTGTGGCTGAGTTGCAGGGCCACGTCCGGACGGGCCAGGGCGACGCGCCGGAAGACGTCGTCGCAGTGCGCGAACTCGGTGCCCTCGCTCTTCAGGAACTTCCGCCGGGCAGGCGTATTGAAATACAGGTCGGCCACGTCGATCACGGTGCCGTGATTGAGGGCGGCGGGGGCGAGCTCCCGCGGGTCGGCGTCGATGCGCCAGGCATGGGGGGCGCCGTCGGCCCGGCTGGTGATGCTCATCCGCGACACGGCGGCGATGGCGGCCAGGGCTTCGCCGCGGAAGCCCATGGTGCCGACCCGCTCGAGGTCGTCGAGGCTGGCGATCTTGCTGGTGGCGTGGCGTTCGAGGGCGAGGGGCAGCTCGTCCTTGGGGATGCCGCAACCGTCGTCGGCCACCCGGATGCGCCGCACGCCGCCCTGTTCGAGTTGCACGTCCACCACCGTGGAGCCCGCATCCATGGCGTTCTCGAGGACTTCCTTGAGCACCGAGGCAGGGCGCTCGACCACTTCGCCGGCGGCGATCTGGTTGATCAGGTGGTCGGGCAGCAGATGGATGGGCATGGCGGGGTCCTGGAGGGCAGGGCGCGGATTGTACTGCCCGGCAGGGCCGGTTTCAGCTTTTGCCGGACAGCCAGCGCAGGATCACGACGTAGAACTGTTCGGGTTCGAAGGGTTTGGATAGGAAGTCGTTCATGCCGGCGTCCTGGCAGCGCATGCGGTCCTCCGCGAAGGCGTTGGCCGTCAGGGCCACGATGGGGACCTGCCGCCCTTCCGGCAGGGACCGGATCGCCCGGGTGGCGGCCAGGCCGTCCATGCGGGGCATCTGCATGTCCATCAGGATCAGGTCGAAGCGCTCATGCCGGACCTGCTCAAGGGCGGCCACTCCGTCCTCGGCAAGCTGTACGGCCAGCCCCGCGTCTTCGAGCACCAGTTTGCCGATCTCCCGGTTAACCGGTTCGTCCTCGACCAGCAGGATCCGGCGTCCAGCGTGCTTGCGCTGCAGTTCAAGGAGCGCCTGGCCGGGGAGCGGCGGTGTGCCGTGCCCCAGGGGCTGTTCCGATTTACTCAGCCGCACGCTCAGCCAGAAGGTGCTGCCGACGCCCGGCCGGCTGTTGGCGCCGGCATCTCCCCCCATGAGCTGGGCCAGCTTGCGGGACAAGGCCAGGCCGAGGCCGGTGCCACCGTATTTGCGCGAGATGCTGTTGTCGGCCTGCTCGAAGGCGCTGAACAGGCGGGCCAGGGCCTCGGGGGCGATGCCGATGCCGGTGTCCCTCACCTCGAAGCGCAGCAGGGCGTCGTGCTCGGATTCTTCGATCAGCCGGGCGCGGATGTGCACGCAGCCCTGGTCGGTGAACTTGATGCCGTTGACGGCGAAATTGAGCAGCGCCTGGCGGATCCGTGTGGGGTCGCCGAGCAGGTTGTCCGGCATGGGGGCGCATTCGGTGGTCAGGCTGATCCCCTTGTCCCGAGCCCTGTCGTGGACCAGCGAAGCCACATCGGCGAGCAGGGCCTCCGGGCGTACGGGGGCGGTGTCGATGAAGAACTTGCCGGCCTCGATCTTGGACAGGTCGAGGATGGCGTTGATGACTCCCAGCAGGTGCTTGCCGGCCATCTCCAGCTTGTTCAGGCGTTCGAGCTGCTCGGCGGGCAGGCCGGCCTGGCGCATCAGGTGGGTCAGGCCGGCAATAGCCCCGAGCGGTGTCCGGATCTCGTGGGACATATTGGCCAGGAAAACGCTCTTGGCGATGCTGGCGGCTTCTGCGGCTTCCTTGGCGGCGCCGAGTTCGGCGGTGCGCTGCTCGACCAGACTCTCCAGGCGGGCCCGGTGGCGGGCCAACTCGTCCTGCACCTGCTTGCTTTCCGTGATGTCCCGGGAGATGCCGAAGGTACCGAGCACCGACCCGTCGTCGTCGAGAAGGGGCCCCTTGGTGGCCAGGAAGGTGCGGATGCCGAAGCTGGTATCGATGGTCTCCTCGTGGGTGCTGGTGATCTTGCCGGCGACGATCCGCTCGTTGATGGCCAGGAGCATGTCGGCCTGCTCCGCCGGAAAAAGGGCCCGGTCATCCTTGCCGACGACATCACTGGGCGGTTTGCCGATGAAGCGGCTGGCGGCCCGGTTGAGGATGAGGTAGCGGCCCTGCCTGTCCTTGGCGAAGATCGCGTCTTCGGACGCATTGGTGACCGTTTCGAGGAGGTTCAGTGCATCGAGGCGCTCGTTGATCGCCTGGGTATAGCGCGCCCAGGCCCGGCGCTGCATGCCGTACAACAGCAGTGAGGTCACCGCCACGAAGAACAGGCCCTTGAGGGTGCTGAACAGCGCCGTGTCGGACTCGAGCCCTGCCAGGAAGAGCAGCTTGTCCGAAAGGACGATCCAGGCCCCGGCCGCCAGCGCATACACCAGCACGATCTTGAGGATCGCGCGGTGAGGGGTGGTCAGGTTGCGCTGGAGGGACATCGACGTGGTATCGGGATGAGGGACAGCTTAACTCTAGTGGATGGAGCCTTCAGGTGAGCGCGAATGATGGGCTGCGGAGGTGCTTGAACCGAAATGCAGGGAGAGCGCCTCGTCACGCCACACCAGAACCCGGCTGGCCAGATCGTAGTCGGCCAGATGCGCCAGCGTGCCGCCGATCTCGGCCGAGGCATAGCTCATCAGGCTGATCCGGTCGACCGGACACAGCACGGGCTGGGCCGCATGCGCATCCAGGCGGGCCTGGACCTGCGGGGTAGGATAACAACCCCGGTAGAGGCCCACCGTGACATGGGGTACGTAGCGGCCACCGGTTGGATGTGTCGTGGCCGACAAGGCCTTGCGCAGCACGCCCAGACCGCCTTCCAGATCCTGGACGGCCAGAAAGGGCGCGGAGGAAAAGCTCGCCAGCTGCCCGATCTGCAGCATGAAGGGGGCACAGGGCGCAGCCCGCAGGGCCTTGAGCTGCGCGAGCAGCGCGGCGGGGCCGAAGTCGTCCTCCCGTTGCGGATCATCGGTGGGGAAGCCGCACAGGGCCAGGGTGACATGGGGCTGGCGGACGTAGCCGTCAAGAAGCAGATCCTGCAGATGATCGGCAGCCTGCGCCATCTCAGCTCGGACGGAGGGCTGATCGGCATCGATGGCCCACAGGAGGTAACGGGGACGCCCCCGATGCCATTCGGGAAAATCCCTCCGCACATTTTCGAGGGTGTGACCTGCAGCCAGGAATTCTGAACGGGTGAGCTCGAGCAAGGGGGCCGGAGGCATGAGGCAGTCGGGGTGGGCGGAAGACCGCTCATCCTAAATCAAGCGGCGTCTTCCTGCCTTTCTTATCGACCGGGGCAGCGATCCACACGCGACGGCGGATGTAGTCGCCTTGGGCTGCGACATGGTGTCGCAGTCCGCCTGATTCTGCCCCGGATCAAGTTGTCGCGCCGCCTGGTCTTGCTAGAGTCCGCACCCATTGCCGACTCCCAGGAAAAAAGATGTCTATCCTTCGCCCCATCCCCCACGCACTTGCGTTGGCCCTCGCCAGCGGCCTGCTTCCTGCTTCCGGTGCCTTGGCCGCCGAAGCGGTGCCGGGTGACAGCCCCGTGCTCACTCTCGGTCAGGTCGTGGTCAGTGGCAGCGCCGGCGGGCCCCTGGAAGCGAAGCGCCTGCTGACCTCGGTGGATGTTCTGCCGACTGAACGCATCGAGAATCAGGTGGTGAACAATAACTGGGAACTCTTCGGCCAAGTGCCGGGGGTGATGTTGACCCAGTTCAACCAGGGCACCACCTCGGGCAAGTTTTCCCTCCGGGCCTTCAACGGCGAGGGGGAGATCAATGCCGTCAAGCTGCTGATCGACGGGGTGCCGTCCAACAGTAACGATGGCAACATGCCCTACATCGATCTGGCGCCGCGCCTGGACATCGAGTCCATCGAGGTGGTGCGCGGCACCAACGATCCCCGCTACGGGCTGCACAACATCGCCGGCAACGCCAACATCAGCACCCGGAGCGGCGGTAACTACCTGCTCGGTCGGGCCACCGTGGGCAGCTTCGCCACCGGTGAGCTGCAGGCGGCTGCAGGCATCGAAAAGGACGGGCTGGCCCAGAACTATGCGGTGTCCATCAACCGGACCGATGGCTACCGGGACCACGCCAATGCGGAGAGCGGCAGCTTCTCCGGCAAGTGGTTCATCACCCCGACGGGCGGAACGTCCCGCTTCGGCCTGATCGCCCGCCATTACACGGCCACCGCCGAGGAGGCCGGCTATCTGACCCAGGCCCAGGTCAAGGCCAACCCCGACCAGTCGCCAGCCCACAACGCGACGGACGAGGACCGCCGTCAGGTGAGCCAGTTTGCCCTGCAGGGGGAGTCGGAGTTCGGTGAGCGCTTGTTCTGGACGGGCCAGCTCTATCTCAACAACCTGGACGATCGGCGCTTCGTGAAGTTCTCTGCGGGCGCCGCCCAGCAGGAACGCATCGTCGCCGAGACCCACACCGGCGCCTCCACCACCCTGACCTGGCGCGCGGGCAAGACGCTGATCGGCGACCTGGCGGTGATGGCCGGGGTGGATGCCGAGCACCAGGATAACCGCAGCCAGCGCTATACCACCGTGGCCCAGGTGCGGCAGAGCCAGACGCGCAACCAGCAGTTCGACTTCAACACCGCTGGAGCCTTCGTGCAGGCCGTGGTGAAGCCCCTGCCGGGCCTGACCCTGACGCCGGCCTTCCGCGTCGACCGGATCGACGGCAGCTACACCAACCTGCTCAACGGCCGGACCTACGACGTCAACGACTACGGCAACATCAAGCAGCCCAAGCTTTCGGCAGTCTATGCGCCCTCGGAGGCGTGGTCGGTGTATGGCAACTGGGGGCGCAGCTTCCAGGTGGGGGTGGGCACCGCGTCCTACAAGGTGAACCAGAGCGCCAGCCTGGCCCCGTCAATTAATGAGGGCCTCGAGGCTGGCCTCAAGTTCCGGCCCCTGGCCTGGCTCGACGGTCGCGTCGCGGTGTGGCGCCAGACGGCGTCCAACGAGGCCCGCCGCAAGCTCAACGACCCGGCCAACGACGCCGAGAACATCGGCCAGACCCGCCGCCAGGGTATCGACCTGCAGCTCAATGCGCGGCCGACCGCGGGCCTCGGCCTGTGGGCATCGACGGCCATCCAGCGCTCGAAGATCCTGCAGGCGGACGCCTCCTCGCCGGCCAGCCTCGGCAAGCAGATCGACCATGTGCCGCAACTGCTCTATGCCGCCGGTTCCGATTACCAGGCCAGCGAGGCCCTGCGCCTGTCGGCCTGGCTCAACGGCCAGACCAGCTACTACCTGGAGCGCACCAACGCCACCGGCAAGTTCGGCGGCTACACCCACGTCAACCTGTCCGCCGCCTACCGCTTGAGCCCTGCGCTCAGCGTGGAGCTGATGGTGCGCAACTTGTTCGATCGCTACAGCGAATACGTGTGGTGGGATGGAGCCCAGAGCCTGCACGCGCCGGGCACGCCGCGCAGTGTGTATGGCACGCTGGCGATGAAGTTCTGAGCCGGTCGATCCTGCCGTGCGCGCTGCAGCCCGCCGTCGCTGGCTGACTGTGCACCTCTGGCTCGGGCTGGGGGCTGGCCTGTTGTTCGCGCTGCTGGGGCTGACCGGCAGCGCGCTGGTGTTCTACCCGGAGCTGGATGGCCTGCTCAACCCGGCGATCCGGGTGGCGCGGCCTGCCGCGCCGCCATCACCGGATGCCGTGCTGGCCCGCCTGAGGGCGCTCCATCCCGAGCGGACCGGGCCGTGGCGCATCGAGATGCCGCTGGGGCCGCAGCGACCCCTCATGGTGCGCTACTACAATCCGCTGGAAACCGCTGGGCGCGGCTTTGCGCCGCTGATGCTGACCCTCGACCCGGGCACCCTCGAGGAGACCAGCCAGCGCTTCTGGGGTGAGTACGCCGTCACCTGGCTGTACGACCTGCACTACACGCTGTTGCTCGGGCAGACCGGCAGGGATGTGGTCGGCTATGCCGGGTTGGTGTTGCTGGCGTCCTTGCTCAGCGGGGTTGTGCTGTGGTGGCCCAGCCGGGCCCGCCTGGCGGCCGCGCTGAAACCGCAGCTGCGTCCGGGGATGGTCAGGGCCACCTATGACCTGCATGTGCTGTCGGGCGTTTATGGGGGGCTCCTGCTGATCGTGCTGGCCTTCACCGGCAGCGTGCTGGGTCTGCCGGAACTGGCCCGTGGCGGCGTCGAGGCCTTCTCTCCGCTGACGCCCTTCTATCGGGCGCCGGGCGGGCTGGTGGAGGAAGGCGGGCCCAGCCTGTCGCTGGACGAGGCGGTGGCCATCGCCCGCCGCGAGTTTCCCGACGGTGAGCTGCGCTGGATCGAGACGCCGGGTGCGGCGGGACGGCCGATCTCGGTGCGCCTCCACACGCCGGGAGAGCCGGGCCGCCGCTTTCCCCGCGCCCAGGTATGGATCGACCCGTCCAGTGCTGCGGTGCTGCATGTACGTGCCCCCCGGGCAGGGAGTGCCGGCGATGGTTTCATGGCCTGGATGCACCCGCTGCACAACGGCGAGGCCTTCGGCCTGATGGGTCGGGTACTGGCCTGTCTCGCCGGTCTGGTGCCTGCCGTGTTGGTGGTGACGGGCTGGGTGCGCTGGCGCCATAAGGCAAGGGCAAGGGCGAATGCCAGGGGCCACGCAGGGGCAGCTTCAGCCGCCCGCGGATTGTGATCCAGCCCCTGCGGGCGGCTTCAGAGGGTGTCGTAAATCCTTTTCCCGTGGGCGCGGTGTTCGCACGTGCCGCGGGCGGCGAGTACCGCACGTAAGCGCGTCGCCCCTTCGGCGCATTCACCCGACTGCGCCTCCGGCGCCTCGCGCTTGACGAGGGAGATGCGCGGACTCATCGCTTCGCGCACCGTTCCACCCTCCGCCCGCCGGGAGCGCTCGGAGTTCGTGCATAGCCGGACCCTTCAGGGTCCGTATAATCCCGCTCCCACCCTCTCCCGGAGCGATCCCATGAAACTCGGCACCCCCCTCTCTCCTAGCGCCCTGCGCGTGATGCTCCTCGGCTCCGGCGAGCTGGGCAAGGAAGTCCTGATCGCCTTGCAGCGCCTGGGGGTCGAGACCATTGCCGTGGATCGCTACCCCAACGCCCCCGGCCACCAGGTGGCCCACCGGGCGCATGTGATCCCCATGACCGACGGCGCCGCGCTGCGCGCATTGGTGGAGCAGGAGAAGCCCCACCTGATCGTGCCCGAGATTGAGGCCATCGCTACCGACATGCTGGTGCAGCTCGAAGCCGAGGGACTGGCCGAGGTGATACCCACTGCCCGGGCCGCCCAACTCACCATGAACCGGGAGGGCATCCGCCGCCTGGCGGCCGAGGAACTGGGCCTGCCCACCTCGCCCTACCGCTTTGCCGAATCCCTTGCGCAACTGCGGGCTGCCATCGAAGGCAGTGACGGTCAGCCGGCCATCGGCTACCCGTGCATCGTCAAGCCGGTGATGTCTTCGTCGGGCAAGGGCCAGTCCCTGCTCAAGGGGCCGGCCGACCTGCAGACGGCCTGGGATTACGCCGCGGCGGGCGGCCGGGTCAATCAGGGGAAGGTGATCGTTGAGGGCTTCATCGATTTCGACTACGAGATCACCCAGCTCACCGTGCGCGCCTGCGATGCCAGCGGCACGGTGCAGACCTATTTCTGCGACCCCATCGGCCACGTGCAGGTTTCGGGCGACTACGTGGAGTCGTGGCAGCCTCAGGCCATGAGCCCGGCGGCCCTGGCCCGCTCGCGGGAGATCGCTGGTGCCGTCACCGCCAACCTGGGCGGGCGTGGGCTGTTCGGCGTGGAGCTGTTCGTGAAGGGCGACCAGGTGTGGTTCTCCGAAGTCAGTCCGCGCCCGCACGACACCGGTCTGGTCACCCTGTGCTCCCAGCGCTTCTCCGAGTTCGAGCTCCACGCCCGGGCCATCCTCGGCCTGCCGGTGGATGTGCGCCTGCGCGCGCCGGGAGCCTCGGCGGTGATCTACGGGGGGATGGAAGCCAGTGGCATCGCCTTCGAGGGCGTGGCCGAGGCCCTTGCCGTGCCGGACACCGACCTGCGCCTGTTCGGCAAGCCGGAGGCCTTCACCAAGCGCCGCATGGGCGTGGCGGTGGCTAACGGAGCCGACGTGGAGGAAGCCCGCAGCCGCGCGAAGCTCGCGGCGGGAAAGGTGAAGCCGGTCGCTGGTTGAGGCCGGCTACCCCTCAGCGCGCGCTGGCCGAGTGGAAGTAGGCCAGCGCTGCGGCATTGTCGCGGCCGGAGCTGTGCTGTTCGATCAGGCAGGCGACCGCCTTGCCGGGTTCTGGCCGGCCGCTGGCCTGTCTCGCCGTTCTGGTGCCTGCCGTGCTGGCGGTGACGGGCTGGGTGCGCTGGCGCCACAAGGCAAGGGCGAGGGCCCGGGTCAATGCAGGATTTTGATCCCGCCCCTACAAGCCCTCTGCCTCAGTCTGCCTGCTGGTGAGCCTGGCTCTTGCGTTCGCGCTTGATGACGTACATCGCCTGGTCGGCCTTCTCGAGCAGGCTGTCGATGTCGGTGGCGTCGTCGGGGTAGAGTGCAGCCCCGAAGCTTGCGCCGAGGTCGATCTGACGACCATCCACCATCAACGGCCCCTGGACCCGGCGGATCAGGCGGTCGGTGCTGGCGCGCAGACCATCCGAACTGGCGGTGGGGCTGAGGACGATCCCGAACTCGTCGCCCCCCAGCCGTGCCACCGTGTCGGAGCGGCGCGCGCCGCCCTGCAGGCGGCTGGCGAACTCGCGGATGGCGACGTCGCCGATACGGTGGCCGTAGCGGTCGTTGATCTTCTTGAGTTCGTCCATATCCACCATCAGCACACCGGTCTGGTTGCCTTCCCGGTCCGCCTGCAGCAGGGCGTTGCGCAGCCGGTCGATGAACAGTGAGCGGTTGGCCAGGCCGGTGAGCAGGTCGTGGGTGGCCCGGTGGAAGAGGGCATCCCTGCCGCAACGGGCGGCGAAATACATGGACGCGGCGAGCAGGTCGGCCATCAGCTTCAGGATCTCGATCTGGCGGCTGTCGAAGGCAGCCGGCCGCAGGGACAGGACCTTGAGCACGCCGACGGTCTCGGTGTCATGGCGCAGGGGCACGACGGCCATGGAGCGCAGGCCTACCCGGCGACAGGCCTCGAGGTCCACCCGCGGATCGCTCTCCGCATCGTCGCACCACAGGGGGACGCCGGTCTGCACGCACAGGCCCGACAGGCTGTGTTCGGCATTGACGCTCAGACCAATCTGGGCCGACGCTGAGCCTGTCGCAGCTTTGTAGACCATCAACGGGCCTTCGGCGATCTCCACGGCGGCGCCGTCTGCACCGGAGAGTTCCATGCAGGCCTTCACCGCCAGCGCCATCACCGCGTCGAGGTCGAGCCCCAAGCGTGCGATCTCGGTCTGTACGCGGATGATGGACAGCAGGTCCTGGGAACTGGGCTGTGATGAGGCCGGCACAGGCGGCATGGTGTAGCTCTCCAATTGGCTATGCACTGCGGCACACTCTGACTATGAGGCAAATCCCTTAAGACGGGAGGGTTAAAACGTCAAAAAAAGTGTCTCATAGGCAGTCCGTTCGGCGAAGAGGCTCCGTAGGTCTTTTTTTGCACTGCGGGGATCGTTTTTTGGGGGGCTGGGTCAGTAGGCAGTCGCGAAGGTCCATCGTGTAGCATTCGTGTCCTGCCGATCCGGCCGGCGAGCCGGAGTTTTCCTGAAAGCCACTCATGTCCAGCCCGTCTCCTGCAAGTGCATCTCCTGCTCCTAAACGTAATCGTCTGTGGCCCTGGATCGTAGGCCTGGCCCTCGCTGCGGGAGGCGGCTATTACGTGTATCGGGGCGGTGCGCCGAGTGACAGCGGTGCGGGCAAGGAAGCCGCCGGGCCGCGGGGTGGCCCGGGCATGCGCGGCGAGCGCCCGGTGCCGGTGACGCTGCAGACCCTGGGGACCGGCGAGGTGCGTGTCACCGTGCCGGCCCTCGGCAACGTGGTGCCGCGCAATCTGGTCACCGTGCGCAGCCGGGTGGATGGCCCGTTGCTGGAGGTACGCTTCACTGAAGGGCAGGCGGTCAAGGCCGGCGACCTGCTCGCGCGCATCGACCCGGAGCCCTTCAAGGCCGCCCTCGAACAGGCCCGCGGCCAGCTGGCCCGCGACGCGGCGCTGCTGAAGAACGCCAAGTTGGACCTCGAGCGCTACAAGGGCCTGCTGGCCCAGGACTCCATCGCCAAGCAGCAGGTCGATACCCAGGATGCCCTGGTGCGGCAGTATCAGGGCACGGTGCAGGCGGACGAGGCTGCAGTGAAGAGCGCCGAGCTGCAGCTGTCCTACACCACCATCAAGGCACCGATCTCCGGCCGGGTCGGCCTGCGCGCCGTGGATCCGGGCAACATGGTCAAGGCCTCGGACACGGCTGGCCTGGTCACCATCGCCCAGATGACGCCGATCACCGCTATCTTCGCGGTACCCGAGGAGCGTCTGCCGGCCATCCGGAAGCGCCTGCGCGAGGGCAGGGGGCTGAAGGTCGAAGCCTGGGACCGGGAGATGAAGAACCGCCTGGCCGAGGGCCGCCTGCTGGCGGTGGATGCGCAGATCGACACCGCCACCGGCACCGTCAAACTCAAGGCCGACTTCGACAACAAGGACGGCAGCCTCTTTCCGAACCAGTTCGTCAATGTACGTCTGCTGCTGGACACCCTGACCGACGTGGTTACCGTGCCGATGGCGGCGGTACAGCAGGGCAGCAAGGGCAGTTTCGTGTATCGCCTGGGTGACGAGGGCAAGGTCAGCGCGGTGCCGGTGCGGCTCGGTCCGGTGGATGCGGGCAAGGCTGCGGTCGAGGACGGCCTGGCCGTCGGCGACAAGGTGGTGGTGGACGGCCTCGACAAGCTGAAGGATGGGGCCCGCGTGGAGCCCATCGACGCGAAGGCGGTGAATGCCCCGGGACGGGAGAGGAAGCGTGGCGGCCCCGGTGGCCGGCCGGCCCACTGACGGGCCGCCTCCATGAATCCGTCGCGTCTGTTCATCCTGCGGCCGGTGGCGACCTCGCTGCTGATGGTCGCCATCCTGTTGGTGGGCTTCGTTGCCTACCGGTTGCTGCCCATCTCGGCCCTGCCCGAGGTGGATTACCCCACCATCCAGGTCAAGACCCTCTACCCCGGGGCCAGCCCGGACGTGATGACCTCGGCGGTCACCGCGCCGCTGGAGCGCCAGTTCGGGCAGATGCCGGGCTTGGACGAGATGTCCTCCAGCAGCTCGGGCGGCGCCTCGGTGATCACCTTGCGCTTCGCTCTGACGATGGGGCTGGACGTGGCCGAGCAGCAGGTCCAGGCGGCCATCAACGCGGCCTCCAGCCTGTTGCCCAACGACCTGCCTGCGCCGCCCACCTACAGCAAGGTCAATCCGGCCGATGCGCCCATCCTGACCCTGGCGGTGACCTCGCCCAGCCTGCCCATCACGCGCATCCACGACCTGGTGGAGAGCCGCCTGGCCATGAAGATCTCCCAGGTGCCGGGGGTCGGCCTGGTGAGCATCGCCGGCGGACGCCGACCGGCGGTGCGGGTGCAGGTCAACCCCACCGCGGCGGCGGCCTACGGGCTGGGCCTGGAGGACATCCGCACGGCGGTGGCCAATGCCAACGTGACCCAGGCCAAGGGCAGCTTCGACGGCCCCCAGCGCGCGTCCACCCTGGACGCCAACGACCAGCTCAAGTCGGCCGACGAGTACCGGGGGCTGATCGTGGCCTACAAGAACGGCAGCCCGGTGCGCCTGTCCGACGTGGCCACCCTCAAGGACGATGCCGAGAACATCCGCCTGGCAGCCTGGGCCGACCAGACCGCGGCGGTGATCATCAACGTGCAGCGCCAGCCCGGTGCCAACGTGATCGAGGTGGCCGACCGGGTCACCGCGCTGCTGCCCCAGATGACCGCCAGCCTGCCGGCCTCGCTGGAGTTGCGGGTGCTGTCCGACCGCACCACCACCATCCGCGCCTCGGTGCACGACGTGCAGGTGGAGTTGATGTTCGCGGTGGCCTTGGTGGTGATGGTGATCTTCCTGTTCCTGCGCAGCGTGCCAGCCACCATCATCCCCAGCGTGGCGGTGCCCCTGTCCCTGGTCGGCACCTTCGGTGTCATGTACCTGGCCGGCTTCAGCCTCAACAACCTCACCCTGATGGCCCTCACCATCTCCACCGGCTTCGTGGTGGACGACGCCATCGTGATGATCGAGAACATCGCCCGCTACGTGGAGGAGGGCGAATCCCCCATGCAGGCGGCCCTCAAGGGGGCGAAGCAGATCGGCTTCACCATCATCTCGCTGACCTTCTCCCTCATCGCCGTGCTGATCCCGCTGCTCTTCATGGGCGACGTGGTCGGGCGCCTGTTCCGGGAGTTCGCGATCACCCTGGCGATCGCCATCCTGATCTCCGCCTTCGTGTCGCTGACGCTCACCCCGATGATGTGTGCCCGGCTGCTGCGCCATGTGCCCGAGCAGGAGCAGGGGCGGTTGAACCGGGCGGTGGGGGCGTTCTTCGAGCGGGTCATCGCCCGCTACGGGGTGATGCTGGAATGGGTGCTCGAGCGCCAGGGCCTGACCTTGCTGGTGGCCCTGGCCACCCTCGGCCTCACCGTGCTGCTCTATGTTGCGGTGCCCAAAGGCTTCTTCCCGGTGCAGGACACCGGGACCATCCAGGGCATTACCGAGGCGGACCAGTCCATCTCCTTCCAGGCCATGGCAGCGCGCCAGCAGGCCCTCGCCGAGGTGGTGCTGAAGGATCCGGCGGTGGCCAGCCTGTCCTCCTTCATCGGGGTGGATGGCACCAATGCCACCCTCAACAGCGGGCGCATGAACATCACACTGAAGCCCCTGGCCGAGCGGGACGCCAGCGCCAGCGAGGTGATCCGCAGGCTGGCGCCGGAGGTGCGCAAGGTGGCCGGCATCGCGTTGTACATGCAGCCGGTGCAGGACCTGACCATCGAAGACCGGGTCAGCCGCACCCAGTATCAGTTCTCCCTGCAGTCGCCGGACAGTGCCGCCCTGGCCGAATGGGTGCCGCGCCTGGTGGACAGCCTGAAGGCCCTGCCGCAGCTCGCCGACGTGGCCAGCGACCTGCAGGACAAGGGCCTGCAGGCCTGGGTCGAGATCGACCGGGCCGCCGCGGCGCGCCTCGGGGTAAGCACCGCGGCCATCGACAACGCCCTCTACAACGCCTATGGCCAGCGCCTGATCTCCACCATCTTCACCCAGGCCACCCAGTACCGCGTGGTGCTGGAAGTGCAGCCCGAGTTCCGCAGCGGGCCGGGCGCCATTGCCAGCCTGTATGTGCCGGGCGCCGGAGGCGTGCAGGTGCCGGTATCGTCGGTGGCGCGGGTCATCGAGCGGCCGGCGAGCCTGGCGGTGAATCACATCGGGCAGTTCCCGGCGGTAACGGTGTCCTTCAACCTGGCGCCGGGCGCGGCGCTGGGGGATGCCGTGGAGGCGATCCGCGCAGTGGAGCGCGACCTGCAGATGCCGGCCAGTATCGAAACCAGCTTTCGCGGCGCGGCCCTGGCCTTCCAGGCATCGCTGACCAACA